>NZ_PPPD01000004.1 GCF_002901445.1 Deinococcus koreensis
TCGCCTTCCTGGGCACGCCCTCGGGCACTGCGGCCTGGACGCTGCAGTTCGGTGGGCACCACCTGGCGATCAACGCCACGGTTGCGGGAGCCAATATCACTCTGGCGCCCAGCCTGACCGGTGGGCAGCCCATCACGACCACCCAGAGTGGCAAGACGGTCACCGTCGTGGAGAAGGTGCCTCAAGAAGTCAGGGATGCTTCCACGCTGCTTCAGGGCCTGAGCGCTGCACAACAGGCCAAGGCGGTCATCGGCACCAACCGGATTGACCTCGTCCTGGGGCCAGGTCAGGACGGCAAGACCCTGCAACCCGAGGGCCTGCCCGGCAGCGCCATGACGGCCGCCCAGAAGACTCAGCTCCTGGCCCTGATCAAGGATCGCCTCAACATCCTGAACGCCGACGACGCCGCGCCCAAGCTGGCGGCGATCCAGAAGAACCTCGACCAGACGTATTTCGCCTGGTATGGCCCGGCCACGGCGGCGAACGCCGGCTCGGCGTACTACCGCATCACCGGGCCCACGGTCGTCATCGAGTTCTCGCCGCAGTCGATGGGCGGGGACGCCACCAATCATCTGCACAACATGTACCGCGAGCCGGGCAACGACTACGGCGCGGCGTGGACGAAGTGAGGCCGGGCCCGTGAAGCGCGCCGTCCCCACCCTCCTCGCCCTGCTGCTGGGCACCGCCGGCGCGCACCCGCTGGATGAGGTCGTGCAGGCCGCCTACCTGAGCCTCGCGCCGGGCAAGGTGCTGCTGGAGCTGAACCTCTCGCCGGGGCCGCTGGTGGCGGGCAAGGTGCTCGCGGCGCTCGATCCCAACGCCGACGGCAAGGTCACATCGGCCGAGGCGAGCACCTACGCACGCCGGGTGCTCGCGCAGTCCGCGCTGACTGTCGACGGCCAGACCCTGACCTGGACGCTGGACGAGGTTCAGGTACCGGGCTACCAGAACCTGAAAACGGCGGGCGACTCCATCAAGATCTACGCCACGGCCGCGCGCCCCGACCGCACCGGCGCGCACACGCTGAGCTACGTCAACCGCTACGCGCCGGCCAAGAGCCAGCCCATTGCCAACATCTTTTTGCTGCCGGGGTCGGGCTGGACGTATGGCGTGACTGACCAGCAGCACACGAGCGCTGGGCGCGGCCTGAGTGTCAACTTCCAAGTCGGCCGCTCCTGATCCCGGAAGGTGACCCCATGATTCAACGCCGCTCCGACACCTTTCCCCCGCTGACCTGGGCGCTTCTGCTCCTCCTGTGCCTCCTGCCGGGCCGCGCCCTGGCCCACCCGATGCCCACGACCACGGTGCAACTGGATCTGCACGACGGCTCTGTCTCGGCCGACCTTGCGCTGCCGCTGAACGAACTCCAGGCGGCGACGGGCTGGACGCTGGTGAACAACCCTCAGGCCCTGGCCCAGTACGGCGAAAAGGTTCGGGCGTACCTTGCCAGCCACCTGAAGGCCTTTTCTTCGGCGGGCGCGGCGTGGACGGTTACCCTGGGCGAGCCCACGCTGTCGGCCGCGCAGCAGACGGCTGGCGGCCCATATCAGGAATTCGTGGTGCCCGCGCGTCTCACGCCCCCCACCAGCGCCAGTGCGCGCACCTTCAGCCTGCAGTACGACGCGATCGTGCGCGAGGTGCCCGCGCACTCGGTGCTCGTGTCGGTTCGGCGCGACTGGGCGCGGGGGCTCAACAACGAGGGCGGAAATGAAAACGTTGAGGTGGGCGTGATCCGCGCCGACCCGCGAACCGGGCAGGTACCGCTGTTGCCGGTGAATGCGCAGGAGGGCAGTGCCTGGGCGGGCTTTACGGGTATGTTCACGCTCGGCATCCGCCACATCGCCGAAGGAACCGACCACCTGCTGTTCTTGCTGACCCTGCTGCTACCGGCCCCGCTACTTGTCGCCCGGCGGCGCTGGGCAGGGTTTGGCGGCACGCGGCGCTCCCTGCTGAATATTGTCAAGATCACTACGGCGTTCACGGCCGGCCACTCGCTGACCCTGCTGCTGGGCACGTTGAGGATCGTGCAGGTGCCGGACGCACCCATCGAGGCCCTGATCGCCTTCTCGATCCTGGTCTCGGCCGTGCACGCGCTGCGGCCGATCTTCCCGGGGCGTGAACTACTGGTGGCCGGCGGCTTCGGGCTGATTCATGGCCTGGCGTTTTCCTACACGCTGACCGAATTGAACCTCAGCCCGTGGCAGACGGCCCTGAGCCTGCTGGGCTTCAACCTCGGCATCGAGGCGATGCAGCTCCTGGTCATCGCCGTGACGATGCCGTGGTTGATGGTGCTGGCGCCGACCCGGCTGTATCCGCCGGTGCGCATCCTGGGCGCCACGGTGGCCGCGCTCGCCTCGCTGGGATGGCTGGGCGACCGACTGGGGCTGACCAACCCGCTGGGCGCCCTGGCCGACGCCCTGGGCACTGCTGGCCCCTGGGTGCTGCTGGGCCTGGCTGCCCTCGCCGTTGCGGGCGCTGCCCGGGGCCGGACGGGGCGCACCCCTCCACGCGCCTGAATCGCAGGTGGGCTGCGGCAGGCAGGGACGCGCTGCGCTGCGGCGGGGACAGGGCTTCATGGCGGTTGAGTCGCTGCGGCGGCTGGAAGCGACACGCTCTGAGGTCACGGCGTCCAGGCGTCGGTGGTTGCCCCCGCCAGCATGACCGGGCCAGGTTCACGGCGCCGGTCAGGTTGACCCCATGCAGCGTGGCCCCGCACCACGTGCGCCCCTCCCGGCCGCTTCCCACTCCTCGACTCCCTTACCTGGCAGTCGGCGCTGCGCAGGGTGGTCTGGCGCAGGGCAACTCCGCGCAGGGTGGCCGTCTGGACGGAGCCCCTACGGAGGTCGCTGTGCGCGAACACCAGACCTCTCTGGTCAGCACTGGCCAGGCCGAGGAGGCGCGCCCACCCGCCCCGCGTCCATACGGCACGGTGCCCCAGCACTGGAGAGCTGCGGAAACGGCGCGCATCTGCTCGGCGAAAGGTGCCTGGACGATGGAGGGGATCCGCCCCATGTCCTCTCCCAGAGAGGGCACTCGCAGAGGAGTGGCGCAGCGGCGAGTCGCGGTGTTGGGCCTGCGCCTGTGGGGTGCTCGCCTGCGTCACGAGCACTGTGGTGAGTTGTCCCGCACTCGTGGGCACGCCCGGTGCGCTCCCCGGCCTATTCAATGACCTGCTGTCCGGTCGACCGGGTGGATTCGGTGGATACGGGCGGCTGTGGGGTAGGCACTTTCAAAGCCACCGGCGAGAGCGATTTCGCTTGGATTTTCCAGGACAGCGTCCCCTGGAAGGCCCGGGGCATCCGTGTTCAGCCGGCAGGTGGTTACCGGACACGGCGGCGTTCTTCACGCACTCGCGCGACCAACGTCAGCGCGGCGCCCGCCCCCGCCAGCGCGTACATTCCGCCCAGGGGGTCGGAGCCTGCCGCGAGGCCGTGCCAGGTGAGGAGCGCGAAGGCTGGGTAGGCAAGCAGGTGCAGGCCGTGCCAGACGCGGCGTGAGAGGCGGGCCCGGAGCGCGGTGGAGCCCCAGACGAGGAGCAGCGCGTAGGCGCCCAGGGTGCCCAGGCCGACCGCGAAGGGCAGCACCTCGGACGCTCCTGGGATCAGCACCGCCTGGAGGGGCTGGGCGTCCTGCCGGTCGACAGTCAGCATCAGGCCGTGGGCGGTGCCCAGCACCAGGGCGGAGGTCGTCAGCAGGCTGTGCCAGCCCGCCTGCGCGGCGCGGGCCAGCCAGGGGGGCGCGAGCCGGCTGCCCAATAGGGCACCCAGCGTGACGCCCAGCGCCAGCGCGAGGTAGGCGGTGACGCCCAGCGCCCGGTTCAGGCTCCAGGCGAGGGTAGCCGGGCCCAGGCCGATCCAGCACGCCAGGTACAGCCCGCCGTAGCCCGCCAGCAGCGCGGCCACGCGGCGCTCATTGTCCGGCGTCAGCGCCCTCACGCGGCCTGCTCCCAGCCTGCCGGGGCGCGCGTCCACAGCTGCCCCACAGCGTCGTAGGCCCAGAGTGAAGGGCGCAGTCCCAGGTGTGCCTCGTAGGCGTTCAGGGCGTCTTCGCCGAAGAGCGCCAGCTTGGCGAGCACCTCAGCGCTCAGGATCCCTGTGCTCAGGGCTGTGGCCTGGACAAAGCGGGACTCCAGAGGCCGGCCCGTGCGCGGGTCGATAAGGTGATGGCCACCGGGCCAGGCCCGCTTCAGGACGCTGCTGGTGGCCACGCCATGGCGCCCGGACGGCACATGGAGGCGCCCGGGCGGCCCACCGTAAGGATGTTCAATCTCGACGGCGACCGGACGGGTATGCTGGATCACCATGTCTCCCCCGGCGTCCAGCACGAAGGCGCCGTGCATAACACGCGACGCACGCTGGGCGATCCAGCCCTTGCCGGTGCCGCCCAGATCAAGGATCACACCGGCCGGGAGCCGCACCTCGTGTGTAGAGCAGTCAATGCCGAGGCAGCCCGGGACGGTGACGAGCTCTCCAGGCGCTGAGCCCGGCGCGGCGTCGTAGCCGGCCGCACGCAGGGCGCCCAGCACCGTGGGGGTGATCAGGCCGCCGGTCTGCCGCTCGACATCCAGGGCGTGCTGCACAGCGAGAACAAGTTCGATGGGCGGGTTGAAGAGATAACCCTCACGGTTGAGGGTGGACAGTGGCGAGGCCCGGAAGCGCGTCAGCACCGTTTCCAGCCGCAGCACCTCCCCCACCGCAAGCGCGGCGCCGGGGCCGGTGGCCTGCAGCTGCGTGCCCAGGGCGCTCGCTTCCAGGGTCGGTTCAGGGCGCATTTCAGCTGCCCCGTGTGCGGCCGACCACGGCCGGCGCGGCATCCTGAGGGGTGTTCCAGGGGGTGTCCACTTCCGAGTCAGTCTGCGCCTGAACCGTGGGGTCGTCGGCCGCCGGGGCCACGTCCGCCGCAGCGGGGGCCGGGCTGCTGAGGGCATGCAGGGTCAGGCCGCCGACCAGACCACTGCCCACGAGGAGCAGGGTGCGCAGGGCGCGCGGCGCGTCAAAGCGTCTGGGTGTGGTCATGGGTGTGTTCCCACCGCGCGCCGGGTCTGCCCTGCGGTCAGCGTGGCGGGCCTCCTGGGGACACCCTAGGTGGGGTGTGTTCAGCCGACGGGTAGAGGGTGTGCAGAGAGGGACAACAGGGCCAAAGGAGCGGATGCGTGGAACGCCATGTCCGTCCCGTGAGCTCAGCCCTCAGCTCCCACCATGGATCGTTGGAAGACGCTTGACGGCCAGATCTCATTTCAGTCGGGCAGCTCTGGCCTCCGGGCCAGCCCAGCAGTATGGGGGCGCTGTGCCCGCTGCCCGCAGCGCTGTACAGGAGGCGCTGGAAACTGCCGCCGGGATCAGGCGTCATTCAGGGATGAGCGCCGCCAGCGTGGAAACGGGCGCGGCGGTGCCCTGTTCGCAGGCCACCAGGTGATTCCGGTGGGCTGCCCGGTGACAGACCCCGTTCCCTGCTGCTCGTTTCGGAAAATGGGCGCGCCCACCTTCGCCTACAGGCCGGGCGCGCCCCGCGATCGGGTGCCCGGACGAGTTCGGCCCCATGCTCAGGATGACGTGCCTCAGCGGCACCGCCGCGAGCCAGGGGGTCTTCGCTCACCAAACCGTGCAGGATGCCCGTGTACCCATCCACCGGGCCTCGCACATATGCGGCGCCCGCCCTGGACACTTCCGGATATGGCGCCTCCACGGCCCGGGCGCGCTGATATCACCCATGTGACCGATCCGCCTGGGGCCGCGGAGGCTGACCGTTACACTGGTCAATGTGCCGGGTTTCACACGTCCGGGGTTCAGCGTGAAAGACCGCTGTGCCACGCTGGCCATCAGCCTGAGGCGTGCCCACCCGCCCGATACCTGATCTCCCGGCCGCCGACCGTGGAGCCCTTAAACTGCGGCGAACATACCTGATTACCCTCCTGATCCTCGGATTGCTCAGCATTGCCTCGAACGTGCTGCTCTCGGTACAGGTGCAGGCCACAGCAGCCACGGCCTCCCTGGTCAACACGGCTGGTCGCCAGCGTATGCTGGCCATCCGCATCTCCGGGGACGCCGAGCACGCCGCCACCAGTCACGACCCACGCGGTCTGAGCGACCTGCGCGCCTCGCTCAGCCTCTTTGCGGCCAACCATGCCCGGTTGGCCGACCCCGACTCGGGCCTGTACACCTCCGGGTTCTTCCCGGAGGTGCGACGGCTGTATTCGGATGATCTCAACACACGTGTACAGGCCTTTACGGCGGCCGCGCACCGCGTGCTGAGGACACCGCTGGAGCAGCTCCGCCCGAACCATCCGGACGTGGTCTTCCTGATCGTTCAGGCCCGCGGGCCCCTCCTGAAGGGCCTGGAGCGCGCCGTGTCCCTTGATGAGCACCGGAGTGACACGGTGATCCGCCGGATACAGGTGCTTTCGTGGCTGCGCGTCAGCCTGGTGCTGCTGCTCCTGAGCGGGCTGGGGTTCTTCGTCTTCCGGCCTCTGGAGCGGCGCAACCGCGACCTGATGATCCGCCTGAGTGCCGAGCGCCAGGCCGTCGCGCGGCAAGCGGCGTACGCCCAGGCCCTGCTGCAGGTCTCGGCGCTGACCGACTCTCCCCTCCCGCCCGAGACTGTGGCCCATCAGGCCACCGCCATCGTGGCCCGCACGAGCGGCCTGCACTGGGCCGGACTGGGCATCATCACCGCCCACCGGACGCAGGTCGCCTGTGCGTACGCCGATCCCACACTGCCGGGCGCCGTGCTCGCACGCCTCAATCAGCCCCCCCGTCCGGGGGAAGGGGTGGTCTGGGACGTCTTGCACAGCGGACAGAGCCGGTTTGTTGACGAGTACGCCCAGCAGCCTGGCGCCCGGCCCGAGCTGGTGACGGCTGGCCTGCGTGGCCTGGCCTGGGTGCCCCTGGGCGCGACCGGTGAGACCCAGTATGTGCTGACCGGCGCCCGCCTAACGGCGCAGCCCTGGACAGCAGACGACCGCGACCTGTTCGAGGCGGCCGCACGGACGGTCACGGTCGCCCTGAATCGCCGCGTCTACCTGCAGGAAGTGGAGGCCGCCGCCCTGAGTGACGCACTCACCGGGCTGGCCAACCGCCGGGCGTTCGAACGCGATCTGCAGGCGCTCGCCAGGCACCCGGGGCACCACCCGTCCGGCCTTACCGTGGTTATGCTCGATCTCGACGGACTCAAGGCAGTCAACGACACCCAGGGCCACGAGGGCGGTGACGCGCTGCTGCGGGGATTCGCCCGGGCCCTGCGAGCGACGTTCCGTCAGGACGACCGGGTCTACCGGCTGGGTGGGGACGAGTTCGCGGTGGTGTTGGACAACGGCGCGCACGACGACCATGCAGGGCTCCTGGCCCGGGTGGCCGAAGCCGCGGCGCACCTGCGGCGCCAGGGCTTTGCTACGGGTGGAGCCAGCGCGGGCTGTGCCAGCTTCCCTGGGGACGGCCTGGGTCTGGAAGACACCGTGCGCCTGGCCGACGAGCGGATGTACGTGGACAAGCGCCGGCGCAAGTCTCCCGGCCGTGCCCACGCCACACACTGAGACGGCACCGAGCGCGTTCTCGCGCAGACGTTGGCTGACCGCATGTTCAAGGTGACGGGCTTGCGTGCATCAGGCGCCCCTGCGTGGGGGACTGAAGATCGGCGGGCACTGGATCCCCCATGCCCCCTCGGTGCCAGCAGAGAGCGTCCAGACCCCGGAATACGGGGTCTGGACGCTCTCTGCTTTCGTAAGCTGCCGGATGACCGGCCCTGAGTGTTCCGTGTCACTCCGCCGATGCAGCGCCGATCACGGGAATGCTCAGGGTCGCGACGATCTCGTCGCCTGATTTCACGTTGATCGTCGCCAGGGCGTTGACGAACTGCTCGGTTGAGGCCCGTGCCACGGTGACGTGCAGCAGGACGTCCTCACCCAGCGCGGTGACGTCATCGAGCGTGACGGTGGTTCCTGTGGGTAGCCCGGAGACGTCGAGACTCAACGAGGAGAGCTGAGCCCCCTGGAGGGCGCTTCCCGGCACGTCCAGCGCCATCCAGGAGCTCTCGGTGTACAGCTCGGTGTACGCCATACCTTCATCGCTCATCGCGGTCACCGGCAGCACGGCGGAAGGAGCGGCAAAGGCGGCTCCGGCGGTCAGGGTCAGGGCGGTCAGGGTGCTGAGCAGGGACTTGATCATGGGGGTTCTCCTTGGGGTGAGGTCGATCCGGACGGGGGTCGTCTGGCGCTGACCACAAGGTGCCTGGAGCTCATGCAGACGGTGTGGTGAGGGTATGCAGATGGTGTGAAGACGCCTGGATGCCCAGCCGGTGTAGGCCACTGCCGGCCTGAACGGGCGGTTCACGGGATCCACCTGGTGACCTAACGTCCCAGTTCGAACCGATGACCCGCGCACCAGGTTCTTCTTGCGCGGAACCTCGCTGACACGAAATGGAGCCGGGCCCTGGGCGAGAAACGTGCCAGTGGGAGGAAGTCAGATGCACGCCGTGCTGTCCACGGCATGCCGTGGAGCCGGTGGGGTCGGGGACGAGGGGGAGCGCCGTCTTAAAACGGTCTTTACACCCTCCCGGCAGACTGCGCCGCGTGCGTCCGTTGCTGCTCCCTGTCCTGCGTGCTCTGCGTCCCCCTGTCCGCCGCCACTCGGTCTACGAGCGGCTGCTGGGCACCGAGGTGGAACTCCAGGTGATCGCGCAGACGGCCGCACACGCCGCGCAGGCGGAGACGGCGGGCCTGGACGAACTCGACCGCCTGGCGACCGTCTTCAGCCGGTTCGACGAGGCCAGCGAGTGGCGCCGCTGGCTGAGCCGCCCGGGCGAGCGCCGCGTGTTGAGCCCGGATCTCCGGGAGGTGCTGCGACAGGCCGACCACTGGCGGCACTGGAGTGGCGGGGCGTTTCATCCGGGCGCTGACGCCCTGGGCGCGCTGTGGAGGACTGCGGAATCGCGGGGCGAACCCCCACCACCCGCCCAACTCGCCGCCCTGGTCACCGCGCTTCAGGTTGATCCCTGGACGCTGCACGAGGACGGCAGCGCCACCCTGCACGCCCGCTACGCGATGGGCCTAGACGCCTTGGCCAAGGGGGTCATCGTCGACCGCATGGCCGAGGTCATGGCTGCACAGACTGGCGTGCGCAGTGTGCTGGTCAACGTCGGGGGCGACCTGCGCACCATCGGTGGACGGGGCATCACGGTCACGGTGGCCGATCCCCGCACCCCCCGCGACGACGCGCCCCCGGTGGCCCGGGTACGCGTCAGATCTGGCGCCCTGGCCAGCAGTGGGCGCGCCCACCGCGGGTACGTCATCCGCGGCGTGCGGTACTCCCACGTGCTCGATCCCCGGACAGGCCAGCCAGTCACGGCCACGCCTGGCGTGACCGTGCGGGCCCCCAACTGCGCCACGGCGGACGCCCTCGCCACCATCCTTAGCGTGCTGCCGGCAGCGCAGGGGCTCACGCTCCTCGGCAACCAGCCGGGCTGCAGCGCCCTGCTCGTGACCGCCCATGGTGAGCGTCTGCTCAGCCCGGGCTGGCCCCCTGACCCCCGACCTCTACTGAGCTCACCCCCCAGGAGACACCCATGACCCCCACCCGACGTTCCGTGCTCCGCTCCCTCGCCGCCAGCGCGGCCGCCCTTACGCTCGGCCGCCTCACCCCCGCCCTCGCCGCCAACGCGTCCGCCCCGGCCCGCTGGCGGGCGGGCCAGACCTTGGACGTCACCTTCACTGTCGCCACCCAGGCGGGGGGCCGCGTCAAGCGGCCCTACGTGGCCGTGTACATCGAGGATGCCCAGGGGGCCGCCGTCCGTACCCTGACCGTCTGGGTGCAGCAGACCCGGCGCAATCCCCGCTGGCTCGCGGAACTGCGCCGTTGGACACGCCTGAATGCCGGGCTGGTGGACACCGTCAGCTCGGCCACCCGCAATCCCGGCACCTACGCGGTGGCCTGGGACGGCAAGAACGACCAGGGCGCGCTGGTCGCGCAGGGGGCTTACTACGTGATCGTGGAAACCGCCCGGGAGCACGGCCCCTACAGCCTGGTGCGCGAGAAGCTCACCGTGGGATCGTCCCCGTTCACGCGGTCGCTAGGGACGAACAACGACATCGAGGGCGTGAGTGTCCGCTTCGGCGCCGCCTGAGGGTCAGGCCCAGGGCGCCGCCGCGGCGCCCCGGCGGCGTGGCCGTTCCCGCGCGGCGTCGACGCACGTCACCCTCCGCTGGCTGCACACCTACACGTCCATGATCAGCCTGCTCGTGGTGCTGTTCTTCGCGCTGACCGGCATCACCTTGAATCACCCCGACTGGGTCTTCGGCACGGGGGAGGTGAAGTCGGAGGTCACGGGGACGTTGCCGAGTGGCTGGATCACGAAAGGTGCCGTCGATTGGCTCACGGTCGCTGAGGAGTTGCGCGCCAGTCAGCACCTCAGGGGCCGGGCCGGGGACACACGGGTGGACGGCCAGGAGGCCAGCCTCTCGTTCCTGGGGCCGGGCTACGCCGCGGACGTCTTCATCGACACGGCCACCGGTAGGTATACGGCGAACGTGCTGCAGCAGGGCGGTCTGGCGGTCATCAACGACCTGCACCGGGGCCGGGACGCCGGCACAGCCTGGAAGTGGGTGATCGACCTGAGCGGCGGCGTGCTCGCGCTCGTCGCCTTCACGGGCATCGGTATCCTGCTGTACCTGAAAAAGACCCGGGCGCAGGCGCTGGGCGTCATGGGAGTGGCCTCCGTGCTGGTGCTGGTGTTGGCCTGGCACGCCGTGGCCTGAGGGGGAGACTCAGTGACGGCCCTGAGATGGATGCCGTGCAGAACCGTCTCCACCAGCGGCCTGAGTGCCGTCCATCGGCGTCATGTCGGGCCCGTGGGTGCCACGACCCGCACGCGGTTCGGACGCGTGCTCGCCTGGGGGTACCGGCTGGATGAAGGGGCCCCCTGGCCCGGCGGCCCGCTCCCTCCCAGAGCGGGCCCGCCCCGGCGACTGCGCTCAGTCCGGCGCGTCCCCGCTCTCCAGCGGCGCGGCCTCGTCGGCGTGATAGAGCTTGGCCGGGCGGCCCGGCAGACCGTACTGGTGATCGAGTCGGGCCCGGCCACACCGCACCAGATACTCCAGATAGCGCCACGCCGTGACCCGGCTCAGGTTCAGCCGATCGCCCACGTCCTCGGCGCTGCGGCCGGGGCCGGCCACCTGCAGGGCCTGCGCGACCCGTTCCAGGGTGTGCGCGTCGATGCCGCGCGGCAGGGGGCCGTCGCCCCGGCCCTGTTCCCCCGTCGTCGGTACCCCCAGCCGCCGATCCAGGGCCGCCTGATCCAGCCGCGCGGGCGGCCGGGTCGCCGGTGGGGTGCGCCGCGTCCGGTGCCGGGCCACGAGTTCCGCCAGCCGGGCGCCGGTGAAGGGCTTGATCAGGTAGTCGAAGGCGCCGTGGGCGAGGGCCAGCCGCACGCTGGCCTCGTCGTCGGCGGCCGTGATCAGGGCCACGTCCGTGGTGCGGCCCACGCTCCGCCAGTGGCGGAGCAGGCCGAGCCCACTGCCGTCGGGCAGCTGCACATCCAGGAGGATCAGATCCGGCGCCAGCGCCTGAGCGAGCGCGTCCCCCTGAGCGCAGCTGGCCGCGCTGCCGACCACGTGCACCCCGGGATCGCGTTCCAGCAGTTCCCGGTTGACGCGGGCCACCCGGGAGTCGTCCTCGACCAGCAGCACGCGAACATCGGGGCGTTGGGGCGGGGGACTCATGGGCCCAGGTCAGCCGGTGGGGGCAGGGCCGTGGGGAGGGGGGACGGCAGGGACACGAGGAACACCGTGCGTCCCGCCCGGCGCGTCTGCCGGATGTGACCGCCCAGCGCCTGGACGCGGGCCATGACGCCGGCCAGACCATAGCCTCGGCCCTCCCCCTTCGAGCTCGCGCCCCGGGTGTAGAGGCGCCCGGCCAGCGCCCCCGGCACGCCGGGGCCGGAATCCTCGACCTCGACCTGCACGCCCTCCGGATCTTCACCAATCAACACGGTGACCTGGCCCGGCTGCCCACCCAACGCCTCGAAGGCGTTCTCGGTCAGGTTCCCGACCGCCGTGACCAGCGTGTCGGCGTGCCGCTCCCACAGGGGTGAGAGGGCGCTGCCCTCGGCGACCTGGAAGTCGATGCCCAGTTCCTGCGCCCGCTCGCGCTTGCCGGCCAGCAGCGCGACCAGCCGGGGCACCTGGACGTCGCGCAGGAGGGAGCGGAACTCGGCGTCGGCACGGATCTCGGCGTTGAGCACGCGCAGGGCCTCGTCGTGCCGGCCCAGTTGCAGCAGACCGGAGAGCACGTGCAGGCGGTTCTGGTACTCGTGGGTCTGGGCGCGCAGCACGTCCACGAAACCGCGTGCGTGGGTCAGTTCGTCGGCCAGGGCCAGGGCCTCGGCCCGATCCCGGAAGCTGGCGATGAAGCCGCCGCCGTCCAGCGGTTCGAGGTTCACCAGGAAGGGCTGGCCGAGCCGTGTGAGTTCGAGGTTTTGCTGGCGCAGCCCCCCTCCCCCCCGGGTCACGGCCGCGAGTTCCGGCCACAGGGCGCTCAATGGAACCGGCAGTGCCGCGTGTCCCAACGCCTCGGCGGCGCGGTCGCTGATCAGGGTCACGTCTCCGGACACGTCCACGGCGATCACCCCCTCGCGCAGCGCCGAGAGCACCGCGCGCTGCTGGCGGGCCAGGGCCGCGATCTCCTCAGGTTCCAGGTTCAGAATTTCCGCCCGCAGCCGCCGGGCGGCCCCGACCGCGCCCAGGGTGCCCAGGGCCAGGGCGAGCAGGAACCAGGGGAGCAGGCTGACCAGGGCCGCCCCGACCAGATGCCAGGCCTGCGGCATCAGGTAGCCGGTGCTGACCACCCCCACGACCTGGCCCCCCACCACGCCGCCAGCCCAGACCGGCACCTTGCCGCGCACAGACACACCGAGCGAGCCCCGCGCCACCGAGATGACCTCCCGGCCGGCCAGGGGCCCCGGGTTGTCCCCGCCCTCCATAGGTTTGCCCAGGCGATCGGGGATCGGGTGCGCCAGGCGAATGCCCTGCCGGTTCCCCACCACGATGAAATCCGCTTCGGCCTGGGCCCGCAGGGCGTTCACCCGGGCATTGACCTGCGCGTTCTGTACGCCCTGCTCGGCCGCCCGGATGACTTCCGGGAGGGTCGCCACCAGGCGGCTGGCGGTCATGGCCCGCTCGCCCAGCCGCTCGCGCGACTGCGTATACAGGTGGACGGTCTGGACGGCCAGCAGCAGCACCGTCATGGCGCCCAGCACCAGCAGATGCCAGCGCACCAGTCGCCGTTGCAGCCCGGAACGGGGCGGGCGCAAGCCGGCAGGGATCAGGGCAGCCATAGGAGGTGAGCCGATTGTAGAACCCGCCCGGGGCCCCGGGTCACCCTTGCGTGCATTGTGTTCACGGCTGTGCATTCTGATCACGCAAAAATGCCGTGCTAGCGGGACTCTAGCCTTGATCCCGGGGGGGGAGGGCGCGTAGGCTGAGCGGGCAATCACAACTCACCCTCAGGGCGCTGCTGGCGCCCCACCCGGAGGTTCACCATGAACGTCAAGATATCGGCCCTGACCCTGTCGGCCCTGCTGCTGCTCACCCCCTCGACCCTGGCCCAGGGAGCGGTTCGCATCATGGCGCCCGCCGCACCCGGCGGCGGCTGGGACCAGACCAGCCGCGCCATCCAGACCGTGATGCAGGACGAGGGCATCGCCAAAGCGGTGACGGTCTTCAACGTGCCCGGCGCGGGCGGCACGATCGGGCTGGCTCAGCTGTACAACGCCAAGGGCGACGGCAACCAGATGATGACTATGGGGCTGGTGATGGTGGGCGCGATCCTGACCAACGCCAGCAAGGTCGACCTCTCCCGCGTGACCCCGCTGGCCCGCCTGACCGGCGAGTACGAGGTCATGGTCGTGCCTGCCAGCTCACCCTACAAGTCCATGAAGGACTTCGCGGCTGCCTGGAAAGGCAACGCCGGCCTGGCCGTGGCGGGCGGCAGCGCGGGCGGCACCGACCACATGCTGGTGGGCCTGCTGGCCAAGTCCGTCGGCGTGGACACGAAGAAAATGAATTACGTGCCCTTCAGCGGCGGCGGCGAGACCCTGGCGGCCGTGCTGGGCAACCAGGTGGCGGCGGGGGTCGCGGGCTACGGCGAGTTCGAGGCCCAGATCAAGGCCGGCAAACTGCGCGCCATCGGGATCTCCTCGGGCAAGCGGCAGGCGGGGATCGACGCGCCTACCTTCAAGGAGCAGGGCTTTAACGTGGAGCTCGCCAACTGGCGCGGCATTGTGGCCCCTCCCGGCATCAGCGCCTCGGAGAAGGCGACACTGGTCGCCGCGCTGGACAAAATGCACGCGTCCAAAGCCTGGAAGGACACCCTCAAGACCCGCAACTGGTCGGATCTGTACATGAGCGGTTCCAAATTCGACGTCTTCCTGAAGCTGGAGGCGGTGCGCGTCCGGGGCGTGCTGCAGGACATCGGCCTGGTGAAGTAAGCCGGTTGGCGCGGGGCGGGCGCACCGGAGGCCCGCCCCGTTCTCCTGTCCCGTCCCGATTCCCGAGGAGCCCTTATGTCCGACCCCTCCCCTCCCCCGCCGGCCTCGCCCCGTGGCCTGAGCCGTCCCGACCTGCTGGTGGCCCTGGGCGTCACGCTGCTGGGCGCCCTGCTGCTGTACGGCACCTTTCAGATTCCCTTCGGCATCAACGCGGTGGTCGGCCCGCGCGTGTTCCCGCTGATCGTCTCGCTGGGCACGCTGGCCCTGGGCGCGTGGCTCACCGCGCTGACGCTGCGGGGCGAGCGGGCCGAGCCGGCAGTTGAAGAAGACACCGATCCCGGCGCGCCGGCCGACCTGAAGGCGCCCGCGATCGTCCTGGGCGGGTTCCTGCTGGGGACGCTGCTGCTCTCGCCGCTGGGCTTCGTGCCCGGCACGGCCCTGATGTACTTCAGCGTGGCTTTTGCCTTCGGGGAACGCCGCTTCGGCCTGACCGCGGGGGTCGCCCTGCTGGTCGCGGGGATCACCTTCGTGGTCTTCACGCGCGGTCTGGGACTGAACCTGCCGGCCGGCGTGCTGAAGGGACTGCTGTAATGGAGGCCCTGACGTCCCTGCTCGGCGGCTTCGAGACCGCCCTGAGCCCCCTGAACCTGCTGTGGGCGCTAATCGGCGTGACGCTGGGCACGCTGGTGGGCGTGCTGCCCGGGATCGGGCCGGCCCTGACGGTGGCGCTGCTGCTGCCGGTGACCGCCCAACTGCCGCCCGTGAGCGCTTTCATCATGTTCGCGGGCATCTATTACGGCGGGATGTTCGGGGGCTCGACCACCTCCATCCTCCTCAACACCCCGGGCGAATCGGCCAGCATCATCACGGCGCTGGAGGGCAACAAGATGGCGCGCCGGGGCCGGGCGGCCGCCGCACTGGCGACCGCCGCCATCGGCTCGTTCATCGCCGGCACCATCGGCACGGTGCTGCTGACCTTCTTCGCGCCGGCCCTCGCCGATATCGCCGTGACCATCCCGGCGGGGGCGAAGTTCGCGCTGATCCTGCTGGCCTTCGTGACCATCTCAGCCACCTTCGGGGGCTCGCCCCTGCGCGGCCTGATCAGCCTGTTCTTCGGCCTCGCGGTGGGACTGGTGGGCACCGACCTGCAGAGCGGCCAGGCGCGCTTCACCGTGGGCCGTCCGGAACTGCTCGACGGCATCGACTTCATCACGGTGGTGATCGGCCTCTTCGCCATCGGTGAGACGCTGTATGTCGCCAGCCGCTACCGCAAGTCCCAGGACGTGATCCAGCTGCGGGGCGGGGCGTCGATGACCCGCGAGGACTGGCGGCGGTCATGGAAGCCCTGGCTGCGGGGCACGGCCCTGGGCTTTCCTTTCGGCGCGATTCCCGCCGGCGGTGCGGAGATTCCCACCTTCCTGAGCTACACCCTGGAAAAACGCCTGAGCACGCACCCGGAGGAGTTCGGCCAGGGCGCCATCGAGGGCGTGGCCGGGCCAGAGGCGGCGAACAACGCGTCCGCCGCCGGGGTGCTGGTGCCGCTGCTCACCCTGGGCCTGCCGACCAGCGCGACCGCCGCGATCCTGCTGGCCGCCTTCCAGCAGTACGGGCTGCAGCCCGGGCCGCTGCTGTTCGTCACCAACGCCGATCTGGTGTGGGGGCTGATCGCGTCCCTGTACATCGGCAACGTCATGCTGCTGCTGCTGAACCTGCCGCTGGCCCCCGTCTGGGCCCGGCTGCTGCTCATTCCCCGCCCCTTCCTATACGCGGGCATCCTGGTGTTCAGCACGGTGGGCGTGTACTCCCTAAACAATTCCGTGTTCGACCTGTTCCTGCTCGCTGGCTTCGGCGTGGTCGGCTACCTGATGCGCCGCTTCGACTTTCCGGTCACGCCCGCGATCATCGGCGTGGTGCTGGGGCCGAGCGCCGAGTCCCTGTTCCGCACGGCGCTGCAGCAGAGCAACGGGGATCTCGGGATCGTCGTGCGCCAGCCCCTGACGGCCCTGCTGCTGCTGGCTGTCCTGGTCGCCCTCGTGGTTCCTACCGCGCTGCGAGTGCGCGCGCGGCGCGTCCATCCTTCCTGAGTGGGGGTCGGAAGGACGACGCACCGGGTGCTGTCAGACGCCAGGCCCCCACACTCTGCCCCGTTCGCGGCGGAGGGCTCAGTGAGGTGGGAGTGGTGCTTCCTCCCTACACCCGTGGATGACGTGGTGGGCATCTAGGGGGCCGGGCGCAGCAGGTCGGCCAGCCCGACGCGGGTCAGGAACTCCAGACGGACGCGGTCGGCGACAGCGCTCACTTCCTCCGAACCATCGTTCGCGGGATCGACATGGCTGCGAAAGGGGCGCTGACCAGCGGGCAGCGCCACGATCCGCGCGATCTCGTTCGAGACCAGGGAAGCGTCCACATCCGGCGGCGCCAACTGCGCCAACCTCTGGGCCACTGAAGCCAACAGACCCGGATACCGCTCCTCGTACTGGGACGCCCTGTGCTCGTCGGCGGGTGTTCCTGCACTGGCGAAGTGGTTGGTGCCGTTGGTAAACGAGCCAGGCACCACGATACTGGTCTCGATCCCGAAGCGGGCCAGTTCTGCCGCGTAACTGACGGCCAAGGCGTCCATCGCCGCTTTCGCCGCAAAGTACGGGGCCAGGTAGGGCGGGGTGCCGCCCCGGGTGCTGGAGCTGCCCACCCACAGCACGAGCCCATGACCCTGCTTCCGCAGATGGGGCAGGGCCGCGCGGTTCAGCCGCTGGGTGCTCAGCACGTTGGTGTCGTACACCTGCGCGAGTTGCTCAGGGAGAAAGGCCTCGGTGGGGCCGTTCACCATGTGCCCGGCGTTGTGGATGACCACGTCGAGCCGTCCAGCCTCGGTGATGATCTGGGCGACGGCCGAGTCCACGGAGTCCTGCGAGCTGACGTCGAGTTCGATGGTTCGCAGGTGGGCGCCGTGCTCCCGGGCGTAGTTCTGGGCCTCCTGGACGCGCCCGGCATTTCGCCCCGTGGTTTCCCGGATGCCCGCGTAGACGATGTTCCCCGAGTCGGCGAGGGCGCGTGCGGTGAGCGCGCCGAAGCCGCTGCCTGCGCCGCTGATGACGATGACCTGCGCCATCTCAGACCGCCCCGCCATTCACGAGGATGACCTGACCGTTGATCCAGCGCCCCGGGCCCGCCAGGAACGACACGACCTCGGCGATGTCCTGCGGGGTGCCCAGCCGCTCCAGCGGATTCATCTTCGCCATCCGGTCGATGGTAGCCGCATCCTTGCCGTCCAGGAACAGGTCGGTGGCGGTGGGGCCGGGCGCGACGGCATTCACAGTGATGTCCCGGCCCCGCATCTCCCGGGCGAGAACGCGGCTCAGGGCATCCACCGCACCCTTGGTGGCGGCATACGGGGCATAGGTAGGCAGCGCCAATTCGACCACCGAGCTGGAGAAGTTGATGATTGCCCCACCCGGGCGCATCCGGCGGGTCGCCTGCCGATTGACCAGAAAGGTGCCACGGACGTTGACCCGGTGCATCCGGTCGAAATCATCCGCACTGAACTCGACGAGGGGCTTCAGGATCATAATACCCGCTGCATGAACGACGACGTCGACGCCACCGTAGGTCTGCTCGGTGGCACTGAACAGCTGCGCGACGGCCTGCTCGTCGGACACGTCGACCTTGACGGCAGTGGCGAGGCCACCGGCCGTCTGGATCGCGGCCACGGCGCTCTGCGCTTCTTGATCGTTGCTGGCATAGGCGATCACGACCGCCAGGCCGTCGGCCGCAAGGCGCTCGGCGCTCTGACGGCCAATGCCGCGGGATCCGCCGGTCACGATGGCCACACGGGCGGGATGGGTGGAGTGAGTCATAGCAGGTTTCTCCAGACACGGGCGATGGAACTCGACAGAATTGTCGGCGCCAGTGGGTGTGGGGCAGCAGAATCCGAAGGGGTTTCCTTCACGTTCCTGCCTGCACACTCTCCCGCACAGGCCGCCACCACGAATAGCGCAATGCTGGAGAAAACTTGCCTGATCCTGTTACATCAGGGCGACAAAGGTGATCTCGGGGGCGATCGACTCGCTGCGCAGGCGGAAGGATGTGGGGATGTCGGGCTCCGAGCGCGTTCCTTCCCACACGGCACCCACCCCAGGCGCGGAGCTCACAGGGCTGCTCGCCCGTCACGCCACCGCTCCTGGCCTTCAGGCCACGGCGGTGCCCGGACTGCACCTGTACCGGGCACATGCACGGTCGCAGCCGGTGCACACGGTCTACACGCCGTCCGTCTGCCTGGTTGCCCAGGGCCGCAAACTCGTTCAGCAGGGGTCGGCCTCGATGGCGTATGGCCCGGACGACCTGCTGTTGGTGTCCGTCAGCCTGCCCATCACGGCGCAGATTCTGGAGGCGTCGTCCGAGTGCCCTCACCTGGCGCTCCACGTCGATCTCGATCCCGCCCTGATCGCTTCCCTGGCGCTGGAGTCTCCGGCGGCGCCAGGGGCGGGGGGGCAATCCGGTCTGGCGGTGACGGCCCTCGAACCAGGAGTCAACGACGCCGTGCTGCGACTGGTTCGTTTGCTCGACATGCCGCAGCACATCCCGGCCCTGGCGCCGCTGATTCTCCGCGAGCTCAGTTACCTGTTACTGGTCGGCCCGGAGGGCGGGCGCCTGCGGGCGATGGTTCAGACGGCCGGACAGACCTATCGGATCTCCACTGCCATTGAGCGACTGGTGCGGGAGTTTGACCGGCCACTGCGGATTGAGCACCTGGCCAGGGACGTGCACATGAGCGTGTCCGGCTTCCATCACCATTTCAAAACGGTGACATCCCTCAGTCCCCTGCAGTTTCAGAAACGGTTGCGCCTTCAGGAAGCACGCCGTCTGCTCCTGAACGGGGAGGCTGATGTCACCCGCGCCGGGGCCCTGGTGGGCTACGACAGCCCGTCTCAGTTCAGCCGTGAGTACCGCCGACTCTTCGGCGCGTCCCCCCGGCAGGATGTTTCCCGCTGGTACGGTGTCGATCCTTCAGGCGAGTTTCCCGGAAGTGCCTCGCCGGCAGGATCGGCCGCGTCCGCGTGAACGTGCTCGGAGATGGCCAGCCGTGCCATCAGCCCTAATCGCCGGTTCCGATGAGGGCGCCCGCACCCTCGATTGAGATCCCGTAGGGTGGCCTCACACTCGACGGTGGTGCCGCCGAGAATGCCAAAGAGGCTCATCCCCCGGATCGACGGCCCAATCCTCTTCGAACATCTGATCCCCGGGGGTGAATAGTTTGGTGACCCTGGACGAAGCGCACCCTGACACCCACAACACATTTCCTCTACTGAGGGAACCGGCCGGCACATCGCCTGTACTTCTCCTCCGCTCACGGAGCGAACAGCGTGCAGTGAAAGCACGTCCCACTTTGTTGATTGAATGTGCGTATGATTTGCTCATATGCTTCCACTCGAACGTCAAACGCGCATCCTCGATCTGATGGAGGTTCACGAGACCCTGCTGACTCAAGAGATCGCGGAGAAGGTAGGCGTCTCCGAGGCGACCATCCGGCGGGATCTGCAGGGCATGGCCGAACGTGGCCTGCTCGCCCGGACACACGGCGGCGCGGTGCGGCTGCAGCGCAGCCTGACCCGAGAGCCTGCCTTTGCGGCCAAGTCAGTGCGGATGCCCAGCGAGAAGGGGGCGATTGCCGATTACGTGGCGGCCCATGTGACCGACGGCTCAACCCTGATCTTCGATGCGGGCACGACCATTCTGGAGGTGGCCCGGCGCCTGGCGGGCCGGCCGATCACCGCCATCACCCTGGATCTGCCCGCCGCCCAGGCGCTGGCGGTTGGCGAAACCGAAGTGCTGCTGCTGGGCGGGCGCGTGCGCAGCAACTCGTTCAGCATCACCGGCCCGTGGACTGAAGAGCAGCTCCGCGGCCTGCGGGCCGACGTGTTCCTGATGGGCGCGCACGCGGTCGACGAGCGCGGCGTCTCGAACGCCGTCATTGAGGAGGCGACCGTCAAGCGTCTGGCGGTGGACGCCAGCGCCCGAACGCTCCTGCTCGCCGACCACACGAAGTTCGGCTGGCGCGCCATGACGCAGGTCTGCGCCCTTGATCGGGTGGAGCGCGTGGTCTCGGATCGTGGCAGCCGGAAGTTCGGCTGGCTCAAGGAGTCCGGTGTCGAACTGAGCCTGGTGTGACGCGGGGACACTCTCTGCGAGTGGCCCCGCTGACGCCACTGGCTCAGCGTCCGCGGGTGTAGCGATCGATGACCATGGCCCCGATGATGATCAGCCCGGTGGCGAGCAACTGGTAGAAGGCCTGAACGCCGAGCAGGGTCAGGACGTTCTGCAGCATGCTCAGCAGCAGCGCGCCGAGCAGCGCCCCGACCACGTTGCCCTTGCCGCCCGACAGGCTGGTGCCGCCGACGACCGCCGCGGCGATGGCGCTCAGTTCCCAGCCGTTGCCGAGGATCGGCTCGGCCGCACCCAGCTGCGCGATCAGGATCAAGGCCGCGAAGGCCGCCAGCACGCCGGAAATGACGTAGGTCAGGGTGATGAAGCGGTCGACGTTGATGCCGCTGAGCCGCACCGCCTCGGCGTTCCCGCCGATGGCCAGGATGTACTGCCCGGTTTTGGTGAATTTGAGGATCAGGGAGAAAGCGGCGACCAGAGCGAGGGCCGCGAGCAGTGGAATCGGCAGTCCGAGGACGGTGCCGCCCAGTGACTGTTTATAACTGTCAGGCAGGGAGAGGATCGGTTGACCGTTCGTGTACGAGAGCGCCAGCCCGCGGTAGAACGTCATGGTACCGAGGGTGACGATGAAGGGCGCGAGTTGCACGCGGGTGATCAGCAGCCCGTTGACGAGTCCGGCAACCGCTCCGACCGCGAGTGCGGCCAGGATGGCCACCAGCGGCGGCAGGCCGCGCTGCATCAGGTCGGCGCCGATCACGGCCGAGAGCGCGGCCGTGGAGCCGACGGACAGGTCGATGCCGCCGGTCATGATCACGTAGGTCAGGCCGATGGCGACGATGGTGTTGATGGCCGCGCTCAGACCAATGCCAGTGATGGCGTTGTCGACGGAGAAAAAGGACGGGACGGTGAAGCTGAAGGCCACGGCGCCCAGGATCAGGATGGCCAGGATGCCGGCCTCCCGCAGACGCTCGATCATGGCAGCGCGGCCAGCATTAGGCGCTGAGGGCTGGGTCATTTGCATGGGAGTTCGCTCCGGTCGCCAGCGCGAGGATGCGCTCCTCGCTGGCCTGGGCGCGGGAGAGCTCGCCCGCCAGGCGGCCCTCCCGCATCACGAGAATTCGGTCGCTGAGCCTGAGAACCTCCGGCAGTTCCGACGAGGCCATCAGGATGGCCACCCCCTGGGCGGCGAGATCGTCAATCAGGGTGTAGATGTCGGCCTTGCTGGCGACATCGATCCCGCGGGTCGGTTCGTCGATGAGCAGCACGCCACAGCCGGCAGCGAGCCAGCGGGCCAGGATGACCTTCTGCTGGTTGCCGCCGGACAGGCGGCGGATGGTCTGCTCCGGGGTGTTCGGGCGGACGCCGAGCTGCCGCATCTGCGGCGCGACCAGGCGCGCCATATCGCGTTCCCGGACGCTGGCGATCCCCTTCGCCCAGCTCGTCAGCATCATGTTCACGCTCACCCGGGCGTCCGGCACGATGCCGTGGTGGCGACGATCTTCGGGAATGAAGCCGACCCCACGCCGCATCATCAGCGCGGGTGTCGGGTGCGGGGCGCTCTGCCCATCCAGCTCGATCTGCCCGGCGCTGACGGGGTCGGCGCCGTAGATGGCGCGCAGCACTTCCGTGCGTCCGGCGCCGATCAGCCCGGCCAGCGTGACCACCTCGCCGGCGCGCACGGTGAGGCTGATGTCCTCGAACGCGCCGGGGCGGCCCAGGTGGCTTACCGCCAGCCGTACGTCGCCGCGCTCGCGGTCGGGCGGTGCCCCCTGGGCCAGCAGCGTCCGGCCGACCATCATCTGCACCAGTTCTTCCTGCGTCACGTCACGCTTGTTCACGGTGCCGATATGCTGTCCGTCGCGCAGCACCGTCACACGGTCGGCCAGTTCCTCGATCTCGTCGAAGTGGTGGCTGACGTAGATGATGCCGACCCCGGTCGCGGTCAGCTCGCGCACCACCCGGTACATTTGCTCGATCTCGTGGGTGGTCAGGCTGGAGGTCGGCTCGTCCATGATGATGATGCGGGCCCGGCGGGCCAGCGCGCGGGCGATCTCCACCATCTGTTGTTGGGCGATGGTCAGTCGCCGCACCGGGGTGCCGGGCGCCACGCTCAGGCCGACCTGCTCCAGAAAAGGCGTCACGCGGGCGTTCATACGGGCGTAGTTCAACACCTGGGCGCCCTCATTGCCCAGCAGCACGTTCTGAGCGACGGTGAGTTCGGGAATCAGCGCCAATTCCTGGTGGATCATGGCGATGCCCTGGGCCTCGGCGTCCTTGGGGCTGGTCAGGTGAACCTCCCGACCGCCCACGCTCAGGGTGCCGCTGTCGGGCCGGTGCATGCCGAAGAGGGTCTTGAGCAGGGTGCTTTTCCCCGCTCCGTTCTCCCCGAGCAGGGCGTGCACTTCCCCGGCCCGCAGGGTGAACCCGACGTCGCGCAGCACCGGCACGCCGCTGAAGGATTTGTGGATGTGGTGGGCGGCGAGCAGTTCTTCCACGGGCTGGGTCTCCTTGTCGGGGGATCGGGGGCCAGCGACGGCCCCACCGTCCGGCTTACTTCTTGAACTGCTCGTACTGGGCCAGGTTGCCCTTCATAACGAGCGCCTGGGGCGTGGCCACCACGCGGGGCAGCTTCTGTCCGGCGAGCAGCCGCACCGCGACCTCGACCGCCACCTCGCCAGTCAGCACCGGGAAGGAATCGACGGTGCCCGTCAGCTCGCCCTTCTTGATGCTGTCGTAGGCAGCGTTGATGCCGTCGGTGCCGAAGACGAGGGTCTTGCCCAGGCGGCCCGACGCTTTGACGGCCTCGACCACGCCGAGCGCCATGGTGTCGTTGTTGCAGTAAAAGGCCGTCAGGTTCGGGTAGCGGCGCAGCAGGTCGCGGGCGGTGGTGAACGCCTTCTGGCGATCCCAGTCGGCGGGCACGCTGGCGACGACCTTGAGAGCGGCGTTCTTGGCGAGCGTGGTCTTGAAGCCCAGCGTGCGCTGCTTGGCGGCGTAGACCCCGGCCTGGCCCTCAATCACGGCCACCTGCCCCCCCTTTGGGAAGGTTTTGAGCAGGTGGTTCGCGACGCTCACGCCGTTGTCGTACTGGCTGTTGCCTACGAAGTGCTGCGCGGTGGGGGCCACCGCGTCATTGACGTTCAGCACCAGGCTGGTCTTGCCGGCGCGCTCGATGCCGGGCAGCAGGTTGACGTCGCTCTGCGGGGAGACCAGCAGGGCCTTGTAGCCCTTGCCGAGCATGGTGTTCATCATGCTGAGCTGGCCGATCTGGTCACTCTCGTTGGAGGGGGCCTGGGCATCGACCTTGACGCCGTACTTGGCGCCACCCTTGACGTAGCCGGCGCGCAGCAGCTGCCAGTATTCGTTCGAGAGGGCCTTCATTACTCCCCCGAACTGCACGCCGGCAGCGGGCTTGGGCACGGGGCCGAACTTCGCGGCGAGTTGCGAGGACTCGATGCGGCTTTTCTCGGTGTCCGGGGAGAAGGCCTGGGCCGACGCGGCGCCGGTCAGCAGGGCGGTCAGGGTGCAGAGTGCGGTGATGCTGGGCGTGGTGATCTTCATGGTGAGCCTCCTGAGGCAGGAATGGGAACGGGGTGAGGGGTGGATGGGCAGGGATCAGGTGGATGACAGTGCCAGATGCTTGTGCAGCAGCTGGACGAACTCGGCGGCCGACTGCCCCGCCCGTTCCAGCGCGTGGGGCATGGGGGTGCCCCGGGCGAGGTGGGCCGCCAGCACACCCACGAAGTGGTCGCCCGCGCCGTGGGTCGAGCGGGCCTGAACCACTGGGGCGGGCAGGTCGGTGGTGAGCGCGCCTTTCTGGTAATGCAGCACGCCCCCGGCGCCCAGCGTGACCACCACGCTGGGGTGGCCGAAGTCGAGCTGGCGCACACGCTCCTGGGGATCGTGGCCTGTCCAGGCCTGCGCTTCGACGGCGTTGACGACCACGTGATCGGTCAGGGGCAGGGTGCCCCGGTGGGAGTCCAGCCAGGGCGCGGCGTTGAGCAGGATCGGGACGCCGGTGGCCCGGGCCGCCGAGAGCATCTGTCCGAGCGTGTCGGGCTCGGTTTCCCACTGGCAGACGACGAGCTGCACTGGAGAGGCCTTCAACAGGTCACTGAGGGGCTCGGCGCGCAGCCCGGTGTTCGCCCCCGGCAGGACGACCCCCACGTTCTCGCCAGCCGCGTCGATCAGGGCCACGCTGGAGCCGGTTGCGACCTGCGCGTCAACCTGTAGGGCAGGGTGCACACCGAGCGAGTTCAGCGTCGCCAGGGCGTCCCGTCCCCCCTCGTCGTTTCCAACGCAGGCGAGCAGCACAGCCCGCACGTGCGGCGCCGCGGCCACCGCCTGATTGGTGGCCTTGCCCCCCAACTGCGTCCACGACGCCCCGGCAATCACGGTTTCTCCAGGAGAGGGCAGCTCGTCCAGCTGAATCATCTGGTCGATATGCAGGCTCCCGGCGAAGACCACGGAGATGTCTGGGGACTTAGACATGGACGCGCTCGGGGAAGAGCAGCCGCTCGATCACCTGCGTGACGTTGAAGCCGTCGTGCCCGGTGCCCAGACGGTCGTCCCCGGCCAGCTCGCGCGCCAGGGAGAGCAGTCGCTGCGTCACCCGGATGTTCCACTCGCATTCACGCACCGGATCCTCGCGCACCGGGAAGGTGTCGAAGTAGATCGTGCCCGGGTAGCCGCCGCGTTCGAGCAGCACGAGCAGTTCGAGTGTCGTCACGAGGCTGGCGGTGCCGACCATCAGGCCGTCGTCCTGCCGCCCGTAGCCGTCGTTGAGGTGGACACCGAAGAGTTTGTCATGCCGCAGGGCGAGGGCGGCAGCTTTCGGAGCGTGCTCGTTGGCCATCTGGGCATGGCAGTAGTCCAGCACCACCCCCAGGTTGTCAGCGCCTACCTCCTGCACCACCAGCAGGGCCTCGCCCATGTTGCCGATCAGCGAGTACTTGCGCGGTTCCCAAGGCTTGTATTCCAGGCCGACCCGCATGTCCGGGGCGTGCGACGCCACCCGCGCGAAGCCCTCGACCGTATGGTCGAACATCCGCTCGTAGCTGTCCTGAAAGGGGTAGTCGAAGCCGTCGAAGCCCGGCCAGACGATCACGTGGTTGCCACCAAGTGCCGCGCAGGCGTCCAGGGCCTGACAGGTCAGGTCGATGGCGGCCTGACGTGTCCCCGCGTCAGGATGGGTAAAGCCGCCATCCCCGAAGGGCTCGGCCGGGTAGCGGACGTTCAGGCTGTCGACGCCCAGGCCCAGCGCTTCGATGGTGTCCCTCGTCTCCCGCAGGGTGGCGGGCGTGAAGTGCTCGGGAAAGTTGAGGCTCAGCGAGTTGAGGCCCTGGATACGGGCCGCGCGCTGGAGCAGGTCAGCGGTCTGGAGGGCTCCCGGCGGAAAGGCGAGTTCGGGCCGTGACCTGAGCGAGTTGAGACGGGTGGCAAACAGCATGACCCCTCCTGAATGGCGACGGTTGCGCATTCGTGCTTGTTTTGACGTTTACAGGATCAGTATGAACAGATCCGACAGAGTCTGTCAACCGTTTCTGCACATTCAGTCAAAAACAATCAACCAGGTCTAAATGGCACTGGGGCCGTTCGCAGCTCCCGCCGCACTGAGTGCGGGTTGAGCCGATGAGGAGGTCGCTGGACGGCTATGCGGATGCCGTCCAGCCTCCACACACCCAGGAGATCAGCAGATGCACGTTTGTCTTCTTGATCACCTCGGTCGGTCGATTGGCCGGGGGGTCATTCTCGCTGTATCCAGGCACTCCGACTGGCCCCGGAAGAGGGCACTGGAGGCTGTCCACCAGGGGTGCACTTACCGCTCTGCGAGCAGGGCGTCGCTGCACGCCGCATGACGCCGCCTCGCCACCGGCCGCGCGATATGGAAATTCCATCGACACCCCCTCCTGTCGAGGGCTTTTTGAGGGCAGTTCCAGGCGCCTGTAACGACACCGCCGCTCCGGCCCCTGGACCGTCCCTGGACGGGTCTGACTCCCTCCATTTACACGATGTTTACCCTCGACGGCCGCACGTTCCTCAGAGCCGCTGGCGCCCCTGCTACGTTCGCTGGCGGCGCGCCTGTCAGGAACTTGTGCCAAGCCGCGTCCTGCTCTCAAGGGAGGTGGAAGTTTACGGCTCAGTCGCCCTGCCTCCAGATGGAGTGCAGTTCATACAACGTAGCTTCAAGCACCACCTGGTGTCCGTCGCCTACGATCTTCAGCGTTGTGATGGGGGCGGCGGGCAGCAGCAGATCCGTGATCACCACCTGACCGTGCGCCGCAAAGACTTCCAGAGAACTGGTGTCCAGAAAGAGTTGCAGGTCAAGTTCTGCTGCAGCTTCTGGGAATGGCGCCCGGTGAACTCCTCCCCAGCCTGAGAGACTCGGAGCATGGTCGGGACGGATCAGGCTGAGGCCCGTAGGCCCCACCTCCAAAGTGCCCTCAATTCCAGCGACTGACAGGAATTCGAAGCGCACCATCTGTCCTTCTTGCAGCGTGAGCCGCGCCTGCAGCTCATGGGCGTGCTTTCCGCACAGGGGAAATGTGACGGGATTCGCGTCGCCGGGCCAGGTCAGGGGAAGGGTGCGGTTCCGTAGTGCCTTGAGTTCGGACACCGGACGCTGGATCAGCCTCAGGTGTGAACCCAGTGTCAGTTCACGGGGAACGGTGAAACTGCCGCGCCATGGGAAGGTGGGCAACCACTGGGCGTACTGCCAGTTGTTCATCCAGGCCAGCCATACCCGGCGGCCCGGCAGATCGCTGAACGACAGCGCCGCATAGAAATCCTTTCCCCCCTCCAGTGGGCGAGCATCCGTCAGAGGTGTGAAAGCAACACCGTCGAAGTCGCCCACCCAGTATTGGGCGCCGCTGCCGCCATACGGGCCGCCGGGGTTGAAGTCAACTTTCAGCACCCAGCGTTCCTGCCCATTCTCGTCCGTCAACGGGAAGAAGTCGGGCACCTCCCAGATGCCTGCCAGGTTCCCAGTGGGGCCAAAGAGACTGAGGGACGTCCACACGTGCAGGTTATCCGAGTGGAAAAACTCGATCTGACGCTCGTCGGGGTGCACTGCCAGCATCACCCAGCGTCTCCGCGCTTCGTCCCAGAACACCTTGGGGTCACGGAAATCGGCACGGTTCAGATCCAGGACGGCCTCAGGGCCCGCCTTCCAGGTCTGTCCGCCGTCGTTGCTGTGGGCCAGGAATTGCGCCTGGTGGTGGCGCTGGGCAAGGTGCTGGCGCTGTGGGTGATCGTCCGCGTGTCCGGTGTAGAGCGCGATCAGGGGCGGGCGGCTGCCGTCGCCCAGTCCGGATGTGTTGTGCCAGTCGGTGACAGCACTGCCCGAGAAAATCATGTGGTTCTCCCTGGCCACCAGCGCCACAGGCTGCTCAGCCCAGTGCAGCAGATCGGAGCTGATGGCGTGGCCCCAGCTCAGGTGGCCGGGTACGTCGGCGTGCGGGTTGTGCTGGTAGAACAGATGGTAGACGCCGTTCACCACGATTAGACCGTTGGGGTCGTTGACCCAGTGGCGGGCCGGGGTGTAATGAAGCTGTGGACGGTGCTGCTCACGGTAGGGCGCGTGGGGCAGGGGCAGGTCTGCGGACATATCTGAAGTGTATTCAGTGCAGGAATCATTGACCGGTGCGCTTCCCCTTGACGGATTCACTGTCTCAATCCGCTGGTCGGAAGCCATGCACTTTAGTGCAAGTCCTTCAGGGGTTTGTGCTGTGTAGGACGCTACTAGAGTCGAGCGGTGAGGGTCAACCGGACAGGGAGCCATACGGTCACAAGTCTGACCGTACACCTCGTCTGGGCCAGGAAGTATCGGTACCACGTGCTGGTTGGGGAGATCAAACCCCGCAGCCGAGACCTGCTGATCCAGATCTGTGACGCTGAGGACGTGCAGAAATTTCGTGTCTGCCCCGATTGGGCGGAACAGAGACCGCCCCGGGCGGAGCGGTCTGTTCACCCGGCATCGCCTCAACGCGTGGCGTGACCGTGGGTTTGATGGGGAGGTCTCTCCTCCCCGATCGCCCCGCTGGCGACACGGGGCGGCACTGTCTGTCAGGGCAGCAGCACGACCTTGCCCCGCACCGTGCGGGACTCGGCCAGCTCCATGGCCTGGGCGACGTCCACCAGCGGGAAGCGGGCGGCGATGACGGCCCCGATGGTGCCCCGAGCGAGCAGTTCCAAGACCTGCGTGAGATCCTTATGCTGGCGGCGGCGGAAGGCGGCGGGGGCCAGCAGCTTCCCGCCCCAGAAGTCATAGAAAGTGGCACGGCGCCCGCCAGGCCGCACGTTCCACGCGAGGAGCTGGCCCAGCATCTTCCCGAACATCTGGAGCAGGGAGCCCTGGGTCTTGAGGTCGGCGGCCGTGCCGTAGGCGACCAGCGTCCCGCCCCGGGCCAGCAGGTCGAATGAGCGCCGGGCGCTCTCGAGCCCCAGATGGTCGAATGCAGCGTGCACGCCCCCCGGGGCCAGGGCCCGGATCCGCGCCTCCAGATCGGGTGCCCGGGAGTCGACGACCTCCACCCCCAGCTCCTGCAGGGCGGCGTGGTGCCGGGGGGCGGCCGTGCCGATCACGCGGATGCCCGCATGACGGGCGAGTTGCACCAGGACGGTGCCCACTCCCCCGTTGGCGCCGTGCACCAGAATGGTTTGCCCGCTCCTGGTATGGGCGTGGCGATGGAGCATCTGCCAGGCGGTGACCCCGTTGACGATCACGGTCTCCGCCTCGGCCGGATCGAGCGTGGAGGGCACGGGCACCAGATCGGCGGCGGGCACCAGGGCGTGGGTGGCCCAGCCGCCGATCTTGGTGGCGGCCGCGACGCGCGTGCCGAGCAGCGCCCGATCCACGCCCGGCCCCACCCCCTTGACGACGCCGACGAGATCGTAGCCGGGGACGAAGGGAAACTTCGGCTGGCCGGGATAGCGGCCCCGGCGCATCCCCTGTTCGGCAAACGAGATGCCGGTGGCCTCGACCTGCACGAGCGTCTCGCCCTTCTGGGGCACCGGAAGGGGACGCTGCCGGAGCTGCAGGCCGGCGGGCTCCACCAGGCCGGGCAAGACGACTTCGGTGAGGGATGGGGTGGAGGCGGTCAGGTGTGCTGCGGTCATGGGGAACTCCTGGAGGGAAAGAAGCGTATGAGATAGATTGACTGATCACTCACTCTTTGATACGGGAATGAGATCGTGGTTTGTCTTCCCTCCTTTCAGATGTGTCGGATGCCGCTGGTCAGCACGCGCGCCCAGTCGGCGACGGTCTCATCAAGCCCCGCGACCGTGATCAGGTGGCACAGCTGGCCGTAGGCGATGAACCGCTGCACCGCCTCATCCGGAGCCTGAGAACGGCTCTGAACGAAGGTGGTCACCTGGCCCAGCCCAGCGCGCAGCGCGGCCGCGATCTCCGGGACGGTGGCGGCCGACTGGGCGTGCACCTGGAGCATCAGCAGGGAGCGGTCGCCGATGAGTTCGGCGTAAGCCTGGCCCATAGCCGCCAGGACAGCGTCGGGGGTCTGTACCTCGGCGTGGATGGCGCCGCTTTCTAGAGCCGCCTGGACGCGGGAAAAGCAGCGGTCGAGGGCGGCGACGAAGAGGTCTTCCTTGCGGGGAAAGAGCTTGAAGACGTAGGCGGTGGAGATGCCGGCCTGAGCGGCGACGGCGCTGACGGGAGTGCCGAGGTAGCCGGCCTGGGAGAAGACGATGACCGCGCTGTCGATGACGGTGTCGCGTCGGGCGTCCGAGGTGGACAACAGGGAGGGGACGGCGGCCATAGAGTGAGTGTACAGTCACTCACCTATGAAAGTCAAGGTATGTTGACGGTTCGGTGCGATCAATCGTGTGGAGAACATTCGCGCATAAAGGCTTTACCTGAGCTTCTCCCACGCGTCGTATGGAGCGATCAATCCTTACAGGGACTGAAAGAAGTGCCCCCTGTCAGGATCAGACTCGTAGAGCTGTGAGGCACAAAGCTTCCAGCGCCATTCTGGAACATCCCAGTGGGCGCAGCACCATCTTGGATTTAGCACGTGGAGGCCCAGGTTCCCGGCCGTTGTGCCTCACAGGATCTACCTCAGGTCACATCCAGTGCCTCGCTGCCGCTGTCTGGCTGGCAGGGAGCGTCGCTCCTGAGGCAAGGTTACCGGCATTAGACTGGAAGGCATCAAAGCATCCTGACGTCCAGCGTGAGTCGAGTCATGGATCCGATTACTTCCCGGAGTGTGACTGCTGGCGTCCCGACACTGTCGCGGGACGCCAGCTTGGAAGTCCCGATGGGCCTCAGCCCTTGACTGAGCCCTGCGTGACGCCGGAGATGATCCAGCGCTGCGCGAGCAGGTACACGATCACCATGGGGGCCAGCGTCATCAGATAGGACGCGAAGGCCAGGTTGTACTGGGTACTGAACTGTCCCTGAAAGATGTACTGCACCAGCGGCAAGGTGGCAAATTCAGGGTCACTGATGATCACGAGGGGCAGCAGGAAGTCGTTCCAGGCCCACAGGCAGGTCAGGATGCCCACTGTGGCGTTCATGGGCGAGAGCAGCGGGAAGATGATCTTCCAGAAGGTCTGCCAGGTGGTCGCGCCGTCGATCAGCGCGGCCTCCTCGATTTCACGCGGAATGGACTTGATGTAGCCCACGTACACGAAGATGTTGAACGACAGGCCGTACACGACGTACAGGAAGATCAGGCCGACCGGGTTGTCCATGCCCCAGGCACTGGTCTGCTTGACGACCGGCAGCATGATGATCGGGAATGGGATGAACAGCGCGCTGATGAAGTAGTAATACAGGTATCGGAACAGCGGCTTATCCTGATTGCGCGCGATGGCGTAGGCTACCAGCGAGTTGGTCAGCAGGGTCAGGAGTACCACCGAGACGGTGACGAACGCGCTGGTGCGGAAGGCCGTGAAGAAATTGGTGAGCCGGATGGCCTCGCTGAAATTCTCCCACCGCAGCGAGGTGGGCAGCGCAAACACCGAGGCCGCGACCTCCTGCGGGGTCTTGAGGGCGGTCACCACCGCGAGGTACAGCGGGAACAGGATGCTCAGGGCGCCCAGAAACAGCAGGACGGTGATCAGCGTGCTGGGCCGCTTGCCTGCTTCGTTCATGCCTCCACCTCCCGGCGCTGGAGAAACCGTGTCTGGGCGAGCGACACCACGACCAGCACGATCAGGAAGATCACGGCGTTGGCCGACTGGTAGGCGAACTGCCCGCCGTCGAAGCCGCCCTTGTAGATCAGGAGGGACACCGATTCGGTGGAGGTGCCCGGCCCGCCCCCGGTCAGCGCCACGATCTGGTCGAAGACCTGCAGGAAGCCCTTCATGGCCAGCACCATGTTGATGGTGAAGAAGGCCGCGATCATCGGGAAGGTGATGTTGCGGAACTTCTGCCATGGGCCCGCACCATCGATGTCGGCGGACTCGTACAGGTCGTAGGGGATGGTCTGCAGGCCCGCGAGGTACAGGATGATGTTGAAGGCCGCCGCCTGCCACACCGCCACGAACAGGATGCCCGTCCAGGCCAGCCCCGGGTCACCCAGGATGTTCTTCGACAGCCCGGCAACCCCCAGCGCCTGGCCGATCTGCGGCACGAGGTTGGCGAACAGGTAGTTGAAGATAAAGCCCACGATGAGCACGCTCAGGATGTTCGGCAGGAAGTACACCGCCCGCAGCAGGTTGCGGAAGCGGATGTTGCTGTTCAGGCCGATGGCAACAGTCAGCGCGATGACGTTGACCAGCACGGTGGCCAGCACGGCGAAGCCGAAGGTGAAGCGGTAGGCAGCCAGCACGCGCTCGTCCTGGAAGATCTGCAGGTAGTTGCGCAGACCCACGAAGTCGAAGTCGCCGTAGCCCTTGAAGTTCGTGAAGCTGTAGAGGATGCCCTGGATGGCCGGGTAGGTGTGGAAGACGAAGAACAGCACCACGGCCGGCAGGGCCATCAGCAGGTAGGTGGGGTTGCCGCGCCGGCGGCGGCGCAGCGGCGGAGAGGTGCTGGACACCTCCGCTCTGGAAATGGCGCTCATAGTGCCCTCCGGGCCGGGAACAGGTCAGGGCCGTCCCCGGCCGTCTGATTCGCTCAGTTGCTGCGCCTGACCACGTCCGTCCAGGTCTTGTCCAGGCCGTCAAGCAGCTTGGCCTTGTTCTTGTCCTGCAGGTACGCCTGGAAGAAGGTCTCGGCGTTCAGGCCGGGCGGGAAGAGGTTGAAGGGCGCGCCGGCGATCTTGCCGCTGGAGTACGGCGCCTTCATGGCCGAGAGGATCGGGTCGGTGGGCACCGTGCCGACCTGCACCGAGGGCGCGTTGACAGCCCTCAGGTAGGTCGTGACATTCGCCTTGCTGGTCAGGAACTTGAGCAGTTTGTCCACCTCGGCCGGGTGACGGGTGTCCTTGGCGGAGGCGAGCAGCAGATCGACCGAGGAGACGACCGTGTTGGCCCCGTTCGTCGCCGGGAAGGGCACCATACCGAGCTTGATCTTCGGGTTGGCCGCAAGGATGTCCGGCAGCGCCCAGTCACCCTGGATGTAGAACACACTGCCGCCCCGAGCGAAGGCCGCGGTGCCGTCGGCAAAGCTCGTGCCGGCCGGGTCGTTCTGAGCGTAGCCGGCGATCTCGAGCATCTTGTCGGCCACCCCGCTGTAGGCGGCCTTGAAGGTGGCCTTTCCGGCATTTTTCTGTGCGGCGAAGGTGGCCGGCACGGTGTTCACGGCGATCGCGTTCATGAAGGGCAGCGTGACCCAGGCGTCTTTCAGGGTCAGCGTGAGCGGCGTCTGGCCGGCCGCCCTGGCCTTTTTCAGGGCGGCGATGAACTGCGCGTAGGTCTTAGGGGGGGTGAGCCCGAGCTGCTTGAGCTTGTCGGCGTTGTAGATCAGCCCGATGGTGTTGGCGGTATAGGGAATGCCGTAGACCTGCTTGCCCCCGACGATGGACTGGATCTGCTGGATATAGATTGGCTTGACTGATTTCAGCAGCGGGTCGGCCGCGTAGTCCTTGAATACACCACCTTCGGCGAAGCCCTTGAAGTTGGTATCGCCGCCCATGGCCACGATGTCGGGCAGCTTGTTCTTCACGATGCGGGTCTTGAGAACCGCCACGAAGTCCGGCGGCACCACCAGGTTGACCTTGATGTCGGGATTCTGCTTCTCGAAGGCGGCGAACAGCGCCTTCCAGGTGTCGATGCCCTTGTTGCCGACGTAGAACTCGAGTTCGGTCACGGCCGAGGCGCTGGAAGCGGCCCCAAGCAGCAGCAGGCTGAGGCCCAGGAACGTGCGGCGGATGGTGGGGTGGGGCTTGGACATGGTCGGTCTCCTTGGGACAATCGGGGGCGTGATCGGGGATCCCCACCACCGTCAGGCGGGCGGGGTATGGCGGGTGGCGGGCAGGCAGGCGAGCCGTTTCACTCCAAGCCATCACCTGCCCGCGTGCGCGTGTGATAGAGGCGCGCCTCGTAGGGGCGGAGGGTCAGCGTGGATTGGGGAGGCTGCGCGCCGGGCAGGTTCGCCAGCAGCAGCTGGATAGTGGGCAGAGGTGGAGGGCCGGGCCAGTCCAGTTCGCAGACCTCCCGGCCGAAGTTCAGGAGCACCAGAAGCTGCTCGTCGTCGGTGGTGCGAGTGAAGGCGAACACCGTCTGGTGATCGGGCAGCAGCAGGTCGTAGCGGCCGTCCACGAACACCGGGTACGTGTGACGCAGCCGGATCAGGTCGCGGTAGTACCAGTAGATGGAGTCGGGATCCGCGAGGGCCTGCTGGGCGTTGATCTGCCCGTAGGTGGGGTTCAGGGCGATCCAGGGCGTGCCGCTGGTGAAGCCCCCGTTCGGCTCCGCTGTCCAGGGCATGGGCGTGCGGGCGTTGTCGCGTCCCTTGGCGTGAATCTCGGCCAGCACCTCGGCGGGTGGACGGCCCAGGTCATTCACCTGCTCCCGGTAGTAATTCAAAGTGTCGATGTCGCGGTACTCGCCTATGTCGCTGAACGCCACGTTGGTTAGGCCGAGTTCGTCGCCCTGGTAGATATACGGCGTGCCCTGCAGGGCGAACAGGTAGGTGGCCAGGAGGGTCGCGGAGGCGAGGCGGAACTCGCCGTCGTCGCCGAAGCGCGAGACCAGGCGCGGCACGTCATGGTTCGACAGGAAGTTGCTGTTCCACCCGACGCCGTGCAGGCCAGCCTGCCAGCGGGTGGTGATCTGCCGCAGCTCCGCGAGACTCCAGGGCACCTTCGTCCACTTTCGCTGGGTCTGCGCGTGCCCGGCGTCGAGGTGCATGAGCTCGAAGGCGAAGATCATGCTCAGCGGCCCGGTCTCGGCGTTGGTGAAGGCCAAGCCATGTTCGGGGGTCACGTCTGGCGTCTCCCCCACCGTCATGACGTCGTAGTGGTCGAGCACCTGGGCCTTCATCTCCGCGAGGTACTCGAAGAGGCGCGGGCCATGGATGAAATGTTCGGAGGCCACGGGAAACCTCTCGCCGGCCCGGGCGGCGGCGTCCGGGAAGGCCGGCGGCTTGGAGAGCATGTTGATGGTGTCCATGCGGAAGCCGTCGATGCCCAGATCCAGCCACCAGCGCATCATGTCGTGAATTTCGGCGCGGACGCGGGGGTTGTCCCAGTTGAGATCCGGCTGGTGGGTCGAGAACAGGTGCAGGTAGTACTCGCCGCTGGGCTCGTCCAGCGTCCAGGCCGGGCCGCCGAAGTGCGAGCCCCAGTTGCTGGGTTCCCGGCCCTCCCGGGCGGGCCGCCACAGGTAGTAGTCGCGGTAGGGACTGTCCTTTGAGGCCCGGGCCTGCTGGAACCAGGGGTGCTCGTCCGAGGTGTGGTTGACGACCAGATCCATGATCAGGCGCATGTCCCGCGCGTGCAGGTCGGCTACCAGCGCCTTCCAGTCGTCCAGCGTGCCGAACTCCGGCGCGACGCCCCGGTAGTCGCTGATGTCGTAACCTCCGTCCCGGTTGGGCGAGGGGTAGACCGGGCACAGCCACAGCACGTCCACGCCGAGGGTCTGCAGGTAGTCCAGCCGGTCACGGATGCCCTGGAGGTCACCGATCCCGTCGCCGTTGGAGTCAGAGAAGGAGCGGGGGTAGATCTGATAGATCACGCTCTGTTTCCACCACGGCTCCCCGGGTCGTGGGCGCCTGGAGGTCAGGGGGGCGGGGGCGAGCTGATCGGTCATGGGAGACTCCTGCGGAGTGGGAAAGCGTGTGGAGGACGGAATGCTCCGCCATGTAAACGCTTACAGGCCAAGTTAAGAAGACGGAGACCTTTCACAGCCGACGCACGCTCCGGCGCTCGACGATGGTGGTCGGGAACACGGCGCTCCCGGCGAGCGGCTGGACGCTCTGGATGTGGTCGAGCAGCATCGTGGCGGCTCGCCGGCCCATGCCGTATAGCGGCTGGCGCACGGTCGTCAGCGGGGGGACGCTCATCTCGGCCAGCGGCAGGTCGTCGAAGCCCATGACGCTCAGATCGTCAGGCACCCGCAGGCCGCGCTGGTAGGCGGCCGAGATCACGCCGAGGGCCAGTTCGTCGCTGCTGGCGAACAGCGCGCTCAGGTTCAGGGGGCGGCCCAGCAGGGTGTGGGCGCCTTCCAGGCCGTCCTTGAATGCGAAGCCTGGCTGCAGCAGCACCTGCGCCTCGTCGACCGCCAGGCCATGGTCACGGTGGGCCTCGAAGAAGCCCTGCAGGCGGCCGTGCTGCTCGGGCGTCTCGTGCGCGCCACCATACAGCATGCCGATTCGCTCGTGACCCAGGCCGATCAGGTAGCCGGTCGCCGCATAGGCGGCCTGGTGGTCGTCACAGCGCACGGTGGGGATGGCGGCGTCCTGGGTCTCGCCGGACAGGACGACCAGGGGGATGTTCAGGCGGCGGATGAAGGCGGCGTATTCCTCACGCAGCACTTCGCTGGCGAAGATGATGCCGTCCACCCGCTTCTCGGCGAGTACCTGCAGGTACTCCAGGGTGCGCTCACGGCCCCCACCGGTTCGGCAGACGATCACACTGAAGCCCTGCGCCTGCGCGGCGTCTTCTATTCCGCTCAGCACGGTGCCGGAGAACATGTCTGAGACCTTGGGAAAGAGGATTGCCAGGGTCTTGGTCTGCGCGTTTATCAGGCTGCGCGCGACGGCGTTGGGTTTATAGTTCAGTTCCTGCACGGCTCTGAGCACAGCTTCTCGGGTGGCCTCGGCCACCCAGCGTTCTCCGTTCAGGACACGCGACACGGTGGCCGTCGAGACGTTCGCTCGCCTCGACACGTCTTTGATTGTCGGTTCCATCGGTGCGTCAACTGTAAGCGTTTACAGGTCGAGTGTCAAGACGGGGCGTGAGAAGGGATCAGGGCGGGATATCGATGAATGACAACGGGGGACACCAACCGACATATGAACTCCGTTGAGGCCACGTACTGGAAGAGGGTACCCTCGATCCCTTGACGACAGGCCTCCAGGAGTGCAGGAAACAGGGTGGGCTGGCCGCGTCGTACTCGGCGGAGGTATCCCTCCAGAGACGCGTGATGACGTGGCTGCGAAGTACCAGTCAGTTCTCTGGGTCATTGTTCAGCGAGGTGCCGTCGACGTGGTGCATCACCTCTCCGGGCAGCAGCGGTCGACCGAGGAGGTTCGCAGCTACGCGGCGGTGAGCGCGAACCGACCGGCGCGCCTGGGGATCGCAGACCGTAACGTACTTTCTTGCACACGCTCACACTTCATCTAGAATGTCTTGGATGAAAGTATACCATTTCACCTGTGCATAATTCTATACTTTCAGCGTTTTAACCATTCGGTCAGCAGTTCGTTGATGAGGTCACTGACTTCCTTGCGCTCGTCCAGCAGCCGTTTGCGCGCTTCCAGATACGTCTGTCCGTGCAGCAGCACGGTGACCTGCTGGTACTCCGGATTCGAGCGCTTGCCTGGCGGTCGCCCGACTTTCCGGCGGGGCTCCTCAAGGATGGGCGTGAGCGCTGAGGCCTGATCGTCCTCTTCTTGAGCCCGCCGATCGCGCATCGCTTTCAGGCCGGAGAACTTGCTGCCGGTCATGCCCTCTCCCCTACCGCCGTGACGATCTCCGCGGCCGCACGCTCATAGTCCCACCAGGCCACCTTGGCCGAGCGCGAGCCCTTGATGGCGTACACCGGCACGCCCTGCGCGCTGGCATGACGGAAGGCTGAGGTCTGACGGATGGCCGCGCGCATGACGGGCAACCTCTCCCCTTCCAACAGGGCGCGGGCTTCCTCTCCTTCCCGTGATGGACTGGGCGGCACCAGGGTAAGCAGGATGCGGTACTGACCTCCAAGGTTCTGCAACGCCTCGGTGGTCTGGAGCAAGGCGTCCAGGCTCATCGCCTCGGGGTTGGTGGGCAGCACGAGCAGGTCGCAGCCCCCCACGAGGTCGCGCAGCTCGTCGCCGCTCGGGCGCGCGCCGGTGTCGATGACGATGTGCTCGAACTGCCTCGCGTGCTTCATCGCTTGGGCCTCGGGGACGACCGTGAAATTCAGGCCCCCGTGCGAGGCCCAGAGCGAGGCGCTGCGGTTGGCGTCGCCGTCGACGAGCAGCGTCGGCCCCAGGGCCTGCAGGTAGGCGGCGAGGTGGACGGCGGTGGTCGTCTTGGCGACCCCGCCCTTGAATCCGGCAACCGTGATGATCATGCTTCAACTGTACACACTGACGCCCGGGCAGACCACTGAAAGTACATTCTTTCAGCTGTGCAGAATTATATACACACGTATAGATTGTTGATAGAGACGACGAATTTCGCTTCCATTATATTTTCAGCTGTGCATAATGTCAGAAGTGCATCATTGTGCTGGCGCAAAAGTCTGCACGCTCATCCAGGCAGAAGTCACGCACAGCTATCTACGACGGGCAGCAGAATCTGGCACCTGAAGAGGGGAGACGTAGCGGGTACTTTCAGCGGTCGTCCGCCAACAGGTCATGGTGGGTCTGCAATCGGCGCGCCGCTTCAGGGAGACCGACCCGCTCCAGCCGTTCCAGAAACTCGGCCGGTGGGTAGGCCGGCTGTCTCAGCGTGATCCTTAACCCTTCCACGGCGTCCACGGTCGCCTCCGGACTGCTGTCCAGGAGACGACACACCAGGCCATCCGGAGTCAGGACGTCCAGGGAGTGCAGGGCAGCGACTGGGAAGTCCTTGAGATTGAAGGTCACGAGGAACTCGGCCCCGGCATGGATGGCGGCCGCAAGGACGTGCCGGTCGTCAGCATCCGGCAGCGACAGCGACGGGACAATGCCCTCGTACCCCGTCACCTGGGCGTCCGGAACCGCCTGCTCCATGAACCGCCGGGTGCGCTGGAGCCGCTCGGCACTCAGGTCGGGCCGAGCGGCCAGCAGGTTACGAATCCATTCGTCCTGGATCTCGTCCGTCCAGCGAGCGGCGACGAGTCCGGACACGGCCAGGTGCATCAGTAGATTGCGAATGAGCGAGGGGTAGAGCACGCAGGCGTCGCAGAGAACAATCGGTGGAGCGGGGGTCAACCCTGGCCCATGTCCTGCAGGTCGTCGGCCAGTGCCTGGAGCGCGGCCTGCCGGGACGCGTCCAGGCGGGCGCGGTAGGCGAGGACGTCCTCGAGGTGCAGGCGGCGGCGGGGGCCGACCTTGCGGTGGGGGAGATCGCCGGCCTCGACGAGCTTGACGACGTACGGGCGGCTGACGTTCAACAGCTCAGCGGCCTGCTGGGTGGTGATCTCGGCGTCCAGGGCGTTCACCTGAACAGCCTTGCCCGCAGCGAGGGGGGTGAGCACGTCGCTGAGCAGGGCGGTGAGGCGCTCAGACATTCCGACGGTCTGGGTACGGAGTTGTTCGAGGTGGGCGCGGGCGGCGCGGGTGTCTTCGGGGGTGGGTAGGAAGGGTGCGGTCATGGGGCCTCCGGGTTCAGTATACGAAACGAACGAACCGAACGAATCCGGCCTGACCCTTTCATGGCTTCGAGCCTGAGATTCATGATTCTGATGTTTAGACTCACTCCTCGTCTTCCTTCCCCAGATCTGCCCGGTTCCTTCCCGATCCTTCTGGTAATCGGTCTTACCAGAACCTCTGTAGACATCTGCTGCAAGGAGAGTGGGGGCCGATATCAGGCATACCCCATAGTTAATGTATGTTATCTAGGGGGTATGGGGATGACGATCGAACGGTATCAAGAGCGGGCCTTCGACCGCGCCCGGGGGTGGACTGACCTCAACCCTGAAGAGAGGAGACGCCGGGCAGCGGAGGCGAGCCGAGATCAGGACGGGGAAGCGCTGTGGGGCGTGACCGAGGCGTACCTCACCCTGCACGGCGCGAGCGGCACGGCGACCAGTCCCCGCACCCTGAAGGCCTACCGCTGGGCGGTCAACCGCTACCTGAACTACGCGGGCACCCAGGCCGTGAACCTGCTGCGGGCCACCTCCAGCGACGGGGTGCGCTTCGTGCGCTCAGTCGAAGCAGAGGGGCTTAGCCCGTCGAGCACCCGCGTGCAGCTCGCCGGCGTGCGGCTGCTGTACTCGGCGCTGCGCTGGGCGGGAGCAACCGAAGCCGCGCCGTTCGCCGACGTCAAACCCGTACGGGAGAAGACGGCCGCCTGGGAAAAGCGCGTCCCGTACACACACGATGAAGTTCAGGCCCTGGTCGCGGCGGCGGATCCCCGGATGCGGGCGCTACTCCTGCTGTGTGCCCACGGGGGCCTGCGGGTCAGTGAGGCCCTGGCCCTGACCTGGGACGACGTGCGCCTGGACGCGCGGGAGTTGACCGTCCGGCACGGCAAGGGGGGCAAGCAGCGGCGGGTCGCGGTGGGGGAGAGCCTGATCGGCGCGCTGCAGAATCTGCCCAGGCAGGCACAAGTGATCGGCGGCAGTTACCCGGCGGCGGTCGAGCGGCTCCAGCGACTCTGTGTCCGGGCGGCGGTGCCGTACCGGGGCCACCACGCCCTGCGGCATTACGCCGGCACGCGGTTGACCCGCGAGGGCGCGTCCCTGGATGACGTGGCGCGGCACCTCGGGCACTCGGCGCTCGAGACGGCGAGAATCTACGCGAAGTGGAGTGACGAGGGCTTGCGGCGCCGGGTGGCCGGCTGGTGATCAACAGTCCCGGTCGGGACATCTGGACTCCCCTGGACGAAAGAGGCCAGGTATCTACGGCTCGTCCCCTGCGGGCGCTGCCCGGCGCTGACCCACCCGCTGAGCGCGTGGGTCGTGGGGTTCGCCGGTGGGGGCGGAAGGCCAGGGGCGGTTCATTGCAGCACCTCGACGGTGATATTCACGGAGAACCAACCTTGGTTCACGCCGCTCTCGACCGCTTCCCCGCCTGCGTCGCCGCACTATTCCGCAGCGCGTCCAGCAGTCCGCGGTTCCGCAGACAGTTCACCACCACTGCGGCCGGCGCATGTACCTGGGCGCCCAGCGCCGCCTCGTGCTGGACGTCGTGCATGACGCAGGCAACGATGTGGGCGATGTCCTGAGTCCAGGCCTGGCCCTGGGTGTGGGCGCGCAGGATCTGGGCAGGAAGAGCGTCATCCGCCGGGAATCGTTGATGACAGCCCGCGCCCGCGCTCTGGGTGAGGATGACACAGCACAGAGCCAGGTCATGGACGGCAGATGGTACAGTCCCTAAGACTGTGCATCGAGGCACCTTCGACACGGGTGCACGATGGACACCCTCACCCTTATGGCCGACCCGATCAAGGTTTACCGCACCGCCGCCTTCGCCCCGCTGGCGCAGGACATCAAGCGATTTGGCGCGCTGCTCACGGCGGAGGCCGCCAGGCGCTACGACGCCGCCTTACTCGTGGATGCGAGGCGCCGGAAGGTCTGCGCCGAGCGAGACACCGCCCTCGGCCCGGTGCTCTACCTCCTTCATCAGGGCCGCAGGCTGGCCGGTCTGGCCGGGGCCTTTACCCCGACGGACGACGGTCTGATGAACGCCGTCTGCCTGCGAGACGTGGGGCAGCGGCTCGAAGCGCAGGGGATCAGTCTGGATCTGACGGCCCGCAAGCGCTCGATCGTTTACCGGCGAGGCGACGAGGCGATCCTGGTGCTGGCGCAACACGATGGGTACGCGTTCGCTGCGCTGCGCCGGCTCTATAAGGCGTTGATTGACACGGAAGCCTACAGCGAGATGCAGCTGTATACCTACCTCACGCCTGAGGCCTTACGCGAGCTGGAGCAGGTGCTGTATGCGCCTGCCCGGGGCAGTCGGCCGCTGGATCGCCAGCGCCTGCGGCTGTTCGCACTGCCCCGGCCTGACGGTGGGGTGCACTCGCCCGTCACCCTGCCGTAGGTGGGTCGCGGCCTCAGCCCGGTCGGAATGAATATTCGCCTGGGCCAGTGGAAAGGGGATCCAACCGATCCCTGTGAATGTCCCCGGTCGGGCACAGCCGCTTCTCTCAGCCCGCAGCGTCAGCAGCTAGACCGGGGCTGATACTCCAGGCCGTCATCGGTCAGTACCACCTGATACACGCGGTTGGCCCAGCACACGTCCTGGCGCGCACGCACGGGGAGTCCGAGCGCCAGCGCCCGCTCGTGTGCCCGATCAAACTGCGCTGACAGGTGCGCTAGCCGGTCGTGACAGAGGGGAGCCTCGGGCTCAACTTGACCTGAATAATCGTGAAGTTGCACTGCTCGAGCCAATAGTTGGATCAGCAGATCGGCCGACTTCATGGGCGGCCGCGATTGACTTGAGCGCTTCGGGGCCATGAGTCGCGGGGTGACTGTTTCCGATCTCAAGATCTTGACGTACCTTGATAACATTGTGCCCATCCCCCATCGCCTTCGGCATGGCTGTTGATTTCAACCGCACAGGCCGTGCTTGGCCGTAGGCTAGCCGAGGGAACCGGGCCGCTCACCAACACGACCCTGGCACGTCACCAACATATGTCCAACAGGTTCAAAAAACGGTTATCGCACGTTGCTAAAGTTGGCTGACGCAGTACACTGAAATTCACCAGCTGGCAACTCATCTCCTCGAGAGCCGACTCTTCACTCTTATCGCTTCCCCTATCAACCTTCAAATATATATTTTCGGATAAAAACAATCAAAAACATACTTCTATAATGAAATTAGTTGCTTTTTTAAATGAAAATTAGAGCAACGCGTCGCGCCAAAACAGCTATTACATCGGAGAATCATTTTCACAGACTGCTTTGTGCAATGATTTCAAATCACCTTGAATATGATTCATTGTTCTGCATAATGCTCCTCAATTGCTGCTCAATCTGCGCTTTTTCCTCTCTAATCTCTTCTAATCTTTGACAAGCAGCGCTAGTACCACTTTTTTCAATTTTTGACCGGATCAGACTAGATAAACTTTCGATCTCTTCCAGGCGCGTCTCTAGAGATTCCCTGAGGTCTTGAAGTCGATAATCGTCGTCAGTCAAGGTGATAGCAGAGTCATCAAAAGTGAGGCCTTCTGTTCCGGCCAATTTAACAGCCCGACCGCGAAGCAGAGCGAGTTCTTCCCTGGCCCAGGTATGCCAGTATTGCCCTAACTGAGGTTGTCGCATCTCGTATTCCAGACGGGCGATCATCTCCAGAATCCGGCTGAGCCGGTGCTTTAGGGTAGGTGATTCACCCTGCGGAGATTCGAGCAATCTCCGATACGAATCTTCTACCCCAGCGTAATATGTCAATTCGCTCTGACTGGCCCCTTGGCGCAAACGAGCCAGCACGTCGAGTCGGGCGTGGACGTAATCCTCAAGACTAGGCATGCGACTCCTAAATGGTGGCCAGATGGCGCTTAAACTGCTTGGCGGAAAGCTCGCCCTGAAGGAGTTGATCCAGAAGTTTATGGAGCTTGGAGCGCTGGCTTCGTAGATGACTTCCCAGGGTGGTCGGTATTGTTCCATTAGTTCGGGCGAGTTCCCGTGCCGCCGCCGTCCAAAATGACCCCGCATTTTCACCAGTTCGCATGAGGTGATAGATCAACAGGGCCGGCGGCAGGATGGGCAGGCGCCGGGTGAGTCTTCCCCATGAAATTACGGTGACGGCGTCAAGGCGCGTGAGCTCAGCAGACTGATCACGACCAATCTCGGAGGGTAGGCCGAACGCTTGAAGGGTCACTTGGACGAAGGGCAAACGCGAAGGCACAGCCCGTCCATAGATTTGAATTGGGCGTCCGTCTACGAAGATCGCTGGCAGGGCCGCGTCCATGATTTCTGGAGTGGAATAGGGTGACACCGCGAGAAAGGCCGAAGCCAATGGATGCCACAACATCAGCAGTTCGGCGACGCCCTCACGGGCATCGCGGGTCGCCAGCCGGCTCAGCTGCTCCGAAAGCTCTTGGGACAGGAACTCAGGGGCTTCGAGATCTACCCCGTCGAAGTGCAGGGCAATGTCCAGCTTGGCTGCCTGAACGAGTACCTGGAAAAGTGGCTGGACGGGGCGGGCTGAAGCGATGCGTTGCGCAGCCAGGAACGGTTTTCCCTGGCGTAGGAGGGCGACGGTCTGCACCCAGGTGACGACGGGCACCAGCGATTCAGCTCTTGGACGCCAGGCCTTGAGAACATCGAGAGCGTCCACGATTAACGTCCGTCGTCCCATGCGCTCTGCGCTTTGCAGCAACGAAAGGGCCAGCGTAATCCGGTCATAGTTGTGGTCGGGGCAGGGGATAATCTCTTCATCGGACGAAAGTTCACCGCGCAGGGCCAGGATGTATTGAGTCCCTACCTGTGCAACAGCATGCCCAGGACGATGATCCTCAACTTTCGCAAACTGCGTCAAGGCGACCTTGATCTCGCCGTGCATGGCATGGAGCGCCGACGAGTTGAGCATGGCAAAAATTCGAGCCGTTGGCCCAGCATGTGGATCGCTCAGGACAGCGCGATAGTCAGCCTGAGCCTGATCGAGTTGACCCATTCGGAGGCACGCCAGCCCATGGTTAAGGCGGAGATTGATCGACAGAGTATGCACCTCAAGCGGGACGGCCAAAACGAGACCTTCACTGGCGAACGCTTGACCATCCTGATACGCCCTGGTCTCCAAGCTCAACAGGCTCAGGACATTCAACACCTGGCATGTGGCCTCGAGGGTGAATGCATCCCGCTGAGCCAGTTGATTGAGCTGCCTGAGGGCGTCCACCAGTGACGGGCCTGCGAAGGCATCATTGCCGTGTTCGTCCCACAGATCTGACTCCACAACCAACGCTTTGGCGTACATACAGATCGCCAAGTCGTCCGACAGCAGACAGGTCGTTAAGCAGGAGTGCAGCAATCTCCGGTGATCCTGAGCGACGTTGGCCAGCAAGCGGGCTGCCCGAAGTTGGGCAATGTCACTCGGTTCCCGACTCAGGGGCGCCGCCATCTGCTCGTAGGAGCAGTTCTGCTGACGTAGATCCCGCACCCATCGCTCAAAGATCGAGGGCGATCTCAGCATCTCGGTGTCAGGGATCAGAACCGTGGTCATGGCTAAGGGTGAAGCAGGTGCTCCTCAACTTTCTGGTGGTAAACGACGGGTGGATAGGTCGAATAGAGGTATTCGACCGGTAGTCCGTCCTTGTAGAGGATGACTGTGGGCACACCCATCACCCGGTTGCTCAGCGCCGTCCGCAGTTCGCTGTCAACATCCACCGAACCCACCTGAAGGATTGAAGCATGCAGCTGGGCTAGGTCGCGGATCACAGGCTCCACAACAGCGCAGGGGCGGCAGTCTGCCGACCAGAAGTACACCACCCAGTTTCCGCCAGCCTCCACTCGCTGACTGAACGAGGCGTCGGTCAAGGCCTCAATCTCGTTCATCCGATGGACAGCTTGGTTAGGATCCTTTCACGGTCGATACAGATAGGCCGGCATCCCCATCCCCAGGCCAATTTAGAGGTCGGTGTCAGCACCGAAGATGTCTGCGCCGTCGCTCCAGGGGCAAGCGATATGGGCCAGGTGTTCAACAGCATCAGGAGCATGGCGACCGAAATCTTCTTCATAGTGCCTCCTTTGCAGAATGTTGAGCTGGTATTGACCGTACCAGTCGCTGGGCCTTTGTGGGTGAACTGTTGGCGATTTGTTGGCCGAGTTTCCACTGGATAGACGGGCGAAAGGTCATTCAATCGTTTCCAGCGACTCCCAGCCACTGCGCGGGTGAGGGGAGAGGAAAGCAGAGGAACTCCTCCCGGTGTACCCCCCCTGGCGGCTCCTTGGCCTCCAACCCTCCGCCCCAGCTTTGCTTACCCCTGATCTGTACTTCTGCTTCAGCGCTCGCCTGTCAACGGTGCGGCCTTCTGGCCGCCCCCCTCGCGGGGTCGCCGTTGACAGCACAGGCCCTCCCGAATCCTGGAGGCCGCAGGCCGGAGAACAGGTCGGCGCCCCTCCCTGACCTGTTCTCCGGCGGCTGCCCGTCCGGCGAGGACTCCGCATCTCGCGGTGGTTCAGTGCGCTCTTGACACGGATGCCCGGCCACACGCGGAGGACATGGTCGCTTCGATCCCGGAGGCCACGAACCGGCCTGCCTTGGGGGTACCGGCCGCTGCTGGGGACGTGCCGCGCGAGCCGCCGTCGCCCCCGGACGCACATCCCGCATCCAAAAAACCCGGACACCTGTTGGGTTCGCCGCGTGGCGTGCCCACTCCAGACGGTCGCTGCGGTGGTCATGGATCCGTGTCGTCGCCATCGTCCTGGTCTTCAGTGGCCTGCCGTTCGAACCTCTGAACGAGTAGTGCCTTCATGTTCTCGGCGGCCTGCTCGATGACCCACACGGCCGCCCTCGCCACTGCCGCGAGCATGGCCACCACCGCCCAGACGATCCCCACCCGTTCACCCCCCGTGTGAATCCTCAGTCCAGACTGTCACTGACGGCCCTCCACCCCGTGCTGGTTTTGACCATCTCGGCGGTCATCCCCCGGATGGCCTTGAGACTGGAGAGGCCGGCCAGCCAGTGCGGCGGCACGTTCGGCGCCGGCTCGACGACCGGGGTGATGTGGGCCACCAGCGTCGTCCGGCCGCCGGCCGTCACCGTCCTGTCGGCCAGGGACTTCAGCTCGCCGGAGCGGTACTGCGCCAGACAGAGTTGGCCCCCTCGCACGAACGGCTGCGCCCTGGCGGTGGCATGCAGCACGACCGCCTCGCCGGCCTGCTCGACCTGAACCAGGCCCAGCGACCCCAGATCCACCACTTGCCGGGCCGTCTCCTCATCCACGGGAAGGCGCGCGGCCGGTTCGAGGTGCACATACTGAAGCAGGCAGATGGGTGTCGGCCCGCCCATCCGCTCGCGGACGACCCGGCCCATGGTGGCGTCATCCGGTTCCTGGGGGCCGCACCCACCCAACGCGAGGCTGAGCAGTGGGAGCCGGGCGATCCGTGTCCTTCGCACCGTGCACCTCCAGTCAGTGAACCGTGGCCGGTTCCACGGGCTGCAGGCGCGCCCCACACGACGCCACAGGGGTAGGGGGTCGACCGGCCTGCAGGGCGCAGACGGCCTCGCGTAGATCGTACAGATCATAGACCCCGAGCTCGCGGACGTGCAGCGCCCATCGGAAGATCGGTGTGGGGTAAAAGAGCGCCCCCAGCGGCCCGTTCCTGACCACGTGCGTGAGGTCATCGCCGTGGGTCGTCGCCACGACCTCGGCCTTCACGGACAGGTGCCGCAGGGTCTCGGCCTCCTCCCGGGTCTGCACCTCGTCGATCACGAGGATGTGGCAGCTGTTGTTGGCGATGACCTCCAGCATCACCTCGTGCTGCCGGGCCTTGACCGGCACGAAGTAGCGGTCGCATTCCCCGATGCCAGGGTGCGGAATTCGCCCGTCGCCGGCCACCTCGTTCGACGTGTCCACGACCGTCACGTTGGCGTCCCACTGCTCCCCCAGAAGGCGGGCCACGTCCCGCAGGATGGTGCTTTTCCCCTTGCCCGCCCGTCCCACGATGAGCAGGCTCGGGGCCTGGTGCAGGGAGGGCCGCAGCCACGCCGCCAACCCACTGAAGAACCGCGCCACGCGGATGGTGAAGCCGTCCGTCCCCTTCCCGTCGGCGCTGGGCACCCGGCTGATCCGGTGGCCGGTGCCGTCGATTCCGGCGCGGTTGTCGTCGCGGATCCCGTCGATGCGGCTGCGGAAGTCGGTCAGGTGGTGCTGGTCGACCACGACTCCCGGGTACTTGTGCCAGGTGCCGTGGTGCTTGATCTTGAGGGGCAGGCCAAAGCGCAGCTTGACCTCCTCCGTGTCGTGGATGACGGGCCGGAGCACCTGCCGGATGTCGGTGGGCAGGAGTCTGAGCAGGCGCTCGTAGTCGGCCAGTACGCGGTCTTGACCGTCACCAGTCATGGTGAGCGCCGGGGCAGGAACGGGCCTGGGGCGTCCAGCAGCTCCTCCAGCAGCTCGTTCGTGCGGCGCTGCTCGGCGCGGCCCGTGAGCAGCAGGCGGACATGGGCCGCGTAGGCCAGCACCACGACCAGCAGAACCAGGCCCTTGGGATCAACGAAAGCCACGCTCAGCCCTCCCAGACTGAGCATCAGCAGGAACACCGTGTAGGCGGTGGTGGGTACCGGCAGCCTGTTCGTGCGGGGAACGTCACCCTGCACGACCGGGGCGGTCCCGTCGGAGTCCGTCATGGGGTCACCTTCCTGAGTCGCTCGAACGCTTCGACCTGGGTCAGGACGTTGGCCCCACTCAGGCGGCCCCTGAACCAGCCCAGGAAGCGGTTGATCTCGCCCGGGCTCATGGGCCTGAGGGGCGTGTGGGTCCGCCGGCCCAGCGCGTCCCCCCTCCACCCCTGATCGTCCACGACGACCACCCCTTCCGTGGACGGCACCTGGGCTTCGTAGACCGGCACCCCGGCCAGCGCGAGCGAGAGCATCACGCTCTTCGGCTGGTAGGTGTAGAACGGCACGGACAGCACGCGCACCTGAACCGTGCGGTTGGGGTCGAGCCGGGCGCGCCGGATCGCCTCGGCCAGCACCACATCGGAGAGGCTCGGGGCGAAGATCAGGATGCGGCGCTGCGCCCGCTCCAACGCCAGCAGCAGGTCGTCATAGGGAGCAGCGTGCGCACTCCCCGTCAGGGCCAGCAGGAGGGCGGCCAGGCGCCTCATCGGGAGGGGACGCGCCCCTTGATCGCGTTGCCCAGGTTGGTGGCCGCGCCCCCCAGCACGTTGGTGACGTACCCAGAGAGGGCGAACATCGCCCCGATGGCGAAGATGTAGTAGGCGACGCCGTAGACCACCTGGATGGCGAGGGACACGATGGTGTCCACCAGGCGGCCCACCGTCTGCTTGAACACCTCCAGACTGCTGTTCAGGGTGCGGTTCACAGACTTCCACACGCCCTTGAGCAGGCCGGTGCCACCGTCGGACATGCAGGAGACGGTGGGATCGGCCTCCTGCTGCTGCTCGCAGGCTGTGGTGACGTCGTCCACCGCGCTGTCAAACTGCTCGCCCACGAGCACCGATTGCGTGCCGCTGATCTTGGCGACCACCCCCAGCTCCTGCTCGTACTGCGCCGCCATGCGCGCCGGCTCCACGAACACCTTGTCGATGGACAGATACGTGACCAGGGGCAGGGCGAGGGCGATCATCCAGGCCGACAGAAAGCTGCCGAAGATCATCCACACCACCTTCGTCTGCCCCCACAGCGTGAGGGCCACGCCGATCGGGAACAGGTAAATGCCCAGCAGCACCGCAAGGCCAGAAATGAAGATGATGTTGGCGTAGGCAATGACCAGGCCCTGCATGAACAGCAGGGAGAAGGTGAGTCTCGCCCCGATCTTCTGCATGACCCCACCCGCCTTGGCCGCCGTCGTCTTCAGCACGGCGCCGCGGGCGGCCTTCGTTGAGACCGCCCCGATGGCGCGCAGCTGGGGCGCCGCGAAGGTCGTGGCGGTCACGGCCACCTTGCCCAGGACGCCCACCATGATGGCGCTCGACTCCCGCAGCTTGTCGTCCATAGCCCCGCTGAAGTTCTGGTTGCTCCACCTCACGGCGTTGTCCCAGCTCGTCATGGCCGTGTAACTGACACTCAGGTTGGCGCTGTTGTTGAACGAGACGCTGAGCAAGGCAGCCACGAACGCCACCTGCACGAAGACGCCGCGCTTGCTCGCCCCGTCCCCTCCGGTCACGACGGCCCAGCCCCTGAGCAGGAAGCCAATCAGCGCGATGGTCGTGGCCACGCCCAGCACCACGGCGGGCAGGCCGGCAGCCTTGGCGCGGGCGGCGACCTCGTGTAGCTTCTGGCCCGGATTGCCCAGCGTGAAGTTCTGAAACTGTTCGAACGTGCCGACGCTCCTGGTCACGTAGGTCTGCACGGCTTGGTGCGTGGCGTCGATGTTCGCCTCGACGTCGGCGGCGCCGCCGAACGACAGGCCCAGCAGCAGCGTGAGGGACACCATCACCCCCACCCACTTCACGGCACCACCTCCCCGAAGTCCAGCCCGCCCTCCGTTCCGCTCAGGACAGACTCGGCGTTGGCGTAGGCGCCGGTGATCGCCTTGCCGTATTCGATGGCGGCGTCCAGGTTTTCCTGGGCCAGCGCCTCGAGTTCCTGGTTGACCTCCTCTTCGGCGGACAGCATGTCCTCCTCGCGACTCCGGCGCTCCAGCATCAGCTGGGTGTTGGTCATGACCTGCTGCTGCACCAGCTCGCCCAGCTGGTTGAGCAGGGCCACCGAGAAGGTCGCGTCCTGCTTCATCTGTTCGGCGTCCAGCCTGACCTGCAGTTCGGCCACCTCGCGGGCACTGACCGCCGTGGCCGCATCCCGTGCGAAGGCGTCGGCCCGGCCCTCCTGGCCCGGCACGCCCACCACGGCGGCCGCGCTGGCCAGGGCCGGTGCCGTATTGGCCTCCAGCGCTCCCGCCGCTTCCTCCTGGGCCTTCCTGGCCTTGTAGGCGGCATCCAAGCCCCGGGTGGCGTCCAGAGCGTCCTGAAGCCGCGCCGCGCGGGTGCTCAGAGTCAGGGTGGGATTGGCATTGATGGCCGTCTGCGCAATCCCGCCCGCCGTGTCCCGGGCCGAGCCCTCGTTCACGTCGCGCCGGGACTTCATGATGCTGGCGACCGCGCCGTACATGGTGCGGCGAAACGTGGCGTAATCGCCCCGCAGCGCCTCGCCCAGCTCCTCGGTGGAGGCGTTGAGGGCTCCGACACCCAGATATTCGCCGAGGTGGTTCAGGTAGTCGCTGGCGGAGCGGCCGATGACGTCTTGGGCAAAGCCTGACCAGTCCCCGTTGATGAGGTTGTCCGAGATAAAGAGGTGCATGGCGCGCAGCTGGCAGACCCATCTCAGGTTGTCACCGGTGTCGATGGGCACGCCACCGACCGTATTGACACTGCAGGCCTTATTCAGCAGCCCACCCAGATCCTCCCAGCCGGCCGCCCCTGCCTGACCGGCACCGGCCAGGAGCATCACGCCCAGCACGCGGCGTCTCATGAGTCACCTCCGGACAGCTCGCTCACCAGGGTGCGGACGCCCTGGAGCACGTCCCCTCCCGCCGCTTCGACGTACCTGTCCTTGCGGGCGACCTCGTGGGCATGGCTGTTAAAGAGCCACAGGGCCAGCGTGCTCTCCTCCAGCCGAATAATGTCGCCCGACCGCTCCCCCGAAGGGCGCTCAGCGTTCTCCCCAACCAGCAGCGCGAATTCCGAGTATCGGCCCTGCACGGTGTTCAGTTCCGGTAAGGTGGTGGCCATGACCTGGGGCAGCCCCAGGATCTCGACCACGCCCGGCCGATCCGCCGTGCCGAGCGCCGCCCCTTTCGAGTAGCCCCCAACGAAGAGATGCGAGAAGCTGTCCTTCAAGGCACCGAAGGAGGCCGAGGCGGCCGGATCCTGAGTGGCGATGCCGAGACTGACGCCAAAGCTGCGAAACACCCGCAGCATCTGCAACATGTCCTTCACCTCCTGTTCGGTCTGGATCTGATGTTCGAACTCGTCAATGAAAATGAACTTCTTGACGTGGCGGGGGTAGGTCTTGGCCGTGCTCCACATGACGCTCTTGACGATGTGGTGGGCGACGCGGCGCATCAGCTCATCGTCCTCGGGAATCCCGCAGGTGGTGAGGTAGAGGCGCCTCGCGGTGATGGTGGTGTTGGACTGACAATCCACGAAAGGGGCGATGGGACTTGACCCCAGGGCTTTGCGCAGCCGGATGGCGACACTGCGGGCCGCGTCCAGCACCGGCAGCTCCATGGTCTTGCCCGTGTCCGTGTAGGTGCCGATGGTGCTCAACATGCGCTGCACATCGCTGATCTGCGGCCGGCGCTCCTCGTGCCGGAACTGCTTGTAGGTCGCCAGCATCGCCTCGCTGATCGCCACATCCTCGTAGTCCGCGGCCCTGGCGTCTGCTGGCCGCTCCACGAACAGGCGCGTGAAGGAGATCAGGGCCGAGAGTTTCGTGCCGTCCGGCTCCTCCATGCCTGCGGGCAGGTCGAGAATGTTCCACCGAGTGTCGGACTCGTAGCCGAAGTTGATGATGGCGTGGTCGCTCAGGGCCCTGAAGAAGTACGCGAAATCCTGTTTGGCGTCGGACACCACCAGCACCGAGTCGGGGTATTTCGTCAGGTGGGCGCTGTACAGGCTCAGGGCCAGCACGGTCTTCCCGCTGCCGGAGGGGGCAAAGATGGCGAAGTGGGCCGTCCGGGTACGACTGGTGAACAGGTCGAACTTCACCAGCGACCCGTCGCGGCTCTGGAAGGTGATCGCGCCCTCCTCAAAGCCCTTCCAGGGGGCCACGGGCGGGAACAGGTCAATGAGGTTGGCGGTGTAGGGCTGGAACAGAAAGGCGGACTGGTACCCGCTGAAGGGGGCCAGGGCGAAATACTGGGCCACGGACTGAAAGCCGTAGCTGATGGGCGTGCCGCCCCTCAGCCGGGTGACGTTGCCGCGCGCCACCCGCTTCAGACGTTCCAGCTCGTGTGGGCTGCCCGCGATCAGCACCACGCTGACCCCCGCCTCGAAGCGGCTCTCGACCCCTTCCAGGCGCTGGGCGGCCTCGACCTCGGTCAGCAGGTTGGCCGCCTTGCCGGTGGGGATGACGCCCGGCGCCCGCACCCGCGTCCAGAGGTCGCCCTTTTTCTTCTCCAGCTCGGTGCTGACGTCGTAGTCATTCTCCCGGGTCGCCTCGACCACCACGTAAACCGTGCCGTGCAGGCCATCCGTGAGGTGCTTCAGGTAGCCCGTCTCGGTGTACTCCGGCAGGCGACCCAGGCTCAGCACCTCGACGTACCGGTCGCCCAGGATGGGGCCGGCCGCGTGCAGGTTGTCGATCCGGGTGCAGCCGAGTTGCCGGGTGAGGGTCAGGTGGTCGGGCCGGCCCCGGCGCAGGCTGTGCACGCGGCGCTGGGCCTGCGGAACGAAGGCGGGGGCCACCGGCCAGCCGGGATTGAACCAGGAAAACATCTCGGAAAAGACGTCCTGCTGGCCCATGGGGCGGGCCGCGAAGCCTGCGGCCGTGAGCTGCGCCACCGTGGTGGTCTGCCAGCCCTGCGCGGTCTGGATGGCGTGCTGGAGCTCCTGGGGGCTGGGCGGCTCGTCGATGGTGAACCGCCCGGGGAGGGTCACCGTCGCCGTGGCGAAAAAGCGCCAGTGGGCCACCTCGCCACTCAGGATCTTGTGCTCCAGCAGCTCGGCGCGGGCGAGGGTGAGTGCCCTCAGCACTCCATCTGGACAGCCCTCGGCGGCGCGGCGGGTGTCGAGGATCTCCTCCTCCAGCGCGCCGCGCAGACTGGTGTACGTGCGGAAGGTCTCGCCGTCGGGAACGGCCAGGTCAAAGACACTCTTCAGGGTGCTCTGGCGCCTCACCAGGTCGTCCTCGGTGAAGTGGAGGTGGGAGGGGGGCTCGAAGTACACCCCGTACACGAGTCGCCCGCCCTTGAGGATGACGATGTTCTCGTGCAGATCCCAGTAGTCCAGCTGCGTGTTGAGGTTTTTTCGTCCTGCGCCGCCGTTACTGTTCCCTGGCGTGTGCGGATGGGTGAACACCACGCTTCCTCCTCACGGGCCGCCCGGGCTTGAGCGCTCTGGCCGCGGTGGTCACGGCGGTGCCGACCTGCAGTTCGCGCGTCACCAGCAGGGGCACGGGGTGGTGGTCCACGTCCGGTTCATAGGCATCGATGCCGCCGAACCACCAGTTGACCGCGTGCTCCACGATGCCGGGGGAGGGCAACAGCCGCTTCTTGACGGTGAAGTTGAGCGTCCAGGCCAGGGCCACCATTCCCAGGGTCAGCAGCAGCTTGGGCGGCGGACTGACGAAGAGCTTGGCCGCAAGCATGGTGGAGAGGTAGAACGTGCCTCCGATCACCAGGACGTCGGAGAAGTCGAAATAGGAAATGAACCCGCATCGCCCGCTGGTCATGAAACACCGGTGGCGAAGCGGGCCCTGGCCCTGCCGAACGGCGTCGTGGGTCACTGGTTGTCCCTCCTCAGGCGCAGCCCGCCCCGAAGAGCGTGGTGGAGACGCCGGCAGACACCAGCACGATCACCACGCCGATGATCCCGTTCTTGAAGGACTGGAAGGCATTCATCTCACCGAAAATCTTGCCCCAGCCGAACACCAGCAGCAGCACGCCCCCGGCCACCGCCACCAGGACGGGGCTGCTGAGCACCTTGACCACCCAGCAGCCCAGCGTCTTGAACACGGCTTCCGGGGTGGTGCCCACCGTCGGGGCCCCGCCTGGCGTGCCCTGAGCGACGGCCCGGCCAAGGGTGGTCAGCGCGAGGAGGACGAACGAGGTGGTGTATGCCTGGACGGTCGCGGTCATGCCTGATCCCCCCACGGTGGTGTGCCGGAGGCCGCTCTCGGCCGTCCGATGACCTGACAGTAACATAACTATCAGGAAATTGGCTAGCATGTGGGCATGACCGATCCTCAGCCTGGACATGAGGCCGCCCGCCCTCAGGCCCGCTCCCTCACCTCCCCTGAGGACGCGGCGGAGGGCGCCGCCCCGGGGGAGCGGCCCGCTGGGACGTGCTCCTCCTGGCTGGACGTGAAGCGGCACTTCGAGCCTGGGGTGGCCGGGGCCGGCCTGGGCGAGATCCCCGAGCCGGACAGCGCCGAGTTTCCGCCCTTCCTGGCGACCCTCCACGCCCGGAACCCCCCGCTGGCCCTGGCGCTGGTGGCCGCCACCCGCCGCCTGCGGCAGGGGCTGGATCTGCCCTCGTCGCGCGCGGCCCAGCGCCGGGAACGCAGGCGGGCCACGCGCCGCCTGCTCTTCATGCGCCGGACACCGGAGGGCCGCTGGGTCGCCGACAAGCGCAAGGCGCCCCTCTACGGCATGCTCGGCCTGCTGCTCTCCGGGGCCCTCCTGACGGCGGTGTACGCCCTGCCCCGGCTGGCCGCCGCGCCGGAGATGGCCTCCAGCGCGCAGACCACGCCAGTGGCCCCCGGGAAGCGCACCACACCCACAGGGGCCACACCCACCGCCGAATCCGAGGCCGCCCTGGTGAAGTCCCGCGAGGCCCTGGCCCGCTTCCGTACCCAGCAGGCGGCCCGGAACCCTCAGCCTGCCGCGCCTGTGGGCGGCCCCAGCGGCCCGACGACCCGCACCGGTCGCGAACCCGGCGCCATCACGGGCGGCCTGGTGGGGGGAGCGGCCCGCTCGACGACCACGTTCAAGCCCTTGAGTACGGAGGCCAGTCCGCCCCCCCCACCGGTCGTGCCGGAACGCCGCGTGAGGAGGGCCGACCGACCGCCGCCGGCCCTCTTCACCCCGGTGACCGTCGCCCCCGCGCCGCAACCGCCCACCCCTCCGGCTCCCGCTGCGCCTCCTGGGGGCTCATTCGGCGCCCCACCTGACCCCCGGCCCCTCCCCTGGGCCCCGACCCCGGCACGCCCCACGCGGGCCCCGGCAGCGCGGCCAGTCGCGGCCGCCCGGCCGGCCCCTCCCTCGACCGCTGCGGCCCGGCCCGCGCCTCCAGCCCATGGGGGCGCGGCCTTGACCCGCGCCAGCGAGGCTCCGGACGTCAACGCCGCCTTCGGTGCCCTGCGCGTGATGCCCGCCCCTGGGGATGCCCCGGAGTCGGCCGACAGCCCGCGGTTCACCGGGGGTGCCGAGGCCCCGTCCATGCCAGCCGTCCGCACCCTGTCCTCCAGCACGGTGCGGGACACCATTCCTGTGACCGCGCCTCCACCTCCGGACACCGCAGGGTTTGCCAGTGGCGTGGTGTACGAGCGCGCGCCCCGCCCGGCTGTGGCGGCTGCGGCGGTCGGCTCCGGCGCAGGGGAGACCCTTCCCGCCGAGACGCCGTTCGGCAGTGAGGCCAGCATCCCGGCGTCCACCATCGGTGCGACCGGCCCGTTTGCACCCCTGCAACAGGTGCCGGCCACCCTGATGACCGCCATTCGGACTCCGGGCGGCGGGTCGGTGCCGGTGGTGGCCGTGACCCCGGACGGCGGCTCGTTCGTCGGGCTGGCCACCATCCAGGCCACCCTGGCCCGGGTGGACATGCAGTTCCGGCGGTATGTCGCCGCAGACGGCACCATCTTTGCGATCGACGCCCTGGCGTACTCCCGTGACCCCGGCGGCCTGACCCAGGGTCTCGCGGCCCAGATCCAGGTGGTGGCCCCGACGCTGGCCCTCGACGCGGCGCAGAACAGCGCCAACGCCCTGAACACGTACGTCCAGAACGTCGCGGCGGCGGCCAGGACGCAGGGCACCAGCATCACCCTTGGGGACAACCTGACCCTGTCCGGGCCGTCGGTGGCGACCCTGGCCCAGACCCTGCTCGGCGGCCTCGGCAGCACCTTCCGGATGCCGGAGACCGCCCAGAGCGTCACCCGGATTGCCACGGTCAGGGGCAATGTGCCCCTGATCGTCATTGCGGGCCTGGGCGGGGAGGGCCGCTGATGACGGGCCCCCTGCGCTCGCTGGTGCCGGTGCTGTGGCTGCTGGCTGCGTCCACGGCCTCGGCCTGGGCCCTGCGTCACTTCCTGGTGACCGGCCGCCCCGCTTCGACGCTGACCCTGGGGGCCGCGTGCGCCACAGGTGGGCTGTGGTTCTTCGCCTTCCCGCGGTTCCAGGCCCTGCTGTGGCCGCAGGTCGCCTTGATGGTGGTGGCCGGCGTCCTGGCCCTGGGCGCATTGCTGGTGCCGGTGGCTGGCCGGCTGCTCCCACAGCGTGCATAGCGAAAGATTGACAGACACAGCCCACTGAGAGAAGGCGCTCATGGAGAGCCTTGTATCTTGCTGACTTTCTTCATTATGAGAAGAGGGAGACGGGTGGGGCATCGTTTCTCAGCTCGTGCGAAGGCCTGGTGTGTAGAGCTCATGCAGCACTTGGTCGAACCATTCGGAAGCAAGCCCGGGCACCATCAGCGCAGCTCCCAGAGCCGAACCGACACAGCGACCCTGAGCTTCAATCAGATCCTGTGTGGTCGGCCAAAACGAGACGCGAACGTCGTTCGGGCGCGGTAGGATAACCAGGTCTACGGACGGGCTGCATGACAAGTGGGACGTAGAGGGCGTGTCCTCAGCAAGAGGAAACCCCGGTGTTTCCGCACCGGGGCCACTGAAAGGTGGTGATTCTCTACGAAGCACAAGCAGCATACCACGCAGGGCCGCCGTCGTCTGACGGCTCGACTGGTGACGGCCTGGGCTGGGGCGGTTTCCGCCGTCCTGCTCGCCGTGAAGCTCTTGGTGGAGATCATCAAACTGATCCTCACCTAGCCTGAAGCTCTCGTGCGGCCCATAGCGTTCCCAGCTCGTCCAAAGACAACCCCCGACTGCAAGGCCGGGGGTTACTCACTTCTCCCCCTGGCAAACCCCAGAGATCTTCTGACGTGGTGACAAAAAAGATGGCCGCGTCGAGTGCGCGGCCCGTCGTGCAGATTCATTTCCCAGCCTACTTTCTACTTCTTGTTCGTGATTTTAACGGTCGTCTTGGGGCTGTCCTTGACCTTCTTATCGGTCACGAATCGGCCCGTTCCGGCATCGTGGTTCGTCGTCCTGGTGGACTTCGCACTTCCTTTCGTTGGCATGTTCTCACCTCCCTTCTACGTAAATAACATAAGAAGGGGTTATAGGTCAAGCTCTGGTATCTTCCTTCGCCACAGGGTACTAGATGTGGTAGTACGGCGGCGCGCTCGCTAGGTGCTAACTCTTTTCGTCGCCTTGGTGCTGCCGTATGTAGTCGATCAAGGCTGCTTCGACCACATCGCCCAGGGTCATCCCCTCAAGCCCAGCCAGCCCAGCAGCGGCCCGCTTGAGTTCGGGCCGAATGCGCACGTTGAGCTGCTCGCGGGGAACATCGGTACGCTTCACCGTGCCGTCCTCTTCTCGTCTCCCCTTCCGCTGTGGGGGCAGGGCATAGGCTGCTGGATTCTGAAGAGCGTGCCGTGGATCGCTAGCCGCTTTGGCTGAATCTCCAACCCGCTTCAACTCTGTAGGCGTTGCTAGCACTTCCGGCTCTCCCGTCTTTTCCGGCTCTGCTGCGTAGCTGAAGCGTCCTCCCTTACGGGTCATGCCACCACCTCTCGGGCCACCGCTTGAATGTCCGCCCACGCTTCCCTGGCACGGTCGTCTCGGACATCCCGCACCAGGCCGCCCGCCTCGGCCGCCCGCTCGTGGGCTGCGCATCGCCTCACCACCGCCTCTAAACAGGTCACACCCGCGCCCCTGAGGGCGTCCCGTGCCTCCTGGCCCACCCTGCCCACTGGAGGGGCTTTGGTGATAACCACGCGCACTGCTGCCAGGTCGTCACCGGCCCGCAGTTGCCGCCAAAGGTTCAGTGTGCTTTGAACTTCCAGTCTGGATACGCCACATGGAATGAGTACCTGGTCGAAAGTTCGGGCCAGCTCCAGCAGATCATCGACGGCGGGCCGCCCCTCACTGTCCACTATCAAGAATGCCGCGCCCTTGATTCCCTGTCCTGCCTGCTCTGGGGACAGGACTTCAAAAGGCACCGGTGCCAGCTCCGCCCACTGAAGGCAGGAACGAACCCGCGTGTCCTCGTCCACTAGTGCAACTCGGCCGCGCTCAGCCAGAGCGCCGGCAAGATTGAAAGCTAGAGTAGATTTACCTACTCCCCCCTTCTCGGATGTGACCGCTATACGTTTCATGCTTCAAGCAGCATAAGCTGAGTTGTGCCGGAAGAGACGGTATGCCGGAAGTGCTAGCTATATTGAATTCTCAGCCCTGGAGAGAGTCAATCCTCATGCTGTGAGAATGTGCGTATGTACGCCATGAGCCCGACTACGATGATAAACATCGATATAGCCGCATTCAAATACATAAATCCATCAAGCATACCGACAATATTCGTCAATGGAGAAGCAAAGCGAAATTTAGAGAATGTATTTTCATCTAAGATTCGATTGCCTATAGCCAACACGAAAGTCATTCCTAAAAAATAAAACCCTTTAAGCAGGGCTCTACCTGCATATCCATACCTATATGACATCTCTTGATTATTTTTAATTGATCCCTGTGCGGCTAAAATAAAGCCACCGAAAGCTAAAATTCCGAATGGTATCAATGACGCCCCAACGTCCAAGTTTTCAGGCAGAAAATTTATTTCTTTAATCTTTTTGTCACTTAATTGAAATATAAAATACCACACTACCCAAAAACCCGCAAAACCCGCAAATAAAGTTAATATGGCGGTATAAACCATACCCAAGAAGGGAATAAAATTTCTTACATCTAACAGAGCTTTTCTGGATTTGCCCGATCTATAAATATTTCTACGAAACCAAACACGCATCCGAGTGAGTATCAACATAGAAGATAGTACGTTGACTGAATCGGGATAGTTGCACAACTTGACAGTGTAGGTCGTTTGGCTTAGCGATCATCAGTAAATTTTTTCGTGCGTCTACTGAATGAATTGGACGTACGGCTGTTTAAAAGGTTTTGTTTTTGCTTGATCACGTTGCCCGCTCCAGTATCCGGCTGACCTGCATAGCGGTGAACGCTTTGCCCCTCCGCGTGGTGTGCCCCTCGGCATTCAGGCGGGCCGCGATCCGGGCCAGACTGGCGCCGGAGTCCCGAAGCAGCCGGACATAGCCGGCCGCCTTGCGCTCAGCCTCACGGGCCGCCTCACGCTGTACGGCCGCGCCCTTGACCTGCGCGGCGTGGGTCAGGTTCTCGGGCTGGCCCAGCACTACCCCACGCGCCTTCACGGCCCCTAAGGCCGCCTTCGTACGCTGGGAAATCAAGGCCGCCTCCCGCTCGGCCACGGCCGCCATCACGTGGATGGTCAGGTTGTCGACTTCGGGCATATCCACCGCGACGAATCGCACCCCGGACTCCATCAGAGCGGACACGAAGGCCACGTTCCTGGCCAGGCGATCCAGCTTGGCGATCAGCAGCACGGCGCCTGTGCGCCGGCTCTGGGCGAGGGCGGCGGCCAGCTGAGGGCGGTGGCGTTTGCGGGTGCCCGTCTCGACCTCGGTGAACTCCTGGGCGAGCACCAGGCCCCGACCGGCGGCGAACGCCTGTACGGCCGCGCGCTGGGCTTCCAGGCCCAGGCCGGAGGCGCCCTGCTTGACGGTGGAGACGCGGTAGTAGGCGACGGTGGGGGTGCCTGGCAGGAGGGCGGCGATGGTCACAAGGCGAGCGTAACAGGGAAGCATACACGATTCAGAAATTCTGGTATGCCCGGCACACCAGACCGACTGGGACGAGGTTTCTCACTGTATGAAGGGCAAGAACCCGCTCACTTAAACTGAAAGGGCGTGAACCGCACCGACCGCCTGCTCGCCATCGTCCTCGAACTGCAAGGACGAGGCCGCGCGCGTGCGGACGATCTCGCCCGGCAGCTCGAGGTCTCCAAACGCACCATCTACCGCGATGTGCTCGCCCTGAACGAGGCGGGGGTGCCCATCGTGAGCACCCCTGGACAGGGCTACACCCTGATGCCCGGCTACTTTCTGCCACCGCTGCACTTTAGTGTGGACGAAGCCGTCATGCTCCTGTTGGGCAGCGACGTCATGACCCAGGCCTTCGACCCGGGCCTGGCCGGTGCCGCCGGCCGCGCCGCGCGCAAGATCAGCGCCGTGCTCGGGGAGGACGTTCAGCGCGAGGTGCAATTCCTGCGTGACCACCTCCGGCTGGTGGAACGCGACCCAGGTGGGGACGAAACACGGGGCAAGCTGCGGACGCTGCGCCAGGCCACCCTGGAGCGGCGGACGGTCGAGTTCCGGTATTACAAACCCCGTGGTGGGGGGGAAGCGCGGCGGGTGCAGCCGCACGGGCTGTTCCGCCTGAACACCGCGTGGCTGCTCGCGGCCTTCGATCCCGACCGGGCCGCCCTGCGCACCTTCCGCCTCGACCGCATGGAGGGTCTGAGGCTGCTCTCCGAACCGTTTGAGCGCCAGCCCGAGTTCAAGCTGGAACGCGACGAGTCGCGCGAGGGGCGTGGGCTGATCGTGCGCGCCCTCTTCGCCCCCGAGGTGGCCCGCGAGGTTCGGCATCACCCGTCCTACTACGTGACCCGGGCCCAGGAAACCCTGGACGGGCTCCTCGTCACCCTGCAGGTACGTTCTCCCGAAGAGGTGCTGCCCTGGCTGCTGTCCTGGGGCAGTGCGTGCCGGGTGCTCGAACCCGCCTCCTTACAGGCCCGGCTCCGCGACGTCGCTCAGGAGCTGCTGCGCCGGTACCCCTGACAGCTGCTGACAGGACGGTGTCACTGGCCCCCTTCAATCTGGAGGTGGAGGGAAACAAATGCACACTCGTTTGGATTTCATGTCAGTGCAGGTGCGGAACCTGGAGGCTTCGCAGGAGTTCTACACGCAGGTGATTGGCTTTGAGGCCGCCGAGCCCTCTCGGCCTGGCGCGGTGGTGTTTCGCAATGAGGGGGGCGCCATCTTCGCCATCCGCCTGCCCCTACCCGGAACGGACACCAGTCAAGATCTCGGCCTGGGCGTGGGGCTGTGGTTCGCGGTGGGGGACGCGGACGCGGCGCATGCGCGCATCGTCTCTAATGGTGGACAGGTGGTGTCCTCTCCACAGCCTGGCCCCTTTGGGCGCATGTTCGTGGTGCGCGATCCGGACGGCTACCTGCTCACTTTCCACCAGGCCTGAGGGAGGACAACATGCCCATACTGACCACCCACCGGCTGCGACCCGTGCCCCCCTTCGATTTCGCGCAGACGCTGAGGTTTCTCGGCGTCTTCACGCCCATGGATGGGGAGCAGACCCTGGGCCCGCGATCCCTGACGAAGGCCGTGCGGATCCATGGGCAGACCGTGGGGCTGGGCCTTCACTCCGCTGGTTCGGTCGAGGCACCTGAGTTGACCTGCGATCTCTTCTCCGACCACGCCCTCACCCCCAGGATCGAGGAAGCCGCCCTAAACCGGGTGCGCTTTTTTCTTAGCCTGGACGAAGACCTGGAGCCGTTCTACGCCCTCGCCCGGCAGGACGCACCGTTTCAGAAGGTGCTGCGGCAGTTGTACGGATACCACCAGGTGAAGTTCCTGACGCCCTTCGAGAACGCCTGCTGGGCGGTGTTGACACAGCGTACCCCGGGCAGCGTCGCCAGAGAGATGAAACGGCGTCTGGTGGAGGTCTACGGGGGATCGGTGCAGACACCGGACGGTGCCTTGCGGGCCTTCCCTGAGCCCGCCGACCTCGTCAGGGCGTCCGCTGCTGAACTGGCCGGCTTGCTGCACAACTCGCGCAAGGGTGACGCTCTGGCCGCCGCCGCGCAGGCGTTCGGGCAGGTGAACGAGGCATGGCTGCGTCAGGAGCCGTATGACGAAGTGAAGGCTTGGCTGTGCCGCATTCGTGGGATTGGCCCCTGGTCGGCGACCTTTGTGCTACTGCGGGGGCTGGGGCGCATGGACAACCTGCCCCTGGACGACCCGGGCAATGTGTTGACCCGGGAGATGATGAGCGCGGCCACCAAAATGTACGGCCCCCTGAGCGTCCAGGCACTGAGGGAGCGCGCCTGCCACTACGGAGTTTGGCAGGGGTATTGGGGACACTATCTACGGGCGACGGGGTGAACTGTCTTGAGCCTGGCAGGCAACAGGCTACCCACCGGAAGCGCCTATCGACGTCACAGAGAGAACAGGCGTCCTGCACGAGTCATTCCCCCTATCGAACCAAAAGCTCTCAATCCCGCATGCTTCCATAACAGCTCACATCGGGTCGTTTGAGGGGTGTTATGGAGTGCGTAATCCTGTGTAGCCTCAATGAAATGTGACTTCTTGCGTATGCAGTATGAGAAGGTCAGCTTTAGTCTCATAGAGAAGAGGTGCGCTCAAACGGCGTTCCACAGGAGTTTCTTGAGCAATTCGGATGTGAAGCAGTCCCCCGCTGTTCGTCTCCTTGAAGCCCTCAACACCCCCGAAGGCCCAGCGCGAATATTCAGGAAGCAGAGTAGCGGCAGCTACCTTGCTGAGCATGGTGGACATGCCTGGGAGGTCACTTTGAGTGATCTACAGACTCTCAATCCCACCAAGTATCTCGACGAGGGGCCTTCGTCGAAGGAAAGAGCCGATCAGGAAGAATTTCTAGAACGCATTCGCTTCAGCAAACAGCGTTCAGCTCCAACCCTCTACCGGCGCTCAGAAGCAGGTCTTCGGTTCGCTCAGCAACAGCAGCAGGCCAACCGAGTTGAGGCTGCCCAGGAGGCTGCGTGGACGCGTGTGAGTAGACGAGTGAAACGGCCCAGAACTACCGCGCGCTCTGGCCAGTCTGAGCGGCCCCCTCTCACTCCTGAGGCGGTAGAGCATCTGCGACAGCATCTGGCTCTTGCCAAAGAAAGCCGAGAGAAGGAAAACGCGGAAGTACCCTTCTGGATGCGTCCCAGCCGCGACGACTAACATCCCGCTGAAAACATGAACTGATGGTGTTGCACCTCTTCAATGGAACGCCGATCAGGAAACATGTTGGTTGGAAAACTGCCTGTCAGCAGCTCGGTGCATAAGCTTGACCCCGGCTGCATTCGACTCTATATTTAAGAAATCAAGGCGGCCGAGAGGTCGCCTTCTTCGTTCACTTCTGCCTTTGCGTGTCATGCTTCCCTGCGCTTCCTGCCAGCTTTAGCGGGGGCGCTCTGGCTGGCCAGCGTGGGCACCAGCTCTTGGTACTGGGTGAGCAGCACGGCTAGGCGCTGGGCCTCTGTACTGCCCGTCTTGAGCCCATATAGGGCGTCCACTGCCCGGTCTAGGGCGTTGTGGGCGTCTCTCAGAGCACGAGGCATGGTCAGGGGGTCATACAGCTGCGCCAGTGTGCTGCTGGGGTGCTGTTTGCGGGCCTCTAGCACCTGCTGGGCGGCCTTCTCCACGGCCTGCACCTGCTTGGGCTTGAGGGCGGCCCGGTCAAGCCAGGGAAAGGTGTTGTAGACGAGATCGGACGAATAGCGGTAATCCGACTTGATACGCCCCCCAACGGCATGTAACCAAGCCATATGAACAGCGCTGCTGATGATCCCGAAGGTGAAGAGGTCGGCGTCAGGCACAAAGAAAACAGAATTATTGACGATGGTTTCAGTGCCCAGATAGCCGAATGGCACGTAGTCGCGGTTCTCGCTGGTGTGGGCTGGAATGACCACGTACTGCCCTGCTGGGTGCCTGTTTTCCACAAACTCCCCTGCTCGGCTGGCCCATTCCCGCGTTTGCGCCTTCTGGCTGGCTGCCCTGAACTCCCGCACGCGCTGCATGCGCTCTCGTACCTTGGACAACTTCGCCAGTTCGTGCGGCTCGGCCTCAGGCAGCCACAGCACCCAACGGTGACCACCTTGTATAAAATCCTCTGCACCAACAAGAGGTCTGATGAATTTTCCGGCTTCCGGTTCGACCTTCAACAGGGCGTCCAGCTCGGCCTGGGTGGAGATGATCAGGTTCCCCTCTGTCGGGGTGTTCTTCAACTGCTCTCGCGTTCCGTCCACGGGCTTATTTCCATATACAACCTGCTGCACGTTGTTCAGGAAGGGTTGGCGGCGCTTGGTCACGATCACGTCGGGCGCGTTGGTCAGATACGCATTGATGAACGTCGCCGGGTGCTCCACTGGCAGCGCTTTGGGGCTGCTGTAACTGAACAGGCGGCGCGGCCCGCTGGCCTGAGCGCTGGGCTGGAATTGGACAATCACGCAATGGACGGCGGCCTGTCCTGGAGCGTCGTTACTCCACTTGAACGTGCGGTGGGCGGCGGTGATGGTCATGCGCTGGTCGCGCAGCATCGACCCCCAGAGGGGCGCGACCTGCTCGCCCTGGGTCACGCTGTTGGTGCTCACCAGGGCGGCGGCGGTCTGAAGCTGGGGAAACTCGCGCGTCACGGCCTGCATGAGCTTCGCGGCCTTCATGTACCACGCGGCCACGTAGTCCAGCTTCCCGGCCTCCTGCGCGCCCTGAAAGATCTGCACGAGTTGCTGGCGCTGGGCGGGGGTCATCAGACTTGAACCGATGAAGGGTGGATTGCCAACGATGTACACGCGGGAAAGCTGGGTGGCGTCGGCCGCTAGGTTGAGGTGATCCTTCCAATCGACGTCCAGCGCGTCCCCGTGCCGGATGTGCGCGGCCTGGGTCAGCGGCAGGTTCACAAAGTTCCGGCCGAGCTTGCGGCTGGCCTCGATGTTCATCTGGTGGTCAGCCAACCACATGGCCACCCGCGCAATCTGTGAGGGGAACTCGTCGTACTCGATGCCGTAGAACTGCCCCACGTTGACCCTGAGCCGGAACGCGATATCCAGCAGCCCCTGACCGCCCGCGCTGCGCCCTTCGAGGGCGAGCAGTTCCACCAGGGCGTCCAGCTCCAGCCGGCGCAGCTCGCGGTAGGCCAACAGCAGGAAGTTCCCCGATCCGCACGCCGGGTCGAGGAAGCGCAGCCGGGGCAGCAGATCCAGCAACTTTTGAAGCCTGCTCTGACTCCCCCTGGCCGCCTCCCGCTCGGCGTGCAGCTCGTCGAGGAACAGCGGCCCCAGGGCTTTCAGGATGTTGACCTCTGAGGTGTAGTGCGCGCCCAGGTTGCGGCGCTCGGTCTCATCCATGACCGCCTGGAACATGCTGCCGAAGATGGCCGGCGAAACGGCCCCCCAGTCCAGCGTGCAGGCGTCCAGCAGCATCTGGCGCATTTTCGGGGAGAAGTCCGCAAGGTCGATGCGCTCGCTGAACAGCTCGCCGTTCACGTAGGGGAAAGCCTTCAGCCAGTCCGGCAGGTTCGCCTGTCGGCGGTCTTTCGGCGTGTCGAGCACCTGGAACAGTCGCCCCAGGACGCTGCCGGTGTCCTCGCCGTCGCTGCGGGTGTGGTCGGCCAGCAGGTCGTAGAACAATCCCCGCTCATCCCACAGACCCGTGTCGTCCCCGAACAGCAGGAACAGCAGCCGAACCAGCAGCAGCTCCAGGGCGTGCCCGGTGTACCCGCTGTCCTCCAGCAGGTTGTGCAGCTTGCCCATCTGCTGAGCGGCCTTGACGTTCACCGGGTCGGCCTCGCGCTGGTGCCGGAGCTGCTTGCCGATCAGGAACGCGAAGCGCTCCACCTGGCGGGGCAAATCCGACACGAGGAACTCTTCGGCCTGTCCGGTGGCCACCTCCTGCAAGCGGATCTGCCCGAAGTCGGACACCGCCACCCACTGGGGGCGCTCGTGTTCCTCCAAGACCTGGACGTACTCCAGCGCCTGCGCGGTCGCTTCGCCCAGGTCACGGCCCTTACTCTTGTGTTCCGCCATGAACAGCCCAGGCCAGAGCAGATCAATTCGTCCCCGCCCGCTGCCCTTCTCCAGCCCCTTCACCTTGCGCTCGAAGGCAGCCACGCGGCGGCGGTCGATGCCGTACACCGCCAGGAATTCATTCCAGAAGGTCTGGGCCTCGGCGTTCTCTTTGGTGGCGTCGGCCCAGCGCTCGGCAAACTGCGCGGCACGGGTACGGATTTCATTCCAGGTGAGCATGTGCGCCACAGTCTCTCACTTGACTGGGCCGCTGTCGCCCAAGCCTGGCGACGCCACCCCTAACCCTGGGGGCAGGGGCAGAGTGGCCGCCTGCTTCCTTTTGGTAGCTGTGGCTCGCTCCTCTATCACTTGGGACAGCATCTCCGACCGGCTTAGGCCTGCGGCGGTCGCCCAGGCGTCGAGTTGCGCTTTCAGGTCTGGTGGGAGAGTGACGGTGAGCCGCTCATACTTCTTTTCAGTTTAATTTCCACAGCCTCTTCGGTGTTTTGTCATCACAACTCAAAACTTATCAATATTTGTTTGTGTATTCTATTCATAATGGTTTAGTAAGTGGGAGTAAAACGAGTGGAAGGTCAAGTCGTGACTCGTATTAAGTCACTGATGGTCAATCTATGAAAAGGAGATTCAGTTTACATGTTGAGTAGTAATGTCGAGTCAAATTCTATACGGTATTTTAGAATCTTGAATAATGACTGTTTCTTGATCGTTTTTTTGCAAAAATACTTTTAGACCTTTGTTTATTCTATGAAAATCACTGTTAGGCCCAACTCTAATAGATTTTATTGGTAATTTTAAGTCCTCTGATTTTAGAATCAGATGTGGGACAAATATTCCATTTTGGACTCTGTACGACAAGCCTTCATGTCCAAGAAAATCAAGTATTCCAAAACTCGCCCGCACTTCAGATTCTTCTCTAAAATTATAATTTTTAAGCAATCCCAAATAGTCGGACAGGAATCTAAGACAATGGTTTGAGCAGGTAGCGTCTTCAGATACGCCAAACTCAATAAGTTTATCATAATATTCCTGTATAATGTTGCGTAATAGCGCTGACTTTTCAGGTCTTGAATACATGACGTTATCGAAAATATTCAATATAATCATATTTGCTCTTTGAGCAGAATTGAAGAATTCGCCTAACTTATCAATATCAAACTCTATACAGAAACCTACTGATGTACTACCATATCCTCGCCATTGACTTAATTGGTCACCATTGTTAGTAAAGCAAATTAGGTAAGTAGAATTAGCAGACTCATCATCTTCGTCAGATTTTAGACTCGCCACAAACTCTTTGTAAGTTGGGTCTGTTCGTGGTTGTTCAAGAATTTCATCGACAACTCTATTCTTTTCTTTTATACCATGCACTATTTCCTCTTTGTCGTTGAGAAAGTTAGCACTTGTAGCCCATAGAGAATTAGTTTCTACAATCCCTTTAAGCCCAGCAGCTGTTGTATAATGAAAAACAGATGCACTGTCTTTTCGGTGTATTGAACTCTTCCTTTCTATGAGAGAGGAGATCTTGAGTCGTATAGAACTAGCTATACTTCCATAGATTTTATAATCTTCTGACATTCCTTAAAAAGTATCATGTTCGTCCGCCGGGGGGTGATTAGCAGCTGAATTGCTTCCCCCTCCCCGAATTGGTGTTAAGGGTGAGAAAACTGGCCCCTTTTTACCCGGCTAAAATCTCATAATATTTTCTCACCTAAAGCTATTTAGGGGAAAAGTTGAGGATTTTGGAATGGTTGGTGAGGGGGTGTTATGCCAGTGGAGCTCAATTCTGACCGGAGGGCACTGCAAGCCAGATTTATTGACGACGGCGCAGGTTTGCATCGATGCGATGGAATGTGCGCCGCTCTGGGTGGAGCTTGCTGCCGTCAAATTCACGCAGACTAACGTCGTTGCCAATAGAACAGAATCTCTTGCTGATTAATGATCACAATTTTACTCTTTATGCTTGTATAAAGGATTTTACCATAGTGGGTAAGATAAGTAGTTTGCAATGCAACAAGTCATATATTATAACAATTTGAATATGGAAAAACAATTTTACTTCTTCCAGCATTTGCATAAAAGAATCCAATAGCGTGTGCCTCTTTAAATACGGCTTGAGTAGGCTCCTCCAAATAGTAACTAGAAATAGAGCTCAGAGCTCTACTCAGAATACTACTTATCTGAGCTGGGGAGTGCAAACGTCGAGCTGATATATTTGTATCCAACAAGTAGAAATGGGGTAAAGTATTTGTAAGATTCTACAAGTTTTTGTGCACCTTCAGCCATCTCAATACATTTCTTCCAAATTTCCCAAACATCTGCCTCGCTATCTCCGGTCTTCTGATCCATAATAACGTTCTGAACATTTTGGCCAAGCAGCATATCAATATTATTAAGCATTTTTTCAGGGCCAATATAATTTATTCTATTAATGCCATCTAGAATTGCAAGCAGAGTTTGAATCAATTTATCCCTGACAGAATCATCAAGGCTAGATCTGTGGATAAAATCTATGATTTCATTTATTTTTTCACTTATAGCATTTATTTCATCTAAAGGTATTATGCTTTCTATCTCTTTATCAGCTAGATTGTCACCTACGAGCTCAACTCTAGCTAAGACTTCATTAGAAAAGCCATGAATTATGTCCGCGTGATCATTTATAGTGTTGGATATATATAAATCCACAACGGTCTGAATATTAGCAATATTACTTTCTAAAGCTCTCTTAGGAGAGTTTTTTGTCACATACTCAAGAGTCTTTAGGCATATTTTATGCATTTCAGAATAGTCTTCTATCATTTCCAAAAGACTATAACCATTTTCAGGAACTTCTCTTCCCAGTGAGTAAGATATACACGGGCCTAGTTTAAAATGCCCATCTCCTCTTCTATATTTACTCATCTCATCGGGGAATTCATAGTTTTTAATCTGCTTAGTTATTTTTATTAGTCTAGACAACGGACTAACAGTTTGTGCGGCCACGTCTTCAGTCATTCGCTCTCCATGTGCGTTCCTGTAGTTTTCACTCTACAAGCCAGCAGGGCCGCTGGTTGGCGCAATTCTCCCCACTCCTGCCGATCTACGTCCAGCCGGGCCAGCTGCGCCGCGAGCACCTGCAACCCCCCCCGCCCCTGGATCTCTGCCGACCAGGCGTTCCAGATCAGCCGGCAGTACCATCGCCGGGAGTGCTCGTCATTCAGGGCCCGTGCCAGGGCTGCTCCCAGGATGCCCACCAACGCCGCTCGCTTCGTGACGTGCGCCTCAGCCACCGTCGGCAACAGGTAAATGACGTCTTGCACAGTCTGGACAGCCTCTCCCAGCTCGTCCGCCGAGAATATCCGGGGGTCAGTGAATAACGGGGGGTTGACCTGTCCCGGAATAACGGCCCACGCCTGTAACTGTCTTCTCAGGTACTGAGAACTTATAGAAGACTTACTGGTAGTCCGTTGACTCATGTGTTTGAGGCCGTTCCAGTCGGTATTCACGAGGTGTACAGGGGCAATCCTTGCCCACGTGCGACCCTGGCAAGCAAGCACCTCAGTCGTTGAGGTGGTCGATCGCCAGAAAAGGCCCTCCAGGCGCGCCACACCCAGATAAACGGCTCTAACCAGAGGCGAACATGCCTCAATAACACGCTCCAACTCGGCGGGTGCGCGGCACCCGCCTTACCCTCGCGCTGGTCTTTTTCTGCCCCTTGCGACTGCGATGCCCACCAATACAGGAAGCAGAAGGCAGCACAGACCAGACTCCAGTGTCGCCTCAAGGCCAGATCCGATCTGGCCTGGCACTGCGCCCAGCCCAGATGCTGCTTGACCTCGCGGTAGGCCTGCTCGATGCGTGGCCGCCGGGCATAGAGCAGGGCGATCTCGACGGGTGTGGCGGCGGGCCCTGGGGCCCGCCCAGGCGACGTATCCTCCTCCGCGACCCGAAGGTTAGAGATCAGGTATTCCGTGGTCTCTTCAGATAACGCCACAGGATCCGACGTCACCACGACCAACCGGAAACTCTTTGTGGTGCCAAAGGGCCCACCGTCCACTTCAACCACCCACTTCACCTCGGTATGGCCGTCGGCATACGTGCGGGTGAACGGGTGCCACGCGACTGGCGCTGCGCGCAGCGCCAGTTCTTCGACCCCACCCGGTTCATCCTCGAAATGCCACCACGTGTGGGAGGCAGGCAACGTCATCACGAAGGGAATGTGCTGACGGAGCAGATGCGTCTGGAACACCTCGTTGCGGCCATACAGGCAATCGGCCACGACGGCCCGGAACGGCCAGTCGTGGCGGACAGCGTCGATGAGTTCCACCGCCAGTTGGGGCTTCGTGCGGAACCCAGGATCGGCCTGTTTCCTGGGGAAATGATGGGCCGGGGTGTAGGGCACCAATCCAAGGGGAAAGTACCCCTGCGGCGTGTCGTACAGCACATGGACGGTCACGATGCCTGAGTCGACTTTGCCCAGACTCCCCAGGTATTGGCGACCAACATGCGCGGTGTGGGTGCCGTATTTGCGGTCACCGGTCTCGTCGATGACCAGAACGGCGTCGACAGTGGGCGCGGTACGGGCCACCGTACGCATCAGGTTCAGCCGAACCTGATGCAGGTCATCCGGATTCCAGGTGCTTTCCGAGAGGAACCACTGTAGCCGCTGTGCGGCTTTGTGGTGACTTCCCACTTTGCCGGGCTCGGTGTTGGCGAGGCCAGTGGCGGTCTTATGCCGCTCGGTACCCAACAGCAGTCCCTGAAGGTACAAGCGTAGCGCAGTGCGCTGCGCCTGCCGGGTAAAGATGCCGTCCAGAAGGGCGCAATACTGCTCCAAAGGTTCAGCGACTAGGCCATCTCCGTCCATGGCTCAGTGTGCGCCCACGGCAGTCAACGGACTACCAATAGTTGACCCCCGGATATTTTTTCGTCGTCCAGCACAGTGTTTTCATTTTGCGGATGTTGTGCCTCGTCCTAGTCGAGCTGGGCCGCCTGCTGCATGACCTTCCAGGCCGTACGGCCCGCCTCGCGGTCGGCGTCCAGGTCGCGGTAGCTGCGGGTCAGATCCTCGTAGCTCAGGTGGGCCTGGTGGCCGGGCTCCACGCGGATGGCGTACAGGGTGCCATTGACCACCGTGACCCGCTGGCCGTCCCGGGCCGTCACCGTGGTGTAGTGCGGGCGGGCGTGCAGGTAGCCCTGGGCCTGGAGGCGCTGTACCCAGGCGTGGTACGTGCTCTGGTTCTTGCCCAGGCTGCCGGCGAGCATCTCGGCGGACAGGTGCAGCACCACCTGACGGGGGGCTCGCCCCCGTTGCTGATAGAGGTCAGGCCGGACGGCGATGGCGTGGCGCACCAGGACGTCGAGCAGTTGCGCCAGGGCTCCCGCTCCAGCGGTGCCGGCCCCCTTGCCCCGCTTCGCGCGCAGGGCGTCCAGATCGAGAAGATCAGCAAGGGGGGGGCCTGGAAGGGCACCGGGCGGCCCACCTTCAGGCGAGCAGAACCGTAGATCACCTGAAGGGTCTGCTCGCGGGGCGGGGGAGGGCGGCGCGGGTGCGGGTCGCCCGGCCCTCCCCGACCGCCTGGTGGCCTGACTGGCACGCTGCGCGGCCTCCGCTGGCCACAGGGGCCGGCGCCACTCCTCCCTCCGCAGTTCACCGAACATCGCTTCATCGTTAGCAGAGATGCGGCGAGCCGGACACGCCAAGGTGAGTGGCGATCTCAGCGGGGAGGCGGACGATAACATCCTGTCCCGTTCCTCGGGCAAACCCTTCAATATGGGCTGGAATATCGCCAGTAGAGCTCCATCAGACCCTGCGTTTGGGCCGCTTCCGTTGGGCCGCGCATGATGGCGTAACCACCGTGCTTCAGGGGCAGGATGACCGCGCGCCCCTGCACGATGACCATGCTCCCGGTGAACGAGCTGGGCAGAGTGTTGACCTGGGCACCCAGGGCCTTGAGCGGTTTCATGTTCGGGGCGCTCTTCAGGGTCGTCAGCACGCGTACCGTGATCGTCTTGCTGTGGAGCAGGGTCAGCATGCCCCGCTGAAACTGAACGCTGCCGAACCGGTCGCCGTACAGGTCAACGCGGCCTTTCATCAGGGCCAGCACCACGTCGATATCAGTGGTGCGCTCCATCGTCGGGGATTGCTGAGCGGCGGCCAGCGGCGTGAGCAGCGCACAGAGGACAAGCAGGCGCTTCACTTCGTCACCGCCCCGGAGCCCAGGGGGGCGCCCTGCACGCGCGGCACCTCGTACCCCTCGGCCACACTCACCCATGAGAAGCGCGTCTGTGGCCCGGTGTACGGCAGCCCGGCCGCGAAGGGTTCGATCAGCATCGGAGCCGGCATGGGGACGGGGATAAGGTTGGGGAGGTACACGTTCCCCCCAGACGCCATGTAGATCATCTGCCGCAGTGGCCTGGCGTTGGCGACCTCCGGCAGGAGGCGCGGCCTCACCTCACTCCATGCTTCGAAAAGGTGTGTGTAGCCAAAACGCTCGTACATCACCGGATGGTTGACTGGCCAGCGCCGCTTGAATTCCTCCAGCTTCCAGACGCCGGGAGGATGGGGCACCCCAAGGACGTCATTAGTCTGGGGCAGGAGGTGGGCCCGGAGCGCCCCAGCGGGCCCGCTGAGGCCCTGGAGATAGTAGAGGTAGGCCGTGGCCCTGAAGACGCCGCCCAGGCGGTTGGCCGCCTCCTGAGCGCCCTGCTTGAGAAAGGCCACGTCCGGGTTCGGGCGCATGGTCGGCGCCACCACCGCGCCGGCCAGCCCAGACCAGGGCAGGGGGTAAAACGTGGGGCTGGGGGCCAGGGCCTTCAGCACGTCCTGGGCGTACTCCTTCAGATAGGTGGTGTGGGCTTCCTGGGTGGCCTTGGCGACGCGCTGCACGGCCAGGTCGCGGCGGAAGCCCAGGGGCCGGGGCGCCAGGGGGTTGAGGCTCGGCGTGTCGCCCTCGATGCAGAACAGCCGGGCGCTGCCCAGGTAAATGCAGGTGCCGGGCAAGTACATGACGGCGAACTCCATGTTCAGGCCCGCGCAGTAGTCCGTGTTGGGCACCTGGGGCCGCTGGCCGTAGCTGTCCAGGTGCAGCCGGTCGTCGGGTGGACGCTCGGGTATGGTGCCGGCCAACTCCTGTGGGAACATCCTGTTGTCAACGTTCACCACAAGCTTGGCCGCCTCCGCTTTCTGGCCACTCTTCCACTCCAGAGTACAGTGACTCAGCACCATGGCCGGGTTGTTGAGCCGGGTCAGGGCCCGCCAGTAGTAGCGGTCTTCGAGCCGCTGCCAGGCGGCGCGCAGCTTCGTGGCGACAGCGACGGTTTCGGACTCCAGGCTGTACGGCGCAGTAAATTCGTAATGCCGGCACTCCTTCCCACCCTGCGCGGCACAGGTCTTGTACTGCTTCATGGCTTCCACGTTGAGAAAGCGCGCGTGCGGCACGGGGGTGAGCTGGGTACTGGAATAGACGTTGTTCCGGCCTCCGTAATCCGGGATCGGGGCCGCCTGGGCCGCAGCGGCCAGCGCCGCCCCCACCAGCACCAGCCGCCTCACGGGCGCACCATGACGCCCACGTAGCGGGCGGGCAGGGGCTTCTGCGTGCGGGTATCCACTGGACGCACCTCGAACAGCACCACCGCGCTGCCGAGCAGGGCCGAGGCCTTGACGGTGAAGGTGCCCTCAACACCACCCCCTGTCACCCGCTGGTACACGTTCGGCGTGGTGGTGGCGGCCTGCGCGTGGCCCTGGCCGCTCGCGCGCAGGGTGACCCTGGGGGCCAGGATGTAGGCCAGGGTGTCGGTACCCAGCACGTCACGAACGCGGTAGGTCACGGTGCGGTCGGGGCCGCTCTGGCCGGGGGCCACGGACACCTCGACGGACAGGCCGTCCTCTTGCCTCGCGGCAGACGTCCCCGGCTGAACCGGACGGACGGCAGGGCTGGTCGCCCGCGCGGCGGGCCCCTGGACGCTGAGCGCCCGCCGCCCGTCGGCGGGCACAGGCCGGGTGCTGGAGGCCGCCGCGGGCGCGGCCACCCTGGGAACGACCTGCATAGGTGTGGTGGCCGCTGTGGTCACGGGCCGGACAGGGGGTGTGGTGGGCACGCGCCGCGCTGGAGCTGGTGCCGAGGTCGGGACTGGGGCCGCCGTTCTGGGGGCCTGGGTGCTCTGGAGCGCTGGGGCCGTGGTGATGGTGTAGGTCAGCACGCCGCCCGTCGCCTCGCTCAGCTCGACGGTGAGCTTGAGAATGACCGGTTCCCCTTCACTGACCAGGCGGATGTTGAGTGTGGCGTAGCCGCCCGGCCTCAGCACGTCTAGATACATCACGCGCCCGTCGCTCTTGTCGACCGTGGGCACCAGGGCTGTTTGCTTGCTGGCATTGATGCCCACGTTCTGGATCTCGGCAGGCAGCACGAGGCTCACCTGATAGTTGTTGCTGGCCACGATGCGGCCGAGGCGGTCACCCTGCAGGTCACTGACGCTGAATGTTCGCTGTGCCCCTCCCTGCACCGTCCCTCCTTTCTGCGCCTGGGCCGCGCCCAGCACGGACAACAGGATGGCTGTCAGCATCGTCGCTTCCATTCTCCTCATATATTGATTTTAACATAACAATCGATAAGCCCGACCTGATCAGGCCGGGCTTGAGCAGGTGTGGTGGTGCTAGAACGCGACGACTTCCGGGCCGTCGCCGTCCCCCTGGTCTGGGGTGATTCGCCCCGGTGTGGGGGCCGGTGCAGACTTCTCGGACTTAGCGCGTGCACGAGGCCTGGGCTTGGGAAGCACGATCTCCGGGCGGGCCACCTCGGCCCTGTCCGGCAGTTTGGGAAGAGGCAGAGACTCAGCCAGCTTGAACGCCCGAAACTGCCACGGCTCCAGCCGGTGCGCGAGGATGGGCGGCAGCTCGTTGGTGAGCACGATGCTGTGCGTGGGCGGCAACTGCCCGAACTCGGCCGCCGTGATGAGTTCCCGCGGGGTCAGCCGCACGGTGCTGGACAGTTCGTGCCCGTGCTCCTGCTTGTTGATGCCCCGGTCTTCCACCATGTACGACCCGCACGAGTTCGCGACAAAGGCCGACGTGCTATCCCTGTCGCCCTCGTTGCGGTCGACCGCCGACAGAAAAATCTTGGTGTGAACGTTGTCCAGCAGCGTGGTTTTCCCGGCTTTGCCCCACACGTCGGTGAGCTGCGCGATGCTCTGCACGTAGACGCACATGGAGATGCCGCGCCCCGAGACCGTGGCGCTGTACTCCGGCAACAGGGTGGGCGTGGCCCTGAACGCCTCGTCGAACACCGCCAGGGTCTTCACGCCCTGACGGGCGTAGTGCTCGCGGTTCAGGTCGTAGGCCCGCGTCACGGCGCGCAGCATGGCGTCCACCACCAGGTTGAACAGGGGCAGCGTCAGGTCGAGTTCCGACTCGCGGAACACGAGGTAGACCGTCACCGGGCCGTCCATCAGATCACTGGCCGTGAAGTCGCGGCCGGCCGTCATGTGGATGACGCCATCCGTGGTCAAGTACTGCGCCGCCGTCACCAGACGCTGCCACGAGTTGTTCAGGAAGCGGTCACCCGCCGCCGCGCCCCAGTCCACCCGGTTGGGCGCCCTGGACAGGAAGGCATTGAGCCACTTGTCGATCATCGGGTCGCCCAGCGCCTGCAGCGAGAGGGCCGCGCCCCTCACGCCGTCCGGGTGAAACAGCAGGGCGTCCAACGTGGGAATGACCGGCCAGCCCCCCACCCTGGCCGCGCGGATCATGGCGGCCAACATGGCGGACGCCCGCTGGGCGAAGATCGCGTTCTCCCCGTCCTGGTTGGGATTCATGAAGGCCACGGCGGCGCTGAAGATCTGGTTGTCGGTGTCCAGCTCGGCGAAGGGGTCGTACTGGTGACTCCGCTCACCGTCACTGGGGTTGAGGATGATGACCGTCTGCCCCAGCACGTCCCGCCGGTAGCCCGCCGTCGCCTCGGCAATCTCCCCCTTGATGTCCACGATCACGGCCGAGCCACGCCACAGCAGCAGGTTCGAGGTGATGCTCAGCCCCTTCCCGGAGCGGTTGGGGCCGACCCACATGAAATGCCCCAGCTCCTGTTTGCCGGAGAGGCCGGGCCGCACGGCCAGCAGCTCCCGGTAGCCGAAGCCCACCATGACGCCATCGCCGGCCAGCGCGCCCGGCTTCAGCGGATCAAGCTCCCCCGGGGTGGCGAAGTGGGCGTCGTAGCGCCGCTCGGCTACCGTGTCCTTGAAAAGGTAGAGGTACCAGCCTCCAGCGAGCAGGGCGGCCACGGCCATCATCCACAGCCCCAGCATAAGCAGGGAGGTAGCGGCGACACACAGCATCAAGGCCAGGAAAAAGCGCAGGAGAAACCGGAGGTAGTTGACCCTCACAGGAGGCCCCGTGGCGCTGTCGGTGACTTCAGGCGGGAGTCGTCGATCTTCACCGCATTGACGCGGGTGTCACGCATGGCGATCACTTCCGGCCGCCACACCATGCCACAGGCGGCGGCCAGCAGGCCACACCCCAGGCCGCCCAGGATGAACGCCTTTATCAACACGGGCGCACTCCAGGTCACGGCGTAGCTTCTCAGGCACCCGCTGGATCGCAGGCAGGTGTCCCAATACCCGAAGTTCAATGACCCACCTGCCGAGGATGTCTGAAAGGCCGCTTGGGCCTTGGCTGTAACGTCCATCAGGTCGGGCCTCACGCTGCTGACAAGCAGCGTCATGGAGGCCAGAACGACGACGATGCCCAGCCACTTCAGGAGCACGGGCCGCATGTCCACATACAGGGTCTGAAAGCGCATGGGGGCTCCCTTCTACTCGAACTGGATATCCATCGCCTTGGGGCGACGCTCTTCCTCGTCACGCTCGGTCTGGTGGACGCCCCCTCCCGAGGCCGGTGTGTTTTCGGTCACGCGCTCTTTCCAGGACTCTTCAAAGCCCCTGAACAGCTGCCTGTAGAGGCGCTGTTGAACGTCGCCCGATTGCCGCATCCTGAAAAACTCTTCCCTGCCAAACCGCACATCCGTCCGCACGATGACGTGGGCGTGGGGATGGGTCGTGTGCCCCTGATCGCCCGCGTGAACGACCAGGTAAAACCGGTCGATGCCCTGGGCATGCAGCACGGCCCTGGCCCACAGCTCGACGTCTCTGGGTGACATGGATCGGTCGCCGCTGCTGAGCACCAGGTGGTAGATGTACTTCTCAGTCGCGGCCCTCAGTTCGTCCTCGATCACCTGGCGGTCTGCAAGGCTGCCCTGCACGTTCAGGACACGGTCGGGCAGGATCACGTCCCGGCTGATGCGCTGGTCTGAGACGTCGGGCCGCGTGGTCATGTAATCGAGGTTCCGCAGGACGGCACTGGCGCGGCCCCGGGCGGGGTTCGGCCCCTTCCCGCTGAGGGTGCGGTAACGGCCCTTCACCACCGTTCGGATCGGGCCACGGCCACGGCCTCCACCACTGGGCAGGCTGACCTTCCCGCCCTGCTGACCTCGGCGTCCGCCGAGCACATCATCGATCACCTTGCCCATGCTCAGTCCTCCGTTTGATCACTGGGCCCAAGGCGGCTAGTTTTGTCCATCAGCAGCCCTTCGGCGTAGCCCATGCTCCGCTTCAGTTCCAGCAGTCCATCGAGGTGGGTGCGGCTCGCCTCCCAGGTCGCCGCCCACTGGCGCTCCTCGATCGACTTGACGGTTTCGATGGACAGGCCGTGGCCGTAGTGCAGGTTGGCCTGCACCAGGCGCCGGGCCGTGCCGGCCTCCATGTACGTCCGCACATGAAGCTCGAAGAGACGCTCCAGAAAGAGGCCCAGTTCCTGCCTGACCACCTGGCGGACGGTGGGCAGCACCAGAGCTTCCCCCTCCTCGTTGGCTTCGGCCTGGGCCGCGTACTCCAGCAGCGCGCCGCCCAGCTCGGTGAGGGGCATCCCCTTCGTGTCCGCTTTGGCCTTGAGGAACCGCGCGACCGAACGCCGCACGCGCACCTGCAGGATCGTTGTGTCCTCGCCTTTGGTCATGCGTCTCCTAGCTGAACTTCAGCCCTCTTCTGATGCTTCTCCGGGCTTATTAAGTTGCGCGGCTGCTTAATAATGAAAAACCCGCACTAGGACGCTAAAGTATCGATGCCTGGTCGGACTCTTATCCTGCCTTACGTTGGCTTCCACCTCCACCGCCGACTCCCACCCCTCCATACGCTTGAGCCGGAGCCCCGCTGCTCAGGTCACGGGCCACTCACTCGTCAGAGGTGACGTCGGCCGCCCTGACCCACCGCCCTCTACCCCGGCCCCAGGATCAACAGGGGGCGACAGCGCCGGCATCAGGCCCGCCGCGTCGAGCTTTGGTTTCCGCCGCTTCTTGCCCGGCCGGGGATGCTTGACGCTGGCGCGGGCGACGAGTTGCTGGCGGTACCGCTCGGCCAGGACGTCGAAGTCGGCCGCGCCACTCTGGAGGTCGTCGGCGTGCGCCACCACGCCCCGCCGGGCGCGGCGCAGTTCATATGTCCGCAGGGTCTGCTGGTGCCAGGCCTGGAAGGCCTCACTCACGCGCACCAGATCGTCATAATGGCGCGCTGTTCCCACGCGGAAGGTCTCCGCCAGGGGGGCGGCCTGCAGGGTGCCAGCCTTCACGGCGTCTCGGAAGGCGGCGAGGTACCGGGACGGGGGCACGTGGTCGGGCAGGGTGAGCACCAGGGCTGACAATCGTTGATACTTATGCAAGTATTCGTTCATGCGTCAGTGTGACATCAGAGGGGCCACGCGGTAAAGGGCCTGGGGAGGCGAGATGGACGGAGCGCGGAGTCAACCGAGGGGAGTGAGGCAGCGCCAGCAGGTAGATGGTCACAGCTGGCCCCGCTGGAGGTCTGGACGCCGCGCTGACCATCGACCAGAGCCGCACCCATGAACACTCGCTGGTGGCCCGCTCAGTCGTCCCTGGTTCATGAAGCGGTTCGGAGTGTGGCCTCGCTGCTGGGGCCAGAGGGGCACGGGGCGGATATGGATTCACAGCCCGTGCTCACCGCCTGGGGAGGCATGTGGAAGGCGGGGAAGAAGCCGTTGTGCCCTGGGCTCTGGCTGGTGGGCGCGCGACACACTTGGGGAATTGCTGGCGCTGTGTGGCACGACACTCTTGGGGAGACGGAACAGATGAGGCTGATCCTCTTCGTTTGGCACGCGAATTTGAGCGCAGCGCGCCGACCATGGACGCGGCGGCTGGTCGTCCGACACTCTTGGGGGAAATGGCGTGCTCAGGCGCGACACTCTTGGGGAATTCAGCGTGGACTGCGCGACACTCTTGGGGGATTAACCCTTTGCCCCGCACGACACACTTGGGGGATTGAAGTCCGAAAGGGCGACACTCTTGGGGAATTTCGCTTCTGGTCGTGCGACATACTCGGGGGATTGGGGCCCGTTTTCCGCGACACTCTTGGGGGATTGGGGCCCGAAAGTGCGACACTCTTGGGGGAAAAGAGGAGGAGAACGCCGTGTGGCACACAATGCCCCTTCCCGCTTGATGTTGATTCATCATGTAGTACAGATCAAAAGATCATTCCAAAGAAAATGATCATCAATCAAGCGTCCTCACCACGCGTTAGACTGCCGGCACCGGAGACCCCATGGCCGTCAAACGCAAGTCCACAGAGATGACCGGGCAGGCCATGCAGCGGCTGACCGAGGCCAACGTCGCCCGGCTGGGCCTGATCTCCATTCAGGAGCGCATTCCGGCGGACTTCACCCGCTGGGCCTACGAGTTCGAGATCGACGGCCGCACGGGCGAACTCTCCTGCTTCGGGCCGGCCGAGTACGGCGGCGTGCCGCATGGCCTGGACGGCGACATCGCCAACGCCTTCATCGACCTGTTCATCGAGCAAGGAGCACCTGAAGATGGCCGGCTCTCGACGACCGCCTCGCAGGTATTGGCGCGGGCGGGGTTGCACAGCAACGGGCACTACCACCGGGTGCTGACCGAGTCCCTGCGGCGCCTTAAGCAGGCGACCTACACCATGAGTCACGCCTGGCGCGACCACGAGCAGCAGCGCTGGACAAGCGGCACCTTCAGCTATGTCCTGGACTACGACGTGACCTCCGGCGAGCGGGACGCGGTGACCGAGGGGGCGGTGCTCTCGGTGACGCTGGCCCGGCAGATCGTCAAGTCGATCCGGGCGCGCTATGTCAAGCCGCTCGACTACGTCTTCCTGACCACCCTGGAGCGGCCCCTGACCCGCGCGCTGTACCGGCTGCTGGACGCCAAGCGCTACGACCCGCATGACCTCAGCCGCACGGTGGTGTCGCATCAGGTGAACCTGCTGGAGTGGGCGGCGGAGTGCAAGATCGTGGATCGCCGCACGGACAAGGTGCGGCGCACGCTGGAGGGCGCGCACGAGGAGCTGCAGCAGAAGGGCTACTTGCAGGACGTGACCTATGAGGGGCGGGGCCGCAAGCAGACGCTGACGTACCTCTTCGGGGCGCCGCAGGTGGCGCACGACACGCTGGATCCGCCGCTGGTGGAGGCGCTGGTGGAACGCCGGGTCGCGCGGCCGGTGGCCCGCAAGCTGGTGGCCACGCGGGGGGAGGCGCACGTGCGTGCCCGGCTGGCGAAATTCGAGGCGTTGCTGGCGTCGGGGTACAAGGCCCGCAATCCCTCAGCGCTGCTGGTGGACGTGATTCAGGATGACGCCGGGAAGTATCTGGATCCGGAGCTGCCGTCCGTTCACGTGGTCACCTCGAAACCACCGCCGACGCCCTCTCCGGAGCAGCAGGCCCAGGAGGATGCGGTGCGGGAAGCGGCCTTTCGGGCGCAGGATCTGGAAGCCCAGGCGGAGCAGGCCCTGCGCACCCTGCAACTGCTGCTCAAGACCCGTCTGACGACCGAGCAGTACGCCCGGCTGCGCTCGGCCTTGGAAGCGGGCCGGGCGGACGCGGCGCTGGTGGTCAGGGAGGTCACGAAGGCGGTGTTCGAAGGCCGGGCGGACGCAGTGGTGGCGGAACTCGCTCCCCTGGTCACCGCACCGGAGGTCTGAGGTTCCCCCCTGGTCTCCCTGGCAGGGCAGGGAAGGCTGGCGGGACAGGTCAGCGGCTCTGGAGCCGGGCAGGGCGATGCAGGGGGTGCCCTGACGCCTCCCAGGACGGCCCGTGACCATCTCCACCCACCTGAGCCAGCCGCCCATTCGGGCGCCCTATCGCCAGCTGGTCGCGCGGCACCCTGACGAGTCGCGCCAAGGCGGCCTGGCGCCGGGCTTGGGCGTGGCCGGGCGTGACGGGGCCGACCGTCTGGGCCTCCGCTCGGCGCACGCCGACAGGGTCGAGGGCGCGCCCGGGCGCCCGTGGCGCGGCCCTCCCTCCAGAGCGTGGGGTGGCGCGGCCGGGGTTCGGGCTTGCCACTGGAGGATGACTCCTCGGCGCGCCGGCCCAGATCCAGCGGCCTGCCAGGGGCGAGCAGCGTCTCGCCCAGGGGTCAAGCGCGGGATGACCCTGCGTCTCACCACTGGCTTCCCTGACCACGCTGTCCGGGCGGCAGGGCGTTTTGACCACGATCTCACGACTGCCGGCACTGCGGTGGGCCACCGGAGCAGGGTGATGGCGGCTAGGGTGGAGGTGGGGCCGGCCCGGGCGCCGGGAGGGCTTGACCAAGCGGGAGCCCGAACTCGTTCCACTGCAGGCAGAGGTCGGGGGCGAGGTGGCGCAGGAGCATAACCTGCTGGACGCGGGTGCTGCAGCCGCCTTCCAGGGCTGCATGACCGGGTGCGGGACGCCTGGACGCGGCCCCTGACGCCCTGAACGGGGGTCGTCGTGTGAGGGAGCGGGCGGCATGAATGACCGCCGTTCACCAGGGAAGCAGGCCAAACCAAGCGTCTGGGACGCTGGGTGCGACCCGTGCAGGAGGAGCCCACAGGACGTGGGAGAGCACGCTCCTGAGAGGGATGGAGGGGCCCGCGTCCTGCACGGCCTGGCCCCCGGGAGGCCGGCCGCAGGCATTCTGGCCAGTCGGCCGCCGTCTGCCCGGCGCTCTCATCTGCAGCGCAGTGGGATATCCCCCTCACGCTGCAGCACTGCCGCTGGATACGATCAATTCCGCCACCTCATCAGCCGCTCAAGTACTGCACGGTTCAGCACGTGCGCCCCTCACGCCGTCCTGGCGACGGTGGGCCGCGCCGCAGTGTGCCGCCCCCTCGCTCCCTCTCCGTCCCCCACCTGGAGGCCCGCCATGACCACCCTCACCGTCCGCCGAAGTCTGCGCCCCCACATGGCCGCCGTCAGCCTGCTGCTCCTGGCGGCGTGCCAGAGCGCCGCGCCCACCCCTGCTGGCGCCAACAAACTGCTGGCCGTCACCGCTAGCAGCGCCACCTCGGTGCGGCTGGACTTCGATGGGGCGCTGGGCCCACCGCAGGTCAGCGCCCTCGTCCTGGCCGATGATCAGGGCGCGAAGTTGCCCGTGCTCTCCGCCTACCTGACCGCCGACCGGCGCGGTCTCGATCTGGCGACCGGCCCCCAGCGCGCTGGACGCTACAGCGTCAGGCTGAGCGGGGTGCGAACCGCCTCCGGCGGGGCGGTGAGCGGCCAGGGCGAATTTGCCGGCTCCGTGGTGGCGGCCCCGGTGGTGAGCACTGTCACCCCCCTGAGCCCCACCGAACTGCTCGTGGTGCTGCGGGATCCCGCCACCGGCGAGGGGGCCCGCTTCGACCCCGCGGCCACCCGGCCCGAACACTTCGTGCTGGCCCCGGGGGTGGGGGGGGCCGGCCTGAAGGGACAGGCATCGCCGGCCAAGGTGCAGGGCGTGCGGTTCAGCCAGGATCAGACCAGCGCGGTGCTGAGCGTGCCGGCGTTGTCCGGTGGTTCCTGGGTGCTCGACGTGGCCGGAGCCCGGGTGGCCGCGTCCAGCGGCCAGGCGCCCGCCCTGGTGGATCCGCAGCGCAGCCAGGACACCTTCACGCCCATGGCGGCCGGCCCGGACAAGGTGCCGCCGGTGGTCAAGCAGATCCTGTCCACCGGCAACACCAGCGTGCAGTTGCTGTTCAGCGAGCCCCTCACCTCGGCGGCCGCGGATCTGGCGCGGTACACCGTCACGGACGCCGCCGGGCAGCCCCTGGCCGTGACGGCGGCCAGGCTCAGCGAGTTCCAGACCTCGCTGGTGCTGACCACCACCCCCCAGACCGGGGGCACGGCCTATACGGTCAAGTCCACCGGTCTCGCCGACCCCGCCGGCAACGCGCTGAGTGAGGGCGCGTCCACCCTCACCTTTACGGGCAGCTCGCGCGCCGGCCCCCCCGGCGCGGATACCACGCCGCCGCGGGTGGTGTCCGCGGGGGCCACCTCGAACACCACCGTGCGCGTCAGCTTCTCCGAGCCCATGCGCGGTGGCCCGGACGGAGCGGAGAACCCCGCCCGCTACCGGATCACCGGCGCGGCCGGCGCGGCGTCCTCTCAGAGCGGCGTGACGCCGCAGGCGGCCACGCTGGAGGTGACGGCCGCCACACTGGTGAGCGATGGCCAGACCGTCGAGCTGACCACCCGGCCTCAGTCGGACGTGAAGTATGAGCTGGCGGTCAGCGACGTCACCGACCGCGCCGGCAACCCACTGGCCCCGCCCGAGCGCGGGGTGAACCCCAGCCGCGCGACCTTCGTGGGGCTCCCGCCGGGCGGCGCGCCCGTGGACACCGATGGCGACGGCGTGGGCGACGCCGAGGAGATGCGGGGCTGGACGATCCGGATCACCACGCTGAGCAGCGGGGTGCAGGCCCGCGAGGTCACCAGCGACCCGACGCGCGCCGACACGGACGAGGACGGTCTGAACGACCGCGACGAGAAGACCTACCAGACCGACCCGCGTGACACGGACACCGATGACGACCAGCTCAGCGACACCGACGAGCTGAACGTGCATTACACCACCCCCAACGACGCCGACAGCGACGACGACACGTTGGGTGACGGCCTGGAGGTGGGGTTCTTCAAGACCTCGCCACTCCTCGACGACACGGACGGCGACCAGCTCAAGGACTGGCAGGAGGTCGTCTCGGGCGTGCGCAATCCGCGCATCGCGGATCTGCCGCTGTCGGACATCGTGGTGAACGGTGTGGATCTGAAACTGGACACGCGCTTCACGGCTACGAGCGACCGCGGCACGCGCACCTTGGAGAGCAAAAGCGCCTCCACGACCCTGCAAGAGAGCCAGTCCACGAGCACGGAGCGATCGGACACGCACACCTCCGAGTGGTTCGCCAAGGCCGGCGTCGAGGCCGGGGCCAAGATCAAGTGGGGCTTTGTCGAGGGCGGCACAGCGGGCGAGGTTACGGTCAAGGCATCGGTGGAGGCCGGCGGCGGTGGCTCGGACGCCACCACGTTCACCCGCTCGTCGGTGGAGGGCTCTCAGCGCGAGTACGCCAGTACCCTCAGCACCGACAAGGAAGTCACGGTCAGCGAGAGCGTGACGCGCGAGGTGGTCGGGGCGGATCTCGCCGTTGGCCTGACCGTCAGGAACACCGGCAACATCTCGTTCACGATCCGGAACCTGGAAGTCACGGCCCTGATGCCCGATCCGAAGAACCTGGGCAGCTTCATTCCGGTGGCGACCCTGCGCGCCGACGGCGGGGGGGCGGACGGCATTAGCGTGGGGCCCTTCAGCCCGTCGCGCGGCCCCTTCCGCTTCAAGGCCACCCAGGTGTTTCCGGCGCTGATCGAGCAGCTCATGCAGGATCCTAAGGGACTCATCTTCCGGGTGGTCAACTACGACATCTCCGACGAGCTCGGGCGCAACTTCGCCTACACCTCGCAGCAGATCAACGAGCGCACCGCGCAGGTGATCATCGATTACGGCGGGGGGTTGCCCTTGGAGCGGTACCGCGTGGCCACCGGTTCCACCTTCGGCGGCAGCGGCCGCCCCGCGGGCCGCACCCTGCAGTCCATCATGGAGGACGTGCTGGAGCTCAAGCACCATGACGCCAGCGAGGACGCGGGTCTGAGTCCCGCGGAGCGGCACGCCTCGTACTCGACCAAGGTCGTGAACGGCGTCGAGGAGCTGTGGCGGGTGCGCGAGCTGTCAAAGGACGCGCCGGTATCCGGTTCCGGGCTCGATCCGCAGCGTCAGCGCTGGTTTCTCATCCGCGACAACACCTTGGATGACACCCTGCCCTTCGGCCCCACGGTCGTGCAGTCGGGCCAGACGCTGCGTCTGGTGTTTAACCAGGATCTCGACCACGACGGCCTGACCCTCAGCGAGGAGCAGCTCTACGGCACCTCGGACAGCCGGAAGGATTCGGACGAAGACGGCCTCGAGGACGCCGAGGAACTGTACGGGCCGCTGAACGGCGACGGGAAGCGCCAGCCGCTGACCATCCTGAGTGACGGGCAGGTGCGGCCGCTGCGCTCCAACCCGGCGGCCCCGGACTCGGACGGGGACGGCCTGACCGACTGCCAGGAACTCCGCTCGACCCGCGTGGGCTGCGAGATGTACACGGCGCCCTTCATCCGGAACCCGAAAGTGCCGGATCAGATGATCGGCACCCCGTATGTCCAGCAGCTCGATCCCTCGGATGCCGACACCGATGGGGACAGTATTCCCGACGGAACCGAATTGAAGGGGTACACGATCCGGTCGTTCCCGGGCGGCGAACCGATCACGGTGTACAGCAATCCCTTCCTCACGGACTCGGATCAGGATAAGCTGCCCGACAGCGTCGAGCGGCGCCTGGGCACCGACCCGGGCGTCCCGGATCGCGACCGGGTGGCCGATGACGACGGCGACGGCCTGGCCAACGTGGTCGAGAAGGAGGGCTGGGACGTCACCACGTACGATTTGGCGGGCGTGGCCAGCACGCGCCGTGTGACGTCCGACCACACCAACCCCAACTCGGACAGCGACACGCTGGACGATCGCCAGGAGCAACTGCTGGGCACCGATCCGCGCGCGGCGGACACCGACAGCGACGGCCTGGGTGACGCTGAGGAACAGGCCGCGCGCACCATCCCGCAGCGGGCGGACACGGACGGCGACGGCCGCAGCGACGGCGACGAGCTGAACGTGCCCTGGACGGTGAAAACCACCACGCCGTACCAGGTGCGGTCAGACCCTCTGCAACGGGACGCCGACTTCGACGACCTGAGCGACGCCGATGAATACCGCTACGGCACCGATCCCTACAAGGCAGACACCGACAGCGACGACAGCCGTGACGAGTTCGAACTGCTCAACCGGCGCAACGGTCTCAGCCCACTGATCCGTGACAAACTGCTGAAATTGCGTTTGCGCACCATTACTGTGGACGGCGATTGCGACGATATTGCCGGCAACAATTATGGTGAGTTCACTGGTACGATCGGAATAAAATTTGGCTCAGGTGGTTTTGAGCCCCTCATGAGCCTGTATGACGACGAAAACAAAAGGAGAAGGTTGGATGACGTGCGTGAAGGGACGACCTACACTGTCCCCGAAAATTTCAATACTGGCCCGAGAGTGATAAGAGAAGGGGACACGTTTGGCCTACACACATCTGGAATTGAGGAAGCGGATGATACCAAAAAGGACACCTTCTTGGATGCCTCCACTATTTTAAATTATGATCAAATTAACGCCAATCAGGTGATGATTCTGTCAGTGTCTCGTAATTCGAACTGCGGTTTGACTATTCGCGGGGATCTCAGTTGGACTAAAGAGTAACGGGTTTTTGGATATAGGGCCCGTAAAGGGCTCTATATTTATTGTATAAACTAATGCTTTCCATTCAAGACTGAATTGACGCCTGTAAGCTTAATAATCATACTTCGCCTCTCTGATCTGAGCAATGCTACCGTTTGACTAACAGGTTTTTTGAATGTACAGCAGCGTCGCCTGCACCCGCGCGTTGACGGCCGGGTCGCGGGTGTCGACGCCCAGCGCGGCGTACAGCTGCCCCACCGCGTTGTCGATCCAGCGGGGACTCACCCCCAGGTGCCGGGCGATGGCCGCGTTGCTGTGTCCCTGCGCCAGCAGCGTCCAGATCTCGCGCTGGCGCGCGCTGAGTTCGCCCACCTGGCGGCCTGCGTCCCAGCCCGGGGGCGCGGTGGGAACCGGGGGCACTGGGCGAGGTTCCCCTGGTGGCCGGGGGGCAGACTCACCGTGGCTGAAGGGTTCCAGGCCCGCGTCCCCGATCCAGCGGGCGATCTGAGCTGTGCAGGTGGTCAACACCCGCTCCTGCTCTGCGCTCGGCTCGGCGTGGCGGTGGTAGCCGGTGAGCACTCCCATCACCTCGCCCCGCACGACCACCGGCCGGGCGGCCACGTGGCGGCCCCCGGCGACCCGTCCCAGGATCATGGTCAGGAAGGAGGGCACCATGCCGCCGGTGTACGCTTCAATGGTTCCAGTCACTGCCTCGCGCCCGTCAATGACCCGGAGGAGCAGCAGGTTGCGGTCGATCGGCGTCGCCACCGCGCGTGGATCGTAGGCGGGCAGGCGCAGGTTCATCAGGGCGAAGGCCCGCTGAACCTGTGCCTGGTGCCAGCCGGCGTTGGCAAAGCTGCGCGTGGTGCGGCTCCGTGGATCGTAGGTGCAGAAGGTGGCCAGGCGAAACTGCCCGCTGCGTTGCAGCGTCTCGACCAGGGTGTGCACCGCCGCTTCCCAGGCACGGGGTGGGGGCGGCGCCACGTCTGAGGTCACCCCCGCAGTATGCCCGGTTGTGGCGCGGAGGCAAGGCGATATGCCCAGTCGAGTCTGAGGCGTCCAACTCGGCACACCCACTCGGGCCAATCAAACGGCTGGTGAGTACGACCCACCGGGATGACGGCAGGCGTGGGCTCTTCCGAGCCGATGTTCCGTGCGGCATGGGGATGCTCGTCATTCGGTGTGACGTCAATGCTGAACACGTTGGAGCGGCGCAGCCCCCGCGCAGGGCGAGGCCGATCCTCGACCGTCCCGTGTGCCCCGTCGATCTGCGTCTGGGCTTGACCTGGCGCATACCCAAAGGGGTGGGCAGACGAGCGTTTCCGCAGGTTCCTGGCCCCCTCATCCGCGTTGCGCTTCGTTCTGGAGCATCCGTAGAGGGCCCCCTGTTCCTCGCGTTCGGCGCTCTGCGAGTCCACTCCGCGCCCTTGGTGCTCCTTGACTTCGCCGCTCTGCGAGTGCCTTCGCCCCGGGTTGAATCGTCTAGATCTAACCGCGCTTGGGATCACGCGGCCTGGATCGCCGGGTTGGTCAGACGTTCGATCTGTGACAGGCCAGGCCCTCCCCGTTCAGGGGCTACCGTCCCCCGCTGCCTGAGGCTCCCCTGAGGAGGCGCAGACGTGAAGCTGATTGGCTCCTACTCCCATGCGCCATGGACGCGGCTCCCCTGCCCGAGTGCGACGAACGTCTCCGCATGGCGGCCCGCCTGTGGGCGGCCTGGCCGTGGCTGATGGCGCTGACCCTGGGGAGCGCACCCGCGCTGCATATGCTGGGCCTTTCGGGCCTGTGGCTGGTGCTGATCCCGGCCCTGGGGGGCCTGCTGCTGACGCTCGTGGTCGTGCTGCCGGCCCGGCACCCGCGCCCGGGGTTCACGCCTGCGGCCGGTGAGCGTGCGGTTCCTGCGATGTCACGCCCGACGGCCTGAACCGCGCTCACTGAATGCAGGCGCTGGCTTCGGTCGGGCGCCGCAGCGCTCCAGAGAGGGCCAGCTTGGCTCGCCCAGGGCGACGGGCTCCTGAAGCCCGCCGAGAGGGGGGCATACAGCCCCCTCACGCTTCCATCCCTGAGCGGACGGCCCCGCCCCCACCCCCATCTGCCAGACTGAACCCATGTGGACAGCGACGCTCTGGGGTCTGGCGGCGGGCTCCTCCCTCCTCGTCGGCGCCCTGCTGGGGCTGTACGCGCCGCTGCACAAACGCCTGGTCGCGCTGATCATGGCGCTGGGGGCCGGCGTGCTGATCAGTTCGGTGACCTTCGAACTGCTGGACGAGGCCTTCAACCGGGGCGGTTTTGGTGCGGTGGCGACCGGACTGGTGCTGGGCGCGCTGGCGTTCTTCCTAGGTGACCTGGCGGTGAACCGCGCTGGCGGCCTGCACCGCAAGCGCAGCACGGGTCAGCAGGAGGGGGGTCAGGCCAGTGCCATCGTGTTGGGCACGCTGATGGACGGCATCCCGGAATCGGTCGCCATCGGGGTCAGTCTGCTGGCGGGCGGGACGCTGAGCTGGGAGTTTCTGGCGGCCGTGTTCCTGAGCAACATCCCCGAGAGCTTGAGTGCCAGCGTCGGCCTCAAACGGGCCGGGCACCGGCCCGCGCACATCCTGGGGTTGTGGGCCGCCATCGCCGCGGCGAGCGGCCTGGCCTCGGGCCTCGGGTACGCAGTGCTGGGGTCAGCGGGCCCCGGGCTGATCGCGGGGATCCAGGCCTTCGCCGCCGGGGCCATCCTGACCATGCTGTCGTCGACCATGTTGCCCGAAGCGTACGAGGAGGGCGGGGCCGCCATCGGGCTGGCCACCACCGTCGGCTTCCTGGCGGCGTTCACCCTCAGTCACCTGTAGCGGGTCGGGTCGGGCTGCTGAGGTGGCGCATGAAGGCGTTCCAGCGCACGGGCTGACCTATACTGGGGCATCCCCGACAAGATCAGCGCGGTTCAAGGAGACAGTCATGCCTGAGAAGAAGACCGGCAAGAGTGCGGCCAGTGCGGCGGCCAAGACCCTGCGGGATGGGCGCACAGGCGCAGATTCCAAGGCGGCGGCGGGGAGCGCCCTGTCGCAGGTGAAGGGGGGGCGGAGCACGGGCGTGAAAGCGGCCCAGGCGGCCTCGGACGTCTTGCAGAGTCCAGACACGGGCAAGGCGTCGAAAAAGGCGGCCGGGAGCGCCCTGTCCCAGAAGAAGAAGTCGGGCTGAACCGATCTCGGTGTGACGGGTCATCTGGCTTCAGCGGGCTGGGGGCCAGGGGCACGGCGCCCAGGTGGGCCTGTACCGGATGACTGGTGATGGAGGTGGGGCAGGACGTGCTCGCCCTGCGGCCAACGGGGGGCGAGGCTCACGCCACGAGGCGGGCCGCGCTGGTCGGCCTCCTGGAGGCGACCCACCCCGGCGCGGGCGCTGAACGACAAGCACTCGCGGCGCTGGAACGGGCGGCTAAGCTGGAGCGCCTGGTCAGCGGAGACCCAGGGGCGGGGAGGGGTTCGGGGGCTCGCACCGCCCGTTCCGGCTGGGCGCGGGCGGCCTTGGCCAGCTTGAACAGCAGCGCACTCTTGCCCTGCACCCGCCGGAGGTGCCGCGGCACCTCCGCCTCCACCCTGCTCTCGGCGCGGGTGCCGATGTGGTGGGCCACCGAGACCAGCAGTTCCACCAGGTCTTCGGTGACCTCGGTCAGCCGCTCCCAGCACAGCGCGGCGAGCAGGACGTGGCGCAGGGGCGCGGGATGGCGGCGCAATTCGCGGGGTGGTTCACTGGCGGCCCGGCGCCGGTACTGCTGGAGCACTCTGGGAGGAACCCCCTGAACCAGCTGCGGCGGAAGGCCGAGGGCGCTCAGCTCGCTGAGCTTGGCGAGTTCCTGCAGGACGGTGTCGACCGTGACCCGCCCGGCGGTGTCTTTGAGGGTGGCCAGGGTGGAGCGGACGACCAGCAGCAGTTGCAGGTCATCCGCCGCCGCATCGGTGCTGATCAGGGCGTTCAGGGCCTGACAGGTTGGGGGCTGAGCCGGCGCTGGATGCTCTGCATCCAGTGCTCCTCCTGGGCGCCCACGGCCGCGCGCAGGCAGCGACTGAATCGCTGTGCCGTCGGCGGAACGAGACGCTGTCCCCGCAGAAAGTCCCGTCCGCGCTGCCTCAGGCTCTCCGAGTCCGGATTGAGGTCGGCGACCAGGGGCGTGAGGTGGGCGATCAGCGCCGCCCCGTCCGGTGCGCGGAAGGCCCGGAAGCCGCAGAAGTGCGCCACCTCATCGCGGTAGCGCCGCGCCGTTCGGGTCGACCAGTCCACCTCTGCCCACAGGGCTGGAGAGAGGCCGAGCTGCTGGGACAGGACGTCGATGACCGCCGCAGGCACCGCCTGCGGACGATCCAGAAACTCGCCCCCCACCTGAAAGGTCTTGAGCAGGGCGGCCAGGTGAAGCGTGGCCGCCGCGCCCTTGTGGCCCAGGAAGACCCGTTCCCCGGCGCTCAGGGTGAAGTGGTGCGCGAGTTCCTCGGGCGTCCAGGTGCGGATCACGCGGCGCTCAGCGCTGAAGAAGCCGGGTGATGGTGCTGGGATGCACGCCGAACAAGCGGGCGCACTGCGCCGCCGTGCGCCGCCCGGCCTGGACGGACTCGCGGATGTCCTGCTCCTGGTGCGGGAGGAGTTTGCGCCGACGCCCGCTGACGCGCCCCTCGGAGCGCGCCTGCTCCAGTCCTGCCAGGGTGCGCTCGCGGATCATGGCGCGCTCGAACTCGGCGAAGGCGCCGACCATCTGCATCATCATCCGGCCGGCGGGCGTGGTGGTGTCGATGGCCTCGGTCAGACTGCGGAACCCCGCTTCCCGCTCACCCAGCAGCTCCATCAGGTGCAGCAGATCTTTCAGGCTGCGGCTGAGCCGGTCGAGCTTCCAGACGACCACCAAGTCCCCGGGGCGCAGCTGGTCGAGCATGCGGTGAAGTTCGGGGCGATCCCAGCGGCCTCCCGAAGCGTGTTCGGTGAACACGCGTCCCACGCCGCTCTCCTTCAGCGCCCGGAGCTGTGCGGCGGTGTCCTGGTCGTGCTGCTTGCTGACGCGTGCATACCCAATCTGCATGGGGCCTCCAGGAGTGCCAAAACGTGGTGCGGATGCTCCTGATTATGCAACAGTGTTTCGCAACGCCAGAACCCGCTGCCCGTCACATCATCAGCATCGTTGAACAGACGAATGTTTTCGCAATCCTGGTGTACAACCAGGGCTTATCCGTGTCGTGACCCCTGTACGCGCTCGAATAGGATCCACTGACCACCCGGTGTCCAGTTCGCGCGCAGACCCTGCGTGACGGCTTGCGGAGCACTGAAGGTGGGCTTGGCTGAGCGTACTGGTCGCCCGGAGTCAGAAGGTCAGCGAGACGTGGCGTGACCTTCGGAAACTCCAGGGCTGCCTGGCAAGTCACGGCGTGAAGCTTCGGTGAAGAGCTCAGGGAATCCAGGAGAGGGGGGCTGGGCATACAGGGGATGAAAGCAATCATCCAGCCGTCCGTCACCCTCCCCCTCGCAGCGCCATCTCCTGTTCCCCAGAGGTCGTCATGTTCCAGCGTCACCGTCCGTTCCGTCCTGACCTCGCCGCCCTGCTCACACCCAGCGTGACTGGCGCCCTTGCCCTCGCGCAGCAGGCCAGCGGCGGCGCCCAAGGCATGAGCCAGCCGCCCGCCATCAACGGCCCCGCGGTTTCCGCGCGCGACCGGGTGGACACCGCCGACCAGACCTCGACCACCGTCACGGTCATGAATCTCGCGACCAACGCTGTGCCACATCCATCACCAAACAGAGGAGCCTCATGTTCAGACGTGTCCTGATGACATCACTGGTCGTGGCCGCCCTAGCGCCAGGCGCGGCCAGCGCGGCGACCGTACAGCTCTTCCCCTTCAAGGGCATGGGCCGCGCGGACAGCCCGGCTGCGACTGGACAGCTCAGTGTCCGCAGCCCCACTCCGCAGCTAGCGGTGTCCACCCTGACCCTGCGGGGCCTGACGCCGGGCCGGGCCTACGTCGCCCACTATCACGCGTTGGGGAAGGCGGCGACTGAGCCCTGCTCGTCCCAGGGGCCCGTCACCCTGGGCTTCCCGGCCTTCAAGGCCAATGCACGCGGGCAGGCCACGGTCGTCCTGCGGGCCGATTCAGCGCGCATCGCTGGGGCTCTGGGTGCGTATGTCAACGTCCACACGGCGTCTGATTTGACGGTCGTGCCGCTGTGTGCGGCGCTGCTGAAGACGGGGGCGGCTCCGGCTACCCCGGCCACCGCTCCAGCGCCGACAGCCGCCACCCCGGTGGCTGCGGCTCCGGTCACCGTAAAGGTCGGGGACAACGTGTTTCAGCCCACCAGCCTGACCGTCCCCGCCGGCACCACCGTGACCTGGCTCCATACCGGGCAGATCACCCACAACGTCCTGTCCCTGACGGTGGCCGACCTGAAGTCACCGGATCTGCGGCCAGGGGACAAGTACAGCTACACCTTCAAGACCCCCGGCACCTATACCTACTACTGCTCGTACCACGATGGCATGAGCGCCACGATCACTGTGACCAACCGCTGAGGCGGAGTCAATGCACCACGCACCACGGAGGAACATATGTTCGTAGACAAGATCGTTCTGGGGATGGCCACCACCGCGCTGCTCGGCTCGTGCAGCATGATGATGGGTGGCGGCACCACCTACACCTTCAAGCACAACGCCAACGCGGCCGATCCCGCCGCCATGGGCAAGGCCGTGGCGACCATGAGTGGCGGCATGGTCAGCACCACCCTGACGGTGAGCGGCCTGACGCCCAGCAAGGCGTACATCGCGCACTACCACGCCTTCGGCCCGGCGTCCAGCACCGATCCCTGCGCCTCCAACGGGCCGGTGACACTGGGCTTCCCAGGCTTCATGTCGGACGCCAGCGGCAACGCCAGCGTGACCGTCAGCGGCGACATGACCAAGATCGCGGGCGACCTGGGCGCGTACATCAACGTCCACTACGCCAGCGATCCCAGCGTCGTGCCGATCTGCGCCCCAGTCAAGATGACCAAGGGCTGAGGATCGCAACCAGGGCGGCCTTCACGGCAACGTGGGGGCCGCCTTGCTGACGTGTCCACTGGCCGCCCCTGGCCGTGTCCATCACCACCTCTGGTCTACCCGCCGGGCAGGGCCACCCGGCCCAGCGGGCGGGTCGGGGCCGGGCTGCCCCCGGCGGGTTCCACGCTGATGCCCACAGACGCGTAGCCCCGCCAGCCCACCTGCAAGGCGGTGCCGCCCGTGAGCCCCAGACTGACCGGCACGCGGGCGCCCGTCCCGCTGCCTGTGCGGCCCCATGCCTGGTAGACCTGCCCGGCCGGCGCCGGCCGGGCGAGAATCACCAGGGCCTGTCCGTCCGGCCGCACGAGCAGGGTGCCGAACGCCTGACCGTCCGGCGACGCGAGGGTCAGCCTGGACGCGCCCTGGGCCTCCCACCGCTGGGCCGTGGTCTGCGGGGACGGTGCCGTCATGAGGCGGGTCGTGAGGGGCGTCAGGGCCAGCACCAGCACGGCGGCCGCCGCCAGCCACGGCCAGCGCGGGCGGTGGAGGCGGGGCACCGCTCTGAGCGGCGGCTGAGTCGTGAAAGGGCTAGCCCCGGCGACGCGGCGGGCCTGCAGGCGTTCCCACCCGCCACTGGGCAACGCTGCGTCGGGCAGGTCGTCGGCGAGCGAGAACAGCGCGTCTTGCAGCCGGGCCAGCTCGGCGCGGCAGGTGGAGCAGCCGGACAGGTGAGCCTCGACGCTCTCCAATTCCGCCTGCTCCAGGTCACCGAGGACGTACCCGGGCAGCAGCTCCGTCGGGTGGGTCATGGGGTCATCCTCCTGCGGAGATTCAGCAGCGCGCGGCGCAGTCGGCTTTTGACCGTGCCCAGGGGCAGCCCGGTGCGGGCCGCGAGTTCAGCGTGCGTGTAGCCGCCAAAGAACATGCCCTCCAGCAGCAGCCGGTCGGTGTCCGGGAGCGATCTCAGGGCGGCGCCCAGCAGGGCCTGATCCAGGGGATCGCGCGCTGGCGAGGGCGCTGGCAGGTCGAAGGCCGGATCGTCGACCGCGCCGTCACGGGCCTGTGGCCGGGCGCGGCGGGCGCGCAGCCGCTCCAGGCACAGGTGGTGGGCGATGGTCAGCACGAAGGTCTGCACCGTGCCGCGCGCCGGATCGTAGCGCCCGGCCTGGGCCTCCAGGCGCAGGAAGGTGTCCTGCAGGACTTCCTCGGCGTCCTCCGGGGAGACCAGCATCCGCAGGCACACGCGGTAGGTCACGCCGGCGAGCGCGTCGTAGAGGGCCTTCAGGGCGCCCTCCTGTCCATGCTGAAGCTGCACGAGCAGCCCCTGATGATCCAGAGCGGTCGGCAGGGGAGCGGGCATGACCGCAGTCTGCCGCACCGGCCGCCGCTCCGGGGCATGAAACCCAGGAAAGCAGGCGAATGCGGCGAAGTCGGACATACCTCCTGTATGCGCGCAGAGGGCTGCCTGGATGCACGTCTCAGGCAAGGAGGATGAACAGACAGCACGCTCAAATCGTGACCCCTGAACTCATCACCCACTCACACGATCTGGACAAAATTTCAGCCTTGGCCAGGTTAGGCCCATCTGGGTGGTTCACTCGACCAGTCCGAGCGCTCACCCTTGCCCTGGGCGAGGCCGCCTGCTAGCGTGACGCATCCCTTGGCATTTCCATCCCTTCCTCAGAGGAGCAGCTCATGCGTCCCTTTCACATTCTGCTGGTCGATGACAGCGTCGCCGACCTTGAACTGGCCCGCGAGGCCTTCGAAAGCCACCGCACGTCCCTGACCCTGCACACCTTCGAGGGGGGCCTGGGCGCCCTGAGCTTTCTGGAGACCCTGGAGGTGGGGGAGTTGCCGGACGTGATCGTGCTCGACATCAACATGCCCAGGATGAGCGGCTTCGACGTGCTGCGCATCCTCAAGGCGGACGCCCGCTGGGGGAGCATCCCCGTGGTGATGCTGTCCACGTCCTCGGGGCATCAGGATGTCACCCGGGCGTACTCGCTGCACGCCAGCTCGTACCTCGTGAAAGCGAGTTCCTTCCCCGCGTTCCTGAAGCAAATTGATCAGTTTCTGGCGTACTGGATGAGCAACCGCCTGCCGAGCTGGCCGGTGGCCTGAGCCGCAGTGGGCGCCGGCGCCGGGCAGGCTCAGCGCGTGGGACGGTGAGTGTGCGATGAAGGACGACCTGGAGGAGGTGCACTGGGCGGCGCTCGGCCTGGGGGCGACGGCCTCCGTCCTGAGCGTTCCCGAGCTGCTGCGCGGTCTGCTCACGGAAACGCAGGCCGAGCGGAGGCAGGCCGGCGGGTACTGGACGGTGGAGCACCTCCTGCGTCTGCTGTGGGACGAGGCCGGTGCGCTGCGGCCCGGTGTGCCCCAGGTGTACCGGTACCTGCTGGAGGTGCTCGTTCAGCCGCAGGTGGTGACGCGGGTGGACGTGCTGCGCTGCCTGTTCGTGTGGTTTGACGAGCAGGGCGGGACGGGCGCGGTGGCGGATGAGGTGCGGGCGGTGATGCGCGCGGGCCGGCCGGTGTACGAGGCGCTGCTGCGGGAGGGGGATCCAGAGCTCACGCCGGAAGTGCGCGAACTGCTGGCGCAGGCGTGGTGGCAGGAGGCGTAGGGGCTCAGGGGGGAGGAAGCCTGGACAGGCTGCTCCCACAGTCTTCGGGCGGCGGGTCGTCTTGATCCTGTCCCGGTCAGTGTGCCCAGATCTGGATGTGGAACGGTGCTGGAGGGTTCAGACTCGGCTCGCAGGGCGGTCACCCTGCGGGCGGCGGGCGGTCACGGGCCGTCCCGTGGGGGTGGCCAGGTGTGCCTTCTGGCGCGCAGCGGTGGGGGTCAGGGCGAGGGCGGTGATGCTGGAGGAGGGCCAGCCCTGATCACGCGGACTCCACCTCGAGCCTTACCGCTTTGTCCCGGTCATACAGGGCACACAGGCCGCTGGTGGTGCCGTGGCTGTACTCGAGGAGGGCGTCGGGTTCGCTCGTGCCGGGTTTCAGTCCCAGGGCTTTCAGCTGCTCGGCAGTGGCGAGGTGATCGGGGTAAGTCTGGTGGTATTTGGGGCGGGGGGTGGGTTTGGTGCGGGGCATGGGGGTCACCACCTGGGGACGTCCTTGAACAGGCGCGAGGCCAGTGTACTGGAGCCAGCGGGGTGACCGTCTTCCCGACCGAGCCTCAGTTTCTCTGGCACTTCCGGAGAGGCTGAGCCTGGGTGAACGGTAAGGAACGCTGAGCGGGCCTGGGGGCGCTGACCCGTATCCTGTGACGGTGCCCCATCCCGCGTCTTCCTCCCTGAGCGACCGTCTGCAGGAGCTCACCGAGCAGCTCGCCGCGGCCCGCACGCCGGATGAGGTCTTCAGGGTGGTGCTCACGCCCGCGCTGGCGGCCCTGGACGCGGTCGCGGGCGCCGTTCTGCTGGTGGATGAGGAGGCCAGTCGCCTGACCCTCGCGGTCACGCAGGGGGACGAGGCGGACGTCCAGACCGTCTGGCAGGACGGGCCTCTCGAGCGCGCCGTCCCGGCTGGCGACGCCCTGGAGCGCCATGAGGCCCTGTTCTTCGAGCATCCGGGCGAGCTCGCGCGCGCCTACCCGGAGCTGGAGGCCCGCACGGGCGGCGTCGCTGCGGTCGCGACCGCCGTGCTGCCGATGTTCCTCGACGAGCGGCCGCTGGGCACGATCATCCTGGATTTTCGCGAGCCCCACACCTTCACCCAGGATGAGCGGCGCTTTCTGCGCACGCTGGCGGCCCAGTGTGCCGTGGCCCTGGGCCGGGCGCGGCTGATGACGGAACTGCAGCGCCAGGTGCAGGAACGCAGCGGGCAGCTGGAAACGGACGCCCGCGCGCAGGAGGCCTTCATGGCCTTTACCGAGGCGGTGGGCACCGAGACCGACCTGCTGGCCCTGGCCCGGCAGGCGATCGCGGTATTGCGCGCCCGCTTCCAGGACGGCAGCATCGCTTACCACACCAGACGGGGGGAGGTGTGGACGCCCGAGGTGTGGAGTGAGGACATGGAGGCGCCCCTGGTGGCGCGCCTGCAGGCCGGCCTGGCCGACCGTACCCCCTTCATCCGCCAGGCCCTGCGGACGGGCACGGTGGACTTCACGGACGGCTGGAATCCGGTGCAGGAAGGGATCGCGCACAGCGAGGCGTACGGCGCGGCCGCCACCTATCCGCTGGTGGTGAACGGCGAGGTGCAGGCCCTGCTGGTCTTTGGCCTGCGGGACACGCGGCGCTGGAGTGGGCGCGACCGGGCGCTCGTGCGGGCGGTGGGGCGCGGGCTGATCCTGGCCCTGGAGCGCGCCGCTCAGGCCCGGCTGCTGCAGACCCGGGGGGAGGAGCTGGAGGCCCGCACCCTGGCGCTGGAACGCTTCGCCGAGCTGGCCCGCCGCCCGGAGTCCGACCCCCTCACGCTCATCCGGCAGGCGCAGGAGGCGGTGAGCGAGCTGATCGGTGAGGGCTTCGCGGTGTACTACGAACTCGGCGCCGGCGTCTGGCACCTGCGCTCGCAGGTCGGCCACCCCGAGAACCGGGTGGTGCAGGCCTCGCTGGACTCGGCCCTGCCCTACGAGACGGTGCTGAACTTCCGCCGCCCCTGGGAGAGCGGCGAGCCGCTGTACCAGGACGTCTACGATCAGGCGCTCGACGACGGGGTGCCCGGCACGGGAGCGCTGGCCTCCACGGCGGCACTGCCGCTGGTCGTCGGGGGTCGGCACCAAGGGATGTTCGGGTATGGGCTGGAGGTGAGCCGCCCGTGGAGCCGCGCCGACCGGGCGACGCTGGAGACGGCCGTAAGCAGCCTGGGGCTGGCCTTCGAGCGGGCCGAGCAGACCGGGGCGCTGGAGGAGGAACGCGCCGCCCTCGACGCCTTCGTGGCCTTCAGCGAGGCGGCAGGCACCGAGACCGACGTGTCCACCCTGGCGCGGCAGGCGGTGACGGCGCTCACCCTGCGCTTCCCCGGGTGCTCCAGCGCCTACTACGAACTGGAGGGGGGCCGCTGGACACTCCGGCTGCACAACGATGACCTCAACCATCAGCCGGAGCTGCGCGCGGCGCTGCTGGCGGGGCTGCCCCGGGACACACCCAGCTTCGCCCAGGCCCTGAAGAGCATGCGGCCCGTCTTCGTGGAGAACTGGGACGCTGCGCAGGAGCAGATCGCCCGCACCGAGGCCTACGGCGCGGTCGCCAACGCCCCGCTCGTGCAGGGCGGCGAGGTGCAGGCCATCCTGTCCCTGGGCCTCCGGGGGCAGCGGCAGTGGGCCGAGCGCGACCGGGCCGTGTTCCGGGCCGTGGCCCGCGGCCTGACCCTGGCCCTGGAGCGCGCCGGGCAGGCCCGGCACCTTCAGGCGCGTCAGGCCGAGGAGGCGCGCCGGAGTCAGGCCCTTTCTGCCTTCGCGGAACTCTCCCGCGACCTGGCCCTGGAGACGGAGCCCTACACGCTCATCCTCCGGACGCAGGAGATCGTGCTGAGCCTGCTGTCCGCCGGGTTCTCGGTCTACTTTGAGCCCCGGGAGGGGGTGTGGCGCATCGGGTCGCAGGTGGGACACGCCAACACGCCCGAACTACAGGCTGCACTGGAAGCCGGATTGTCCTTTGAGGCGGCGACCAACCTGGTGACCCCGTGGCGCAGCGGGGAGGCCTATTACCAGGATGAGTATGATCCAGATCTCGACGGACTAACGGGCAGCGAGGCGTACCCGGGCGCCTCGGTGACCCTGCCCATCGTCGTGAACGGGCACACGCGCGGCGTCCTGGGCTTCGCGCTGTACCGCCAGCGCTCCTGGTCGGGCGAAGACCGGGCGGTGCTGGACACGGTGAGCCGTCAGCTGACCCTGGCGTTAGAGCGCGCGGAGCAGACCCGACGGCTGGCCGAAGAGCGTGAGGCCCTGGAGGCGTTTGCCCGCTTCACGGAGGCGTCCACCCACACCACCGACCCGCTGACGCTGGCCGAGGGTGTTCGGGACGTGCTGCGCGCCACCATCGGGGTGGAGGCAGGCTACTCGGAGCTGGAAGGCGGGCTCTGGAAGGGCCGGGTGTTCTCCGACCTCACGCCCCCGGAGGTCAGGGCGCAGTCCGTGCAGGGGTTTCCCGCCAACCTGCCGGTCTTTGCCCACCCCTTTGCGGAGCGGGCCATCGTGTTTGTAGACGATTGGAGAACCCAGAACGTCGCGCATACCGAGATGTACGGCGCCGCCGCGCTGTACCCGTACTTTGGGGCGGGGCAGCCGCGCGGCCTGCTGACCATGGGCACGACCCAGGCCCGGGCCTGGACGGCGCGCGAGCGCAGCGTGTTCCGGTCGGTGGGGCGCAGCCTGGCGCTGGCCTTCGAGCGGGCGGAGGCGGCGCGGCACCTGCAGACCCAGAACGCCGAGCTGGCGGCGCGTACCCAGGCGCTGGAGGGCTTCGCCGAGCTGACTCGCGATCTGAGCACCGGGACCGACCGCCTGACCCTGGTGCGGCGCGCCCAGGAGGTGGCCCTGTCGCTGCTTCCAGACGGGTACGCCCTGTATTTCGAGCCCCAGGGGGACTGGAGGGTGTTGCGCGCCCAGACCGGGGAACTGCGCAGCGCCGCCCTCCAGGCGGCGGCCGACCAGGGCTTCCCGGTTCAGGAGGCCCGGAACCTGTTCATTCCCTACACGACCCTGAAGCCGTACTACCAAGACCAGTACGACATCGATACGGACACCATCGGTGAGCTGGGGGCGCACCTGGGGGCCACGGCGACCTTCCCGGTACTGCTTCAGGGCCAGCCGAAGGGGGTGATGGCGGTGGTGCTGTTCGGCGGCGCGCGGCCGTGGGCACGGCCGGATCAGGCCGCGTTGGAGTCGGTGGTGCGCAGCCTGGGCCTGGCGCTGGAACGGGCCGAGGGTCTGGCCCGGCTGGAGGCGCGTACCCAAGAGGTTGCCCAATGGCGCGAGCGCTACGAGGTGGCGGTGAAGGGCTCGGGCCACCTGCTCTATGACTGGAACCCGCGCACGGGCGAGATCCTGTACGGCGGCGCGGTCGAGGGTATCACCGGCTACGCGCCGGAGGAGCTGGCCGGCACCCTGGACGACTGGACGGAATGGCTGATCCACCCGGACGACCGGGACGCCTTTACCCGGGAGATCGGGCGGGTCGTCGCCTCGGGTGAGGAGTTTCATCTGCCCTTCCGAGTGCTGCGCAAGGACGGGACGGTCGCCCAGGTGGAGGACGACGGCTATTTCAAGCGCGACGCCTCCAACGAGGTGACGCGCATGGTGGGCCTGGTCAAGGACGTGACCGAGCGCGAGCGGGCGCAGGCGGAGCTGCTCCGCACCAACGAGGAGCTGCGCCGCTCCAACGCGGAGCTGGAGCAGTTCGCGTACATCGCCTCGCACGACCTGCAGGCCCCCATCCGCTCGGTGACCTCCTTCAGCGAGATCCTGGCGAGTCGCTACGAGGCGCAGCTGGACGAGCGCGGAGTGCGGTATCTGCGCTTCATCACGGAGAGTGGGCAGCACATGAAGCGGCTGGTGGACGACCTGCTGACCTTCTCGCGCGTCGACACCGAGCAGCGTCCGCCCACTCCAACTGACAGCGGCGCGGTGGTGGAGCAGGTGTGGCGGCGCCTGATGCCGGAGGTGGAGGCCCTGGAGGCCACGGTTACGTTTAGTGCCCTGCCTCGCGTGCTGGTGGATCGGCGGCAGCTCGATCAATTGCTACAGAACCTGCTGGCCAACGCGCTGAAGTACCACCGGCCGGGCGTGCCGCCGCGCCTGCAGGTCTCGGCCGAGTGGGAGGGGGCGTGCTGGCGCTTTGCCATAACGGACAACGGCCTGGGGATCGAGTCTCAATACTTCGAGAAGGTCTTCGTGATCTTCCAGCGGCTTCATGGTCAGGGGGTCTACCAGGGCACGGGGATCGGGCTGGCGGTGTGTAAGAAGATCGTGGAGTGCCATGGCGGGCGGTTGTGGGTGGAGAGCGTGCCGGGGGAGGGCAGCACCTTCCTGTTTACTCTGCCGGCGGCGTGAGGGGCGTCAGGGCGGGTGTGACGCACACCGGAGCCAGTGCGGGGGGTCTGACAAGCCAGTCCTCCTGTATAATGCTCGATATTTGTTACGTTGACTGACCATCCCTCTTTCCCCCTGCCCTCTTACGTCCCCCGTTCCCACCTCAGCCTCGTTCCCTCGTCGGCTGTCGCTGTGGCCCAGGCTCTTGGTTTCTCGTTTCTGCCTTGTCCTTATTTCCCGCCCTATGCTGGGCCTTTCCCTGATGATGACTTCACAGGGAGGCTGGTGCTCGGGGACGGTGGGGAACAAGGTGGCATCCTTCCATCATAGGTGTACATATCAGAAGATATATCTCACGCTGAACTTGCCGCCGCTTACTCCAGTCCGGTGGCCCCACAGTGCACCAGCCCGACCTCTCGCTGTCGCCCCTGCTGACGGCCCTGGCCACGGCAGCTGAGGGGCAGGCGGAGAGAGCGGGAACCCGAACCGTGCCTGCTGATCATCAGATGGTCAACCTTCGCTTTGCCCCCCTTCGGGGGGCCATTGTCTGGTGTCGATCCAGGAATGCAGCGTCCGGCGCCCCAACGGCGAGAGTCGGTACCCAGCCAGGCGCTCACCGACCCGGCGCTCCACATAGCCCAGCTCTTCCAATCGGGGAAGCAGCTCCGCCAGATACACCGTCTCCAGACTCCTGGTCTGCGGCGACATGTGAATGTCCTTGAGGCTCCAGACCCGATTCTCGCTGGCCAGTACCGCCAGCACGGCCGCACGCTCGGAAGAATGATGACGCATACCTCACTGTATGGGGTATGGAAACGAAAAGACGCATCAGATCTTGGTGCACTCCCTGCGGCGCTTGACCGTCACCCTAACCGGCGCGGGGGCGGGGGTTCCCCCCAAGTTGCCACCGTGCGCCGACCCAGGAGTGCGTGGTGGGCCGTGTACTCCGCCCCCCGGCGTCTGCTACGCTGCGCCCTGACCTGAGGTTGGGGAAGTCCGGTGAGAATCCGGCGCTGTCGCGCAACGGTATGCCGTCCGAATCTGGAGGGTGAGCCCGAATGCCTCTCAGGGACGCCGCTTTTCTTTGGAGAAGCGCACCTCTCGCCGTCAGAGGGCCGCACACTGAGTCGATGTCACCGCGCTATGCGCGTGCCCGCTCTGGCCCCGGCTGGAGCGGGTTTTCCCACGCTGCGCCCGCTCCTGGCTGTTCCACCGCCCACGCACGCCGGAGTTCACCATGCCTTACCGTTTCCTGCTCGCCGCCCTGCTGGCTGCCGCGTCCACTGCCGCCGCGACCACGTACCCGCTGACTGTCAGGGACGACCTGGGCCGCGTTGTCACCCTGAAGGCCCCGCCCCGCCGAATCATCGCCATGCTCCCCAGCCACACCGAGACGCTCGCCGCCATCGGCGCGGAGGGCACGCTGATCGCCGTGGACGAGTACAGCAACTACCCCAGAACCCTGACCGACCGCCTGCCGAAGGTGGGCAGCGGCTACCAGCCGAACATCGAGAAGATCGTGGCGCTGAACCCAGACCTGGTGCTGGCCGATGAATCCAGTGGCTCACGCCTGACCGAAAAACTCGCGGCGGCGGGCCTGACCGTGTACGGCGGCACCGCGCAGACGTTTGGCGAGGTCTTCGAAAAGATTGCCGTTCTGGGCCGGCTCACGAACCACGAGGCTGGCGCCACGCGCCTGATTACGACCATGCGCACCGACCTGAACGCCTTGCAGGCCAGTGTCGTGGGCCTGCCAAAGGTCAGCACGTACTTCGAGATCGATCCCACGCCGTACTCGGTCGGGCCGAACTCGTTCATCGGCGCGCTGATCGCGAAGGCGGGCGGACAGACCATCGTGCCGGCCGCGCTGGGCGACTTCCCGAAGATTGACCCGGAGGTTATCGTGAAGGCCAACCCGCAGGTCATGGTCGGCCTAAGCCTCGCGGACGCGCGCGTGCGCCCCGGCTGGAACACCCTACGGGCCGTGCAGGCCGGCCGCGTCTCCGAACCCACCGCCGAGGAGAACGACGCCCTGAGTCGCCCCGGCCCGCGCCTGGCGGTCGCCCTGCGCGCATTGATCCGCCTGCTGCATCCTGGAGCGCTGAAGTGATGCCGGACGCCACCGAATTCAGAGTGACTCGTGGACAGATCGGAATGCATGTCCAACGCACCAGTCCAGCACCCTGCTTCAGCCCGCTTCACTCGGGCTCGCCCTCGGTTCACCCGAGTGTCCGGTGACCGGCCCGCTCGACGACGCGACCCGCGAGCGGCGCGAAGCGGCCATGCGTGACTTGACGGCCGCCCGCGACGCGCACCGGAAACCGGAGGGGCTCCAAAAGGGCCGCCGGGGCCTGCTGATCGTGAACACTGGGCACGGCAAAGGCAAGACGACCGCTGCGCTGGGGCTGATGATGCGCGCCCACGGGCGGGGCCTGCGCGTGCGGCTGTTCCAGTTCCTGAAGCACGAGGGCGCGCGCTTCGGCGAGCACCGCACCCTGGACGTCCTGGGCATCGAGCACGAGGGCCTGGGCGACGGCTTCACGTGGCGCTCGCGTGACCTGGAGAATAGCGCCGCCATGGCAGCGCACGGCTGGGCCCTGGCCAGGGGCGCCATCCTGGCCGGTGAGTACGATCTGATCGTGCTCGACGAGTTCACGTACGCCCTCACCTACGGCTGGGTGGCCTGGCCGGAGGTCGAGGCCACCCTGAAGGCCCGCCCCGCCCTGGTGCACGTGGTCATCACCGGCCGGGACGCCCTGCCGGAACTGACCGTGCTGGCCGACACGGTGAGCGAGGTCACGCCCGTCAAACATGCGTACGCGGCCGGGATCGGCGCGCAGACGGGCATCGAGTACTGAGGTGCTCCGGCCCACGCCCCGCCGCGCTCTGCTGCTCGCCCTGGCGCTGGACACGCTGGGGGAACCGCCCGCCCACGCACACCCTGTCGTGTGGATGGGCTCGTTCCTGAAGGCGGCCCGCATCCAGTGGAGGGCGACCACGCCGACCGGACAGCTGGCCGAGGGCGCGGCGGGCTGGGCCCTCGGCACGCTCCTCAGCGGCGGCGCGGGCGTGCTGGCCTCCCGACTGCCGTGGCCCGTGCAGGGCGTCCTGCTCAAGCCCCTGCTGGCCCGGCGCGCCCTGTTCACAGCGGTCGAGGACGTACACGGCGCGCTGGAGGCAGGCGACCTCCCGGAAGCGCGCCGGCTGCTATCGTGGCACCTCGTCAGCCGGGACACGGCCACGCTGGACGCGTCCGGGGTGGCCGGCGCCGCACTCGCCAGTCTCGCGGAGAACCTGTCGGACAGCGTCGTCGCGCCCCTGCTCGCCGCGCGGGCCGGCGGGTTGGGTGTGGCCGCCGCCTACCGCTTCACGAACACGGCCGACGCGATGTGGGGCTACCGCACGCCGGAACTGACGTGGGCAGGCAAGGCCGCCGCACACGCTGACGACCTCCTGAACGTTGTGCCGGCGCGTCTGACTGCCCTGTGCGCCCTGCTCGCTGCCGGTGGCCGGGGGTGGCGGGTGTGGGCGCGGGATCGGCGAGTCACGCCCAGCCCGAACGGCGGGCATCCCATGAGCGCGTTCGCGGGCGCGCTGAACGTGCGCCTGGAGAAACGCGGCGTGTACGTTCTGAACGCCGCCGGGCGGCCCCCAGCCCCCACCGACCTGCTGCGCGCGCTGGTTCTCGCCCGCCGCACCCTCGTTCTGGCCGCCGCGTGCGCCCTGTGGCCCGGAACCTCGAGGACATCGTGACGCCAGCTGGCCTTCCCCCCCGCGTGCCCCAATCCCCGCACGGCGGCCCGGACAGCACACCCTTCACGGGCCTGGACTTCAGCGTGAACGCCAACCCGTATGGCCCGAACCCGCTGCTCGTGCAGGCCCTGCGGGACGCGGATCACGCCGCCTACCCTGAGCCCACCTACGCAGACGTGCGTTCCCGCCTGGGCGCGTGGCACGGTCTGGACGCCGCGCAGGTCGCGCTGGCCACGGGGGCGTCCGACCTGCTGCACCGCCTCGTGCGGGCCTTCCTGCCTGCGAGGGGCACGCTGCTCAGCCTGCACGCGCCCTTCGGGGAGCTCGCGCGGGCCGCCGCCCTGAACCGCGCCACAGTGGTGACTGTGCCGAACGTGCCGGAGACCCTCGCACCCGGCACGCGGCTCGTCTACGTGGGCTACCCGCATAACCCGACCGGGCACGCGCCCACCCTGGAACAGCTGCGCGCCCTGGCCGACCTCTGCGCCAACGCCGACGCCCTCCTGATCTTGGACGAGGCGTACGCGCCCTTCACCACGCTGCCCACCCTGACCCGGCATCCGGCGGTCGTGCGGGTGCTGTCGCCTGGCAAGGCACACGGCCTGGTCGGCGCGCGGCCCGCGTACGCCCTGGCCGACCCGGACGTGGTCGCCGCACTCGACAATCTTGCCCCGGCGTGGCACGTCCCGGCGGGCACGGCGGCCGTTCTGGCGGCCCTGCCGGCGGGCGCGTCCTTCCTGATGCAGACGCTGCCGCGCGTGGCGCAGCACGCCGCCGTCTTGGCCACCGACCTGGGCGCACTGGGCCACGTGGGGCATCACGGCACGCCGTTTCTGACCCTGCGCGCCCCGGACGCCGCCCACACCTGCGCGGCGCTGCTGGCCCAGGGGCTGCGCGTGCGGGACTGCGCCAGCTACGGTCTGCCCGACACCGTGCGGATCAGCACCCTCACGCCCGGTGAGAACGCCACGCTAATCCGCGCGCTGGGCGAACTGGTTCGGGGAGGTGGGCGACATGGGTAGTGCCGCTCCAGGCCGGGCGATCATGATCCAGGGCTGCACCAGCAGCGCCGGCAAGAGTTACCTCACGGCCGCGCTGTGCCGTGCCCTGATGAACGCGGGCGTGCGAGTGGTTCCCTTCAAGGCACAGAACATGAGCAACAATGCCGGCGTCACACCGGACGGACTGGAGATGGGACGCGCGCAGCTCGTACAGGCCCGTGCGGCGCGCGTCACGCCGGACGTCCGCATGAACCCGGTGCTTCTGAAACCCGAGGCGGACACCCGCTCGCAGGTCGTGCTGCTCGGACGGGTCGACCGCGAGATCACCGAACTTCCCTGGCGTGAACGCAAGGCGCACCTGTGGCCGCACGTGCAGGCGTCCCTGCACAGTCTGCTCGCCGAGTACGACGTCGTCGTCATCGAGGGCGCGGGCAGTCCCGCCGAGGTGAACCTGCGCGGCAGCGACATCGTGAACATGCGCGTCGCGCTGGAGGCGCAGGCCGGCGTCCTGCTGGCCGCCGACATCGACCGGGGCGGGGCCTTCGCGCATCTGCTCGGCACGTGGCACTGCCTGGAGCCGCAGGAGCGGGCGCGGCTGCGCGGTTTCGTCCTCAACCGCTTCCGGGGTGACGCGTCCCTGCTGGCCCCCGCACCCGCGTGGCTGGAGGCGCAGACCGGGGTGCCGACGGTGGGCGTGGTGCCGCTGCTGGATGTCCCGTTGCCGGAGGAAGATGGGGTTGGGCCCGGCACCCACAGCCGCGCGGCCCAACAGGGCGGTGGCTTCGTCGCCATCGCCCGCCTGCCGCGCGTGAGCAACCTCGACGAGTTCGCGCCGCTGGGCGACCTGGCCCGCTGGGTCACGTCGCCGTCGGAACTTGCCGGCGCGCGGGCGGTGGTCTTGCCCGGCAGCAAGAGTACGGCCGCCGACCTGAACTGGCTGCGTGCCACTGGCCTCGCGGGGGCGGTCACGCGGCTCGCGAATGCGGGCGTGCCCGTGCTGGGCGTGTGCGGCGGGCTACAGATGCTCGGCATGGCGATCCGCGATCCGCACGGCGTGGAGAGCGGCGGCGACGTGGCGGGCCTGGGTCTCCTCGACCTGCACACCGAATTGGCGCCCGACAAGACGACCGTGCAGACCACCTTCACTGACCCGGAATCGGGGTTCACCCTGACTGGGTACGAGATTCATCACGGACAGACCCGGGCCGGGCCGGGCGCGCGCACGCTCGTGCCGGGGCTGCTGTGGCAGCAGGGCAACGTGCGCGGCACGTACCTGCACGGCCTGCTGGAACACCCCGCGTACCTGGAACGTTTCCTGACCTGGGCCGGGCTGCCGGCGCCGCCTGGCCTGGACTCTCTGGACGCCCGCCTGGACGCCATCGCCGCGCAGGTGCGGGCGAACCTGGACTGGCCGGTCATCGAGGCCATGCTGTGAGTGGCGCCGGGTCGGGCCGCGTCGTGTTCGTGACCGGCGGCGCGCGCAGCGGCAAGAGCTCCTTCGCCGAACGCCTGGCCTCGCAGGCGGGCGGCCCGGTGACGTACCTCGCGACCGCGCAGCCCTTCGACGACGAGATGCAGGGGCGCATCGACCGGCACGCCCAGGATCGCCCGTCCGGGTGGGTCACGGTGGAGGAACCCCTGCAGGTGTCCGCCGCTGTGCGTGCCGCCTCCACCCCCACGGTGCTGCTCGACTGCCTGAGCCTATGGGTCAGCAACGCCATGCTGACCGGGTGGACGGATCACGCCGTGCTGGACGCCACCACCGAACTGCTGTCGGTCGCCCGCGCCCGGGCGGGACTGACGGTGCTCGTCACGAACGAGGTCGGCTCCGGCATCGTCCCGGTCGGCGCCCTGGCCCGCCGGTACCGCGACGTGCTCGGCTGGGTGAACCAGCGGGCCGCAGCTGCCAGTGACGACGCGTACCTGATCGCCAGCGGCCTGCCCCTCATCCTGAAAGGAAACACCCCATGACTGATCACCTGACCGTCCTGATCCAGTCCATCCAGCCCACGAACCGTGCGGCCATGACCCGCGCCCGCGAGCGGCAGGCGAACCTCACCAAGCCCGCCGGGGCGCTCGGTGATCTGGAAGACCTCGCAGCGCGGCTTGCGGGCGTGTTCGGGAGTGAGCGGCCCCACCCGTGCGGCGTGGCGGTGCTCGTCGCCGCCGGTGATCACGGAGTGGCCTCTGCCGGCGTGAGCGCGTACCCCCCCGAGGTAACGCCCGCTATGGTCGCCAATTTCCTGGCCGACACGCCGTATGGCCCTGGCGGCGCGGCCGTGAACGCCATCGCCCGGACGGTCGGTGCCCGCGTGTACGTGATGGACGCCGGCGTGAATGCCGACCTGCCCGCCCACCCGGCCCTGGTGCGGGCCGCCGTGCGCCCGGGAAGTCGCGACCTGAGCGTGGAAGCGGCCATGACGCCGGAGGAGACGGCCGCCCTGATCCTGGCCGGTGCCGCCCTGGCCCGGCAGGCCATTGCCGACGGCGCGGATGTCCTGATTCCCGGCGAGATGGGCATCGGGAACACGACCCCCGCCGCCACGATCACCGCCCGGATGCTGGGCCTTGACCCGGCGCAGGTCACGGGACGCGGCACCGGCGTGGACGACGCGCGGCTGGCGCATAAGGTCACCGTGATCCGCACAGCCCTGGCCCGCACACCCACCACGAGTCCCATGAAGGTGCTCGCCGAGTTCGGCGGGTACGAGATCGCTGCGATGCTCGGCATGATGCTCCAGGGCGCCGCCCTGAGGCGTGCGGTCATCCTGGACGGTTTCGTGGAGGGCAGCGCCGCCTTGATCGGCGTGCTCCTGGCTCCACATCTGCGCGACTACCTGTTCCCGGCGGGCCTGTGCGCCGAGGTGGGGCATGCCTCGCAGTTGAACCAGCTGAACCTGAAGCCCATGTTTACTCTGAACCTGCGGCTGGGCGAAGGCACCGGCGGTGTCCTGGCAGCGCCCATGCTGCTCGCGGCGGCCGCCACCCTGCGCGAGATGCGCACCTTTGAGGAGGCCGGCGTGCCGCACGGCTAAACAGTCTGTACGTCTCACTGGAGGGTTTCGTGGCAGAGACCCCGTAAAGATGCATACGTTGGCTTCGCTGCTCTAAACCAAGAGTTCACAGTTTTACGCGTTGTAGCCTTAAGAGGCTGTTTCGAAAGGGTCACAGTAGGCAGAATTCCCAATATCCTACGTCGGGTCGTAGGGGCACCCTGACTGCACGACCGCAAAGCCCACACACAACAGCTTCCGAGCCAGGGCGATGATCGCCACCTTGCCCGGCCTCCCCTGTTCGCGCAACCGCTGGTCGAAGGCCTTCTCCTTGCTCTGGGTACGGGTCGCTGCCACCGACGCCAGGTAGACAATGCGTCGCAGTCGGGGATTTCCAATGTTCGAGATTCGACCACACTTGATCATCGCTCCCGACTGGTTGGGCGCGGGCGATACGCCCGCATACGCTGCCAACTGGCGACTGGTCTCCATCGCATTGAACCCCGCGGTTTCCACCAACACCGTCAAGGACACCAGAAACCCGAAACCCGGCAAGCTCTGAAGCAGCTCGACCTGACGCTGAAGGTCTGGCAGCGCTTCGACCCGTGCTCGCAACTCGCGGTTCAAGGCCTCGACCTGTCCCGTCAGGAACGTGATGCGCGCTTCCGTGAGCTGCACCACCAGGGGGTCGGCCTCCTGGCGCTGTTTGAACGAGTGTCGTCGGTTCTTGGCCTGCGTCAGCTCCTTGACGATGGCCTCCCGCTCATGAACCAGCAGCTTCAACGCTTCGAGTTCGGCGGCGGGTGGCTTCCACGCTTTGGGCCGCATGATCGCCCCGTAGCGGGCAATGATGTCGGCGTCCATCCTGTCGGTTTTCCCACGTCGGAGCAAGCTCTGAGCGAAGAACTTGATCTGGGCAGGATTGACGACGCTCACCATGCACCCCAGGTCGTGCAGGAAATGGGCACACCGCTCCCAGTACACGCCAGTGGCTTCCATCACGGCGTGCAGTTGCAAGGCGGGCACACTGTTCCCCAGCAGCCAAGTCTGCAGGGCCTGAAGGCCACTGCAGTCGTAGATGAATACCTGCACGGTGCCGATGGGCTGCGGACTGTCAGCAGTCTGCACAGCAAGAAGTCACGCGTAGACCTCTGATTTGCCGATGTCGAGACCCAAAACGTACATGGCCACCTCCAAAAGGAGCTATCGGACTGGTCAAGCGCTCTTTTTCTGGTCAGGCCCTTGTGTGCAGGCTCGAACGCCTCGGATAGTGTGCTGTCTCGAAGAAAGGGCCCAGACCGGCCCCACCTACTAAACGACCTCGGGGGTCGACGCTGAGCGCGGGCTTGTTGGGCTGGCTTGATTGAGAACCATTCTCAGGCACGCAGTCCAAAACACAACGCTAAGCCTGAAAAACAGGACACTTGACCGCAGCCTGCAAAGACAATATCTACGAAAATTCTAGAATCGTGTCTTGTCCCCGTACCGGCGGGCCAGAAGGTATGGGCTGATAGTCAAGACGCTTTTCTACACCAGGACTAGGATGTCCGGTTCGTGAACCTGCGCGTCGAGAACCTGCACCTGGCCCTGAATCCGCCCCAGGTGTACATCGCGCATGAATACGTGCCGATTCTGCCTGCCCTCACACAGGAACTGCGAAACCATCTGGCGGGGCGCTCCACGGGGTATGTGTTTTCCCGAAGCTCGCGCAGGTATCCGCTCCCGTCCCAGCGCTCGTGGTGCTGGGTGATCACCGACAGCGCCTCGGGCGGCAGGAACCCCAGCGTCTCGGCCAGCCGGTGGCCCTCGGGGACGTGCAGCTGCATGGTCGCCCATTCCTGGGCGCTCAGCCGGCCGGGCTTGAGCAGCACCGCGTCGGGAATGGCCAGCTTGCCGATGTCGTGCAGGGACGCCCCCCAGCGCAACTCCTGCACCGCGTCCTCCAACACGCTGATCTCAGGGCGGCATTCCCAATACCCGACAAATCCGACTAACTTACTTGACATTATGTTCTGGCCGGGTACCATGGCCCCATGAAGCTGTTGCCCCTGATGTCACTCCTGTCGCTCTCCACCGCCGGCGCGGCCAACCTGTCAGCGGCAGCTGACCTCGAACTCATCCGCGCTCACCTGTACGCCAGCGTGACCACCTACGCAGGCGGAAGCCTGCAATGGGGCAAAAAGCACGCCGGTCACTCGCTGGAAGAACTCTGGGCCCACCTCTCACCTCAGGTGGCGGCCGGGCAGCGGCCCGCGTTCGAGGCGGGCCTGAAGGCGATTCAGGTGGGGCCAGGGACGCTTGCCCCAGGGGCGTACGAGGAGACCGTCAACCGCTTTCTGAGCGGCCCCTGGGCCGCCGCCTGGACGGCCGCGAGTACGGGCGCTGGCGCGGACTTCGAGGTGTCGCTGACGACCAGCCTGCTGACGAACGCCAGGAGTGATTACGCGGCCGCCATGGCCGGGGGGACGCTGAGCAATCCCGGCGAACAGCAGGACGCGGTCGGCTTCCTGAACCGCGCCCTAGTGCACGGGGCCAAGGTCAGCCCGCAGGGGGCCCAGGGGATTGAGGAGCTACAGATCCTGCTCCTGAACGGCGCAGCTGCAGATGTCTTCGGCGCCCGCGTAGAGCAGGTGCGTGCCGAATTTCAGGCGCAGCACAATGACGCCGGTACCGAGCGACGTCGCCTGCTGGAACTTAGCCTAAAGGCAACGCGCGAGGAGTACGTCGGCGAGGGGGAGGTCGACGAGGGTCTGGCCTCGCTGGCCGACGTGGATGGGCAGTGGTCGCTGCTGCGCACCGCTCTGGGCGCCCGCAACGCTCCCCTGGTACAGGAATTCAGCGCGGCGCTGATCAAGCTGCGCGCCACGCTGGTGGCTAATGATACCGAGGCGTTCAAGGTCGCGCATATCACGGCGCTGGACGTCTGGCAGCGGATCAAGGCAGCCCGGCCATAGCAGGAACCAACTGGGGCGGCCCCGGCCGCCTGCGTTAGATTGATGCGAATCCAACGAACGGGTGAGCATCACCGAGGGGAACGCGTGTACGTTCCGTCGGATTTCTCCACATGCCGATTATTGGCGGCATCAGCAACGAAGCTGAGAAGGGGCGACCACTTGTCAAGGTCAAGACCATACGGCTGCCTTGCAAAACAAGGCCGGGATCGTGGGCAACACGCTCTATCCCAGCGTACGGTGGAACACTCAATCTGTCTGGGCCAAGCACGAGCGGAAGCGGGCGTAGGCGCGGGGTGGCATACGGGCTCCACCTGATCGGGACGCTGTTAGCGTACGCCGTGCAGGAATTTAGTGGATGAGCCTAGAACGGGGGTTTTCGGGCGATCGAGGCGACACCGCGTGCTCCAGCCTCCGTTTTAGCTCGGGTTTGTGTAAGGCTCTCCACTCCTTCTTGTGCTGCTCACTGAGCATGTGCGGTGGCTGGAGCGTGCTGGTGCGGCCGGCTGGACTGGGGAATGGGCAGCCAAGGCGTTGCAGGTGATCACCTCCTTCTCCGGCACCGAGATCCCACAGTGCCCCACACCCACCTTCGCTCCTCCTTCCGCTGCTGCCCCCTGCGGGAGCTGAGGGTCAGGAGGGGAGGTTAGCCCCGGCTGGGAAGTCTGTTCGTCACGATGACGCTGGTGGCCAGGACGCCATCGCGCACGCTGGACGCTCTCCACATCCCCGACCGAACTGCGGCCAAGCCTCTGAAGCCCCACGTTTCGACGCTCAGGGAACGCCGGCCTGGGACGGCGGGGAAGAAGAACCTGGCTCGAGATCATCACGCCGTCTCCGCGTCCTGCGCCTGGCCGGGCTGCCGAGCTGGGCCGCTCCGCTTCTCCGCAGATCCCACGGCATCTGGCGTTTGGCAGCGCCCCAGGCGCTCCCGGGTTCCGGCCCTCAGGTGAGGGAAGTGGAGACGCCGAGCCAGGTGCGCACGACCTCGCGCATGGCCTGGATGTAGTCCGGAAGGGTGGTCGACTTCTGAACGAAGGCGTCCGCGCCGCCCCGCAGGCTGGCCTCCCGGTCACGGGGCTCCGCCGAGGTGTCAGGATCACGATCCGCAGCGCGGCCCAGCGCGGCGTGGCCCTGACCTGGGCCAGCACCGCCAGCCCGTCCACGCCGGGCATCTTGAGGTCGAGCAGCAGCAGTTCCGGCAGTTCGGCAGCCCGCAGGCTGCCGAGGTAGTCCAGTGCTTCCTGACCCCCCAGGGCGACGTGCACGGTCGAACTGAGCTTCTGGTCGTTCAGGGCCAGGCAGGTGAGTTCGGCGTCCAGAGGAGAATCATCGACGAGCAGGATGCGGTGGTGGGTCACGGGTGACCTCCGGAGCAGGAGTGCGGGTGCGCCGGGTCGCGGACGTGCGTGGCGGTCACGTTCGCGGTGGGGAGCAGAAGGGCAGTGTAGGCGTTGGAGGTCAAGGGGATGTCTGGGGGTGGGGGGGGAATGAGTGGAGGGGGCAGATAGCTTTCATATATCAAAAGATATACCTGAGGAATGCTGTGTTCCCTGACGCCACTGGCCCCTTTCATGCACCTCGCCAGTGCATGGTCGCTCACTGGTGTGGGTCAAGCCCCCCCCCGGACGGGGGAAACGCCTACACTGCCCTCACCCTATGCACCGCGCTGCCCCCTCCCAGGCTTTCGACGTCCTGGCGCTGACGGGTACCACGGCGCAACTGGACGTCCTCCAGGCGGTGCTGGACGAGTTGCCCCAGGCCCTGTCCGTGGCCTTGATCGTGACCGCGTCGCCCCTCCTGGTCGGCGCCCTTGGATCACGCCTGCGCTGGCCGCTGCGGCCGGTGGAAGCCGGCGAGGCCCCTGTGTCAGGCCACGTCTACCTCTGTCCCCCGGACACCGTGGTGGACGTCGGCCGGGATGGGTGCTGGGCGCGGCGGCCGGCCCGGGGGGAGGCCAGCCCCTCCGACCGCCTGCTGGCCTCCCTGGCAGCGCACTACGGCGCGCGGGCGCTGGCCGTGGTGCTTTCCAGTGCAGGAGACGATGGCGCCGCTGGCGCGCAGGCGATCATCGGGGCCGGCGGCACCGTGCTCGCCCAGCGTCCGGACGGCCCCACAGGCCAGCTCGGCCGCGCCGCGGCGGCCCTGATCGGCGGTCGGCTGGAGGGGATGCAGGACACCTCCCGCGCGCTGTTCGACGCCATCGACGAGGGGTGACCAGCCTTGAGTTGATCCTTGACGAGTCCGGGAGGGTGGTCGACTCCCACATCCTGGAGACCAACCCGGCCATGGAGCGGATGACTGGCCTGCGCACCGTGAGTGGCCGACGCATCCGGGACGTCCTGCCCGATCTGGAGAGCTCGTGGTTCGGGCGCCTGGAGCGTGTCTTCACGACCGGCAGGGCGGAGCGCTTCGAAGATCACATCGCCGCTCTCGACCGGTGGTTCGATGTGCATCTGGGCCGCCTCGGCGGCGAGGGCAGCCGGAGGATCGTCGGTGTCTACCGCGACATCACCGAGCGCAAACGGCGCGAGCACCACGCCGCCTTTCTGGACGAGCTGTCGCAGGCGCTGGCCTTGGATGACCGTCCGGACGAGATTGTCCGTGCCACCGGCGAGCGGCTGGGCGCGCATCTGGGGATCGAGTTCCTCAACGTCTGCGACGTGAAGCTGGCGGACGGGAACGATCCGGCTGAAGCGCGCTTCACCGTGGCCTACGCCTGGGAGCGCGAGGGGCTGCCGGGCCCGCGCAGCACCGACCGGGCGGGGGACGCCCTGAGCCCAGAATTCCTGCGCGCCGCCCGCGCGGGCGAGACCATCGTCATTCGCGACACGGACACCGACCCGCGCGTGGACGCGGGAACCTACCGCGTCATCGGCATGAGGGCCTTTGTGGCCGTGCCGATTCTGCAGGGCGGCGCGTGGCCGGGCCTGGTCTCGGCCTTCACGCCGACCCCGCGCGACTGGCGGCCCGACGAAGCCCAGCTCATCGCGGAGGTGGCCCACCGGGTCTTCCTCCGCATCGAACGCGCCCGCGCCGACGAAGCGCTGCGCCGGTTCGAAGCCCGACAGACCTATCTACTCACCCTCGGCGACGCGCTGCGGCCCCTGGACGATCCGCTGGACATTCAGCGAACGGCGATGCGCGTGTTGGGCGAGCATCTGGGGGCGGATCGCGTTCTTTACGCGGAAATCGCACCGGACGACCGGCAGTTCGTCATCGCCGACAATTACGCGCGCGCGAACGTGCCCAAAATGATCGGTCGGTTTCCCCTGAGCGATTATGACCACGCGCAGAATTCGCAGCGCCGGGGTGAAACGCTGGTGTTGCCCGACATCAGAAGCGCGGGCGAATCGGACGAACACGCCGCCTTTCTCGCCATCGGAGTGGAGGCGATCATCGGCATGCCGCTGCACAAGGGCGGGCGGTGGGTCGCCAGTCTGAGTGTGCATCACGGCCGCCCGCGCGCGTGGTCGCCCGAGGACACGGCGCTCGTCGGCGAAACCGCTGAACGCACCTGGGCGGCGGTCGAACGCGCGAGGGCCGAAGCCGCGTTGGCAAGGTCGGAAGCAGAGTACCGCACGCTGTTCAACTCGATGGACGAGGGCTTCACCGTGGTCGAGGTGCTGTTTCAAGAAGGACAGGCCAGCGATTATCGTTTTCTGGAGATCAACGCGGCTTTTGCACACCACACCGGATTTGTCGGCGCAAAAGGCAAAACCGCGCGCGAGTTGGTGCCCGATCTGGAAATGCACTGGATGAAAACGTACGAGCAGGTGGCTTTAAGCGGCAAGCCAGTGCGTTTTGAGAACACGGTCGACGCGATTGGACGTGTGCTGGATGTCAACGCTTTTCGCGTCGGCGCGGCGGGTGAACATCGCGTGGCGCTGTTGTTCACCGACATCACCGAGCGCAAGCAAGTCGAAACGGCCTTGCGCGAGAGCGAAGAACGACTGCGCGCCCTGATCGAGAACCTGCCGGGCGGCGCAGTCTTCGTGGTCGACCGCGACCTGCGGTATCAGGTGGCCGAGGGCGAGGCGCTGACCAGCGCCGGAATGAACGCTGGGCAGTACGTCGGACACACGGTGGCCGAGGTGGTGATTCCCGAACTGGCCAGGGTCTACGAGGCGCACTACCGGCAGGCCCTCGCGGGCCAGCCCTTTGAACTCGAACACGATCAGGGCGGGGCGTCGTATGTCACGCGCGGCGTGCCCCTGCGCGGCCCCGCGGGCGAGGTCACGGCGGCGCTGACCGTGTCGTACGACATCACCGATCGCAAGCGTGCCGAGGTGGCCCTGCGCGCCTCCGAGGAACGCTTCCGGGCCGTCGCCAACCTGGTGCCCGACCTGCTGTGGGAGAGTGAACCGGACGGCTCCACCACCTGGTACAACGGGCGCTGGCTGGCGTACACCGGGCAGACCGCCGAGCAGGCCACGGGCTGGGGCTGGGTGGACGCCATCCACCCAGGAGACCGGGACGCCTCGACCCAGCGGTACCGGCAGGCGGCCGCCGCAGGCCAGTCACTGCGGCAGGAGCACCGGCTCCGGCGCCGGGACGGCGAGTACCGCTGGTTTGCGGTCGACACCGTACCGGTCAAAGGCGAGCGCGGCGAGACCATCAAGTTCTACGGCGCGGCGACCGACGTGCACGAGCTGCACACGCTGAACACGCGGCTTGAAGCGCAAGTGGAGCGCCGCACCCGTCGCCTCGCCGACCTGAACAGCGAGCTGCGCGCGCTCGCCACCGCCTCCTCCCAGGAACTCATCGAGCCGCTGCGCCGCTTGCGCAGCGTGCTCGGCCTGCTCGAGCGCCGCATCTCCGCACACCTCGACGAGCCGGCACGCAAATGGCTGGCGATGATGCAGAACGAGGCCCAGCGCGCCGAGGTGCTGTCCGAGAACTTCCGCTCCCTGGCCCAGCTCGAGCAGCGCGACCTGAAGTGGGGGGTGGTGGCGCTGGCCCCGCTGGTGGTGCAGGTGCGCAGCGACCTGGCCCCGGGCCTGGGCCCACGCACCGGACGCTGGACGGTGGGCGAGCTGCCGGTGGTGAACGGGGACAGCCTGCTGCTGCGCCAGGCCTTCAGTGATCTGATCCACCACGCCCTGAGCGTCGTGCCCCCCGGCCGCGAGGCCCACGTGGAGGTCGCCGCCGCGGCTTCGGGCCTGCCCGTCACGGTCGATGTGTGGCCCCTGGCGCCGGGCACGGCCAACTTCGAGACCGACGGCGTGGTCAACGCGCGGCGCATCGTGCAGCGCCACGGCGGCACCCTGGGTGTGACGCTGCAGGGTGAGCGCGTGCGCTTTGAGCTGCACCTGCCCGGGCGCCAGCCGTAGGACGGCCCGATCACGGGGCAGGGTGACCGCGGCCAGGGGCCGGTACTGGGGAAACAGGCCAGACAGCCGGCACGTCATCTGTCCCTCCGCCCTACCTTCGCTTCTTGCCCCCCGCCCTGACCACGGCGGCGGCCGGGCCAGGCGGGGCACCCTGTGACGCGGCCAAGCCGTCTGCCCGTCACGGTGGCGCTGATGGCCAGGGCGCCGACTCCCGTCATCCTCGCCATCACGCTTCAGCCCCCAGTGTGCTGTCCCGCAACTCCTCCACACTGCGCCGGAAGAGCTCCGGGTCACCCAGCACCCGGGCGACGGTATACGCCCCCTGAATCTCCAGGAAGATGGAGCTCCGGATTCCGGCGGCGCTCGCCTGAGTGGCCACCGCGTCCTGATAGGCGAGCACGATCCCGGCGGCCCGGGGCGCGGCCGGGTCACCCAGGGCACGCAGTTCGGCCGCCAGGGTGCCGAAGGGACAGCCAGCGTCGGCGGCGCCAGCGGGATCTTCGAGCAGCCACGCAAAGTAGCCGGCCAGCCAGGTGCGGGGCTCCAGGGGTGCGAGCCGCCCGAGCAGCGCCCGCAACTCCCGCTCGCACTCGTCCAGCACTGCCAGTACGAGTTCCTCCCGGGTTTTGACGTGGTAGTAGAGGTTGCCCAGTCGGAGGCCGGCCTCCTGGGCGACATCCCTCAGGGTGGTGCCGCCGATGGCCCGCCGCCGGTAACACCGCAGGGCGGCCTGGATGATCTGCGCGCGTGTGCTGGGCTGGCCCGTCTCCATGGGCCAAGATGTCATGAAGTCCGGCAGAACCGCACGTCCCTCTGTCCCTCTACGCTCAGTCAGAAGGTTGACTGAATGGAGCAGTGAGGGGTTCGGCGCCGCATCTGAGCGCCGGGCAAGGGAGCACGCATGAAGCACGGCATCTTGGTGACAGTGATGGTGGGACTGGTCTCTGGACTCGCGCAGGCGGGGGGAGCACAGGGTGAGCGGTCGGAGGGGATGCTGGACGTGAACGGCGCCCGTATTCATTACGTCTCGCAGGGCAGCGGCACGCCGATCTTGCTGATCCACGGGTATCCCCTCTCCGGCGAGCTGTTCGCCCGCAACCGTGACGCCCTGGCGGCCGCCGGTTACCGCGTCATCACCATCGACCTGCGAGGGTTTGGCCAGAGCAGCGCCCCAGCAGGCGATCCCGGCAGCCTGTCCACCTACGCCAAGGACGCCCTGGCCGTGCTGGATCAGCTGAACGTGCCCAGGGCGATTATCGGCGGCATGAGCATGGGCGGCCCGATCACCTTCGAGCTGTGGCGCACGGCGCCCGAGCGTTTCCTGGGCATGATCCTGATCAATACGCTGGCCAACCCCGCCGGGATCGTGGAGCAGAACATCTGGAAGGGCATGGCGCAAAAAGCCAGCACCTTCGGCCCGCAGTCGCTGGCGCCCGAACTGCTCAAGGACATGCTCACGGGCGAGACCCGTGTGCGCCGCCCGGCCGACGCGGCCTTCCTGACCGGCATCGTGAGTCAGGCCAGTGTGGCCGGGGACGTGGCGGGCGCGAACGTGCTGGCGACCCGGCCGGACTCCATCCCTACCCTGAAGACCATCACGGTGCCCACCCTGATCCTGGAGGGCCTGGAGGACACGGTATACCCGCCGGAATTCAGTCAGAAGATGCAGCAGAACATCGCGGGCTCCAAGCTGGTGATCGTTCCGGGCACGGCGCATGCGGCCATCTTCGAGAAGGCGGACGCCATGAATGCCGCGATCATCGCCTGGGCGAAGACCATCCGCTAGGGTGATGGCCATGGGGGCGCTTCCTGTCCCTGATCCGGTGCCCACACGCTGGGCTGGACAGGAGGACGCCGCCGTCCTGGGTGGGCTGGCCCAGCAGGATGAGGCCGCCATGCGCGAACTGCACCGGCGCTACGCCCCCGCACTCTATGCCCTGGCTCACCGGGCCCAGGTCATTGATCCCGATCGGTGCGTTCAAGACGCCTTCATGGCGATCTGGCGGCACGCGGAGTGCCACTCCCGGAGCCGTTTCGACGGCCGCACCTGGATGCTGATCCTGGCCCACCAATCGCTGCGCACCGGCTGAACGGCGAATGGCGCCTCAGCATCCCCTCCAGACCCTCATCCGCCTTCCTTCATCACCCGTCCGTCCGCCGGGGCTGTGTCCTCACTTTCCCACGTCGTCCTGCACCCTGTCGGACACGTTTCAAAGGACACCATGACCAAGCCTGAATCTGCCAATGACACCACCGATCGCCGCACCGTTTTAGGACGCCTGACCGCCGCCGGTTTGGGCCTGGGCCTGCTGGGTCTGGGCACGTCCGCGCGGGCCGGCGGCGCCGGCACGGCCATGAAGACCGGGATGACGGAAAAGGACTTCCGCATGGGCGTCATCGGGCCGGCCACCCTCTCCAGGATGGTCAGTCAGCTGGCGGTGGAGCGGGCCACCAACGCGAACGCCCGCGAGTTCGCCCGCTTCGAGCTGCGCGAGGCCATCGCCGTGACCACGGTGCTCAGGGAACTGAAGACCCCGGTGCTGCCGATGAACGCTCAGGCGCGGGCCACCCTGACAAAGATTGAAACGGCGGCGCCGGGACTGGACTTCGACCGGGCCTACATCACGGCCCAGTATGAGAACCACGTCTTCCTGCGTGACCTGGCCACCGCGTACCTGGCCAACACCACCCCGAGCGAGCCGACCTTTCCCGAGCAGCAGGGGCGGCACCTGGCCACGCTGGCCCTCAACCAGTTCACCGAACACGTCGAGCTGACGGCCCGCATCCTGCGCGAACTCGGGAGCTGAGCGGCGTCTGAGGGTTCTCCCGGATTGACCCGCCCCTCGCTGCTCTCCGCATCGTCCAGCGCCCCCCTCTGTGCCGGAGCCAGCCCCGTCTGCCGCGTTCCCGGGACAAGGTCAACGAGAAGACCGCGCCCTCGCCCGCTGAGGGGTAACGGCAATCATGCGCCCAATCCCTAAAGAGAGAGGCGAGCAGTGGTCGGGGTCAACCGCGTCTGCCCTCCTGGTACAGCCCAAGTTCACCAGACATCACACCCGACGTGACCACCGACCCGGGCGACGGCCCGCCGGAACCCTCCTCTTCTGAACCTGACCACGGTTCCGGCCTGGCACCTGAACACCCTGTTTTCAAGGAGCGTCCCATGCGCATATCCCCCGTTCTGCTCGGCATTATCGGTGCCCTGACCCTCTCCAGCTGCGCCCTGAGCGCCTCCCCCAAGCGCACCTCGCAGACCTATGTGCTCGTTCACGGCGCGCTGCTGGGTGAATTCTCCTGGAACCGCGTCGAGCGCCGTCTGGTCGCCAACGGCCACACCGTCATCACGCTCGATCTGCCCGGTCACGGCGCCGATCAGACGCCCGTGGAGCAGCTCAGCCTGAACGGCTACCGCGACGCCGTGGTAAAGGCCATCGGAGACCAGACGAACGTCGTGCTGGTCGGTCACAGCTTTGGTGGCATGGTCGTGTCCCAGGTCGCCGAGGCCATTCCCAGCAAGATCTCTAAGCTGGTGTACCTCGCGGCCCTGATTCCCCAAAGCGGCGAGAGCGCCAACGACCTCGCCGGCCGCGACAAGGACTCGCTGTTCGGCAAGTACGTGATGCCCACGCCGACGGCGCTGGTGTTCAGCCCGGACGGCCTCGGGCCGGTGTTCTGCAACGACTGCAGTGCCGACGACGTGGTCATGCTCCGGGCCAAGTTGCGCCCCGAGCCGCTGGCTCCCTTTGCCACCCCCGTGACCCTGACGGCGGCGAACTACGGCTCGGTGCGCAAGTACGATGTCCTGACAAAGCAGGACAGAGCAGTCAGTTACGCCTTCCAGAAGACCCTGCAGGCGCGGCTGAACTTCGTCAAGAGCGTGGAACTGGACACCGGGCACCTGCCCTTCTTCTCGCGGCCCGATGAACTTGCAAAGGTGCTCGAAGGGCTCTGAGCTGGGGTGGGGCTCCCATTCCCTCCTCATGGGGTATGAGGTCAGCGCCCGAGAAACCGGGGCATCAACGCCTGGCTCGCCGCTCGGGTGGGCGAGGGTCAGGCGGCTGGAGCCGTGACCGTCAACTCCTCAGCTCGGAAAGCGTCGCATCTACCGGAACGGGAAGCCGCTCAAGTGCACGCTCCTGTCACTCCCCCACGTCCAGATTTCGCGAACGCACCACGTGTGGCGGCCCAGCCAGCCACGTTTCAAAGCTCGCACTGAACACGCGGTAGTGCCCACTCTGCCCATGGGCCTGCATCGCCGCGTCGTCCACAAAACGCAGGCGCTGACTGGGCCGCCAGCACTCTGTCGCCCCGCGTCCGGTCACCGCCTCCAGCCCTGCTACGATGTGGGGCAGGTTCATCCATGCTCCCGTCCCCTCACCCCGCTGCTGCGCTGACCCTGCTGGACGCGCTGCCCGATCCCCTGATCACGGTGGACGGGGCTGGCCGCGTCGTGACAGTGAATCAGGCGGGGGCGAAGCTGCTGGGTGAGGCGTCTGCGGCCCTCGTGCACCGCCCGCTGCTGGACGTGCTGCTGGCCGCTGGACTGGTGTTTCTGCGCCCAGACGGCGCCGCCACCGGACAGCCGCTCCCCCCTGAGTTCGAGCTGCGCGACCGGGCGGCGCAGCGCTGGTGGTCGGGACGCACGTTTCCCCATGGCGATGGTCTCGCGGTGCAGCTGCAGGACATCACGGAACGCCGGCGGGCGCGGGGCCGGCGCGAGGCCCTCCTGAGCGTCACGCTGGCGCTGGGGGGGACGACCACGGGTGAGGAGGTCGTCCGGGCCGCGCTGCAGGTCGCCCTGCCGGCCGTGGGCGCGGCCGCCGGCGCGGTGCTGCGCCTGACCCCGGACGGCGAGGCGCTGGAGATCATGGGCGCGCAGGGCTACCCGGGCGACGTGCTCGCCCGCTGGAAGCGGATTGGGCTGGATCACCCCTTCCCCGCGCTGGAGGCCTGGCGCCGCCAGACGCCAGTGTACCTGCGAATCGCCGACCAGCCGGCCCCCTTCCCGGTGCCGCCGGAAGACCGCCGTCCCACCACCCGGGCACTGGCCGCCCTGCCGCTGCGCTCGGAAGGGGCCATGGTGGGCGTGCTGGCCCTGTCATTTGACTTCGAACCCACCTTCAATGAGTCCGAACGGGATTTTCTCGAACTGCTCGCCGGCCAGGTCGCGCAGGCGCTCGGACGGGCCCAGTGGCTGGGCGAACGCGAGGGGCTGGCCCGGCAGCGCGAGCGCGCCTTGAACGAGCTGACCCGGGAACGCGCCCGGCTCGCGGCCATCCTCGACCAGATGCCGGTGGCGCTGTGGGTGGCCGAGCTGCCCGGCGGCCGCTTAATCGGCGGGAACGCGGCCATCGACCGCGAGCTGGGGTTGAGCTTCCTCCCCGCCGAGAGCACCGAGGAGTACGCGGTATACACCGGCTTTCATCCTGACGGGCGACCGTACGCCGCTCACGAGTGGCCGATGGCCCGCACCCTCCGTACCGGCGAGGCGGTGACGGGCGAGGAGATCGAGATGGAGCGCAAGGATGGGACTCGTCTGCGCGCCCGCTTCTCCACCGCCATCATCCACGACGCGGACGGCACGCCGGCGCTGGCGGTGGTCAGCGGCACGGACATCACCCAGCTTCACGATCTGAACGTGCGCCTGGAGGCGCTGGTGGAGCACCGCACCGCCGCGCTGGACGCCTTTGTGCAGTTCACCGAGGCGGCCGCGACGACCACCGATGGCCTGACCCTGGCCGGGGTGGCGGTGGGGGTGCTGCGGGCCGCGCTGGGGGAGGTCAGCGTGGCGTACTACCTCCGCTCGGGCGACCTCTGGCAGGCCCGGGTGCTCTCCGACGACTTTGCCCCGGAGGTGGCGGCGGCGCTGCGCGCGGGCGTCTCCGTGGACAGCCCCAGCTATGCCCAGGCTGCGCGTTCGGGCGAGCCCGTCTTCGTGGCCGGCTGGGACGCCGCCGCGCAGGGCGTGGCGGTCACAGAGTCCTACAGCGCCGGCGCCTTCTTCCCCTGCGTGGTGGCCGGTCAGACAGTTGGGCTCCTGGCTGTGGGCAGCCAGCAGGCGCAGGCCTTCACCGAGCGGGAGTGCGGGGTCATTCGCGCGGTGGGTCGCTCGCTGACCCTGGCGCTGGATCGCGCCGAGCAGGCTGGGGCGCTGCGCTCACAGCGCGACGCCCTGGACGAGCGCGCCCGGGCCCTGAGTGCGGCCAACGAGCAGCTCGACGCCTTCGCGCTCTCGGTCTCGCACGACCTGCGCACCCCCGTGCGCCACATCCTGGGCTTCACCGAGTTGCTGAGCCGGAATCTGGGCGGGAGTCTGGACGGGCGCGACCGGCGGCATCTGGGCGTGATCGGGGAGGCGGCCGGGCGGATGAACGCCCTGATCGACGCGTTGCTGGCCTTCTCGCGCACCGCCCGGCATCCCCTGACGCGCCAGGCGGTCAATCTGGGCGCGCTGGTGGCCAGCGTCCAGGCGGAGGTGTCGCAAGATCAGACAGGGCAGGCGGCGCAGTGGCTGATCGGAGATCTGCCCACCGTGCCCGGTGACGCGGCCCTCCTGCGCCAGGTGCTGGTGAACCTGCTGGGAAACGCCCTGAAGTACAGCCGTACGCGCGCCCCGGCCCGCATCGAGGTCTGGGCGGAAAGGCAGCCGGAGCACTGGCTGATCGGTGTCCGGGACAACGGCGTCGGCTTTGACCCCCAGTATGGAGGTCGGCTCTTCGGGGTCTTCCAGCGGCTGCATCCCGAGTCGGAATTCGAGGGTATCGGCGTCGGACTTGCCAACGTGCGCCGCATCGTCGAGCGGCACGGCGGTGAGGTCTGGGCGCAAGGGGTGCCTGGCGAGGGCGCCACCCTGCGGTTTACCCTCCCCCGGACGTGAGGGAGGGATCAGCGCGGATGTTGAAACAACCGGGGTCGGGATGCGTGGCGCTCACCCCCGGCGCCGTGGCCGGCCGGGCCGCCCCCCTGTCTGTGCGGGAGTTGTGGCAAGTTATTGACGTCAGGGCTATGAAAGTGCCTCAGTGACGCAGGCGGCCTGAACTTCAGGCCGCTTCCTGTACCACTGTGCGCCAGACGTCGAACGCCTGTTTCTGGTGGTGACGACGGTGATGAGCAGGAACAGTACAGCGGGCCGGGTGGTGCAGATTCGTGATGCGGGCGTGCAGGTCGAGGAATCCTTGTGCTCGTCGTCTTGACCTGAACCCGCGTTGCTGACGCTCCTGTCGGCGTGTGGGACGATGGGACTGCTCCATCAGGTTGTTGCAACGGGCCGTGGACACGACTTGGATGTGCTCCACACCGTGAAGCACGGGAATTGTGCGCAGGGCAGCACCGTAACTCCACAGCTTGTCGGTGTGCACCGTGACGGGGACGCCATATTCACCCAGCAGCCGGACGAAGAAGGACTTGGCCGCTTCAGTGTCCCGGTGACGCTGCAGGAAAACGTCCAGCACAACGCCGTGCTCATCGACGGCCCGCCACAACCAGTGGGTGACGCCACCGACATCCACGTGCATTTCGTCGAGATGCCACCGGGAACCCCGTCGGGGTTCCCGGTGGCGCAGTCCCTGGGCAAACAGGTCGCTGAACTTGATGCACCACGTGCGAATGGATTCGCGGGTGACGGCAATTCCGCGCTCCAGTAAGAGGTTCTCAACGTCCCGATAACTCAGCGTGAATCGGTGGTAGAGCCAGACGGCATACCCGATGACCTCAAGCGGGAACCGGTAGCCGGGAAGCTTGTGACCACTCAACACCGCGCCACCCTACCAAACCAACTTGCCACAACCGTGTCGGTACTTTCCGGCCCGAACCACGCAAAGGTGTCGGTAGTCGACGCCTGAACCGCGAGATGCCGGAATACGCGAGTGACACAGTATTTTTTGCCATATTTCGAACTGGAGCCCAGCCGGGTCACGCAAAGGTGTCGGTAGTCGAAACCGCCCGGATTCGGCTTTCAAGGTGGCGCGTCACGAAAAACTGGCAGACGTCCCAGGCCACCTCCACCTTCAGTCGGCCGGAGATTTTGTGGCGGGTACCCATGACCTGGATGGCGTAGTCCTCCAACCTCTCGGGATGGGGGAAGGCCGAGAAGGTCAGGGCTGGGGTGTCTGCGAGTCCGCTTTTGGCGGGGAAACGCTCGTACAGCAGTGGGAGTACCACGCTCGCATAGCAGGTCTGTGAGCTGTAAACACAGTCGAGAACGGCGTACACGCCACTGGGTCAGGGCTGTCACTCTGGATCGGGTTGAATGGCCTCGGTGCGCACGAACTCACGTAGGTCATGCACGAGCGGCTCAAAAGCGGGGCAGGTCATGCATCAGCTGGGGTGGCCGCCTGCACCTGCCGCCCGACACGGTCGTACCCGGCATGTGGAAGGTGGAGCATCAATAGTCGCCAGGTACCGGTCGCTATGCGGCGTAAGCACGCTCAAGGCTGGCTGGGACGATGGCGGCAGATGTATCAGCAGATCCTCTTACCACCCCTTTAGGGCGTCCTTGAGCGACGTGTCGGCCCATTTGGCGTAGACCCTGGTGGTTTCGATGCTGGCGTGGCCGAGGTGCTGCGCTGCAGTTTCCAATCCGAGTTGGGCGGCAGCCCGGGTGCCGGCGTAGTGCCGGAGCGCATGCCAGCCCTTGTAGGTCACGCTGGCCCTGACACACAGCCGCCGCAGCCGTTCCCGCGCCGCCGTCTGCGTGCTTCCTATCACCGCCCCGTCCACGGTTTCCTCCCGCCACGCCGCCAACGCCGCCCTCAGCGACCCAGAGACTGCCACACGCCGGAGTTTCCCGCCCTTGCCGTGCTGCACGATCAGCAAATCCCCCTCGCAGTCGGCCCACGTGAGCGCGAGCGCCTCACTGATCCGCAGGCCCCCGTGCGCGCACAGCAGGAGCAGCACGCGGTCACGTGGCCCAGCCGCCGTGAGGAGCGCCTGCACTTCCGCGTGGCTGTACGGCTGCCGCTTGTCCCACGCGGCCGTCCTGTCCTTCGCAGCCTTTGTGTCGCTGAAAGGATCCAGGGCAGTGACGCCGGCCCAGCGCAGCGCCCGGTAGAGTGCCCGCGCAGCGGCCAGGTTCACGCGGACGCTCGATGGCGTGAGGCCCTGGGTTTCGAGGGTGCGGGCGTAAAGAGGCCCGTCATCCCGGTCGGGGCGGATGACGCTTACCCCAGCGTGTTCCGCATGCTGCAGGAACTTACCGACGCCCTCGCGGTACGCCCGGGCGGTACGGGGCGAGAGGGCTCCTCCGGCGGCACCATATAAATAGGTGTGCGCTTCTGTCAGTGACCACAGGCTGGCCGCGTCCAAGTGCTGGGCGGCGAGCAGGGCCCGGCGCCGGCGTTCCTCGGGATTGAGGTCAGCCCACTGGCGGGCGCCGTCGAGCGCCCCGGCCCGGAATACGTCGAGAGCGAGGGTCACTTGGTTACCGGGCGTTTAAAATAGTAATTTGTTGCATCTCCAAACTGAGAGCTTCCATTCACGGAAACCAATTCCCAGCCCAGATTGCCCCAATAGTTGAGGAAAAGATTCAAGTTTAAATTTTCCTTGGAAGTTTTTCTATCCCAAGTCTTTTTAGTTACGTACTGCCAGAAATCGTCCATATCATTGGCAGTCACTGCCCTGCCGGGTTCAACCCAATAGAATGTCCTACCATCACTTGCGGTGACTATCGTCATAGTTCCGTACTCCCACCGGGCTGCTCCTGCGCCTCCAGAGCCCAACACCACGACCAGTAGAGCTCCCCTAGCTATTCGCTTCACACCCTTACGCTAACACCGATTAGCGTAAGGGGCGGGAAGGTTTGAGACGCACTGTGCGGCTACTCCTTGCCTACTCTTAAGACTCCGGCGGCCGCTCGCCGCGTCAAGATCTCCTGCGCATCCGGCTGCAGTTCCTGAAGGCGTTCCAACATGATCCTGGCGATCGCAGCGTCGTCAAACCGCATACCCTCCACATGAGGTACCAGCGGCTCCAGCTGGGTCAGGAGGGCGTCCATGTCAACCACCCGGGTCAGCTCCAGATATTGCTCGATGCCAAACTGGGACGGCAGAGGCCCACGTTCCCCCCGCACCTGTCTGGCCAGCGTGAGCAGCCACGCCTGAGCCCGCGCCGGCCGGTCGCCGACGAAGTCGAGCACGAGCGAGTTCGTCAGAGCCTCGCCACGGTGGTCAGCGAGCAGGAGCAGACCGGTGACCGCCTTCGCACGGGGTTCCGCCAGAAGTTCCGACTGGTGTGTCTCCAACACGTCGGCCAGCCAGGCCCGCGATTGCTGGGCTGGTACGGCACCACCCGACCGGGCCTCCCGGATGAAGAGAGAGGACGAAGCCCGGTACAGGTCGAGCATCATCCACCACGCCGGCAGAATCTCGAGCACCCGCTGCAACACGACGCCACGCCCATCGGTGGATCCACCGCTGACGTGCTGCTCCAGCAGATCGACGACCGTCGACCGCATCTCCTCCAGCACGGCCGGCAAGCCATCCGGCCCGTACTGATCGTAGAGGAAACGCGCCAGAAAGCGCATGAGGGCCACCCGCTCGTCCACATCCAGTCGGCGTGCGTAGTGCTTGACCTTGCTCAAGAGCCGGCGCCGCCGCCGATCGTCCAGGCTCCGCAACAGGGCGTCGGCCGCACCCTCATCAGCGGCCGTATTCCGGATAAAGGCCTGCACGGCGGCGTCCTCGACATCTTCACTGCCGATGGCGTACTGCACGTACCGCCTCAAGTATTCCGGCTGCGCCGCGGCGAACTGACCACTGTAAGGGTCTGGTTCACGCCGGCCAAACTCGGCAGCGACGTTCGGAAAGGTGATGGCCAGCAGTTCCAGGGCCGGCCCGGTCACGTCCTTGAACACGTCGTAGACCGCGCTCCGGGGTTTGGGTGGCAGCGCCCCACCCAGCTGATTGATGCCGCCTTGACGTTCATAATGTTTCCGGACAACGATCTGCGTAGCGATGGCCGGAGAGGTCAGGTCATCCGCATGGCGCACCACCAGATCGAAGATGTCGGGAAACAGCACCCGCATCGCCTCGATGCGGCATACGTCGACCGGGTTGGTCTCCCCCCGCAGGATCGGCAGGGCGAACCGCACGGCGTTCCCCAGTCGGCGGATCTCGCGTGGCGTGGTGATGTGTGCCGACAGCACCCTGGCCAGCTGCCGCACGCCCACCAGTTCGTCGGCATCTGGCGGCAGGTCGTTCTCCGTGAAAGCCCGAGTGAGGTTCTCGAAAAGATCCTCCTCCAGGTCGATCTGGTCGAGGGCCGGTAAGGCCAGGGGCAGCTGGACGATCTTTTCGAGATAGCGGCGGCCCGAAGGCCTTCCGCGCGCCTCGAAGTGCGTTTCCAGGGCCGACGCGATGATGGCGGGGTCGTACGCGAGAATGTACGTGAAGGACGGCAGGTCGAACACCGCCTTGAGCAGCCGGAACACCGTGCGGATCGCCTCGTGATCGAGCCGGTCGAGGTCGTCCACTAGCACGACCACCTGCACGCCGGCCTCGTTGAGCTTCCTCTCCAGGGAAGCCTTCTGCTTCGAGAAACTGGCCTCCTGTCTAAGCGCCCCAGCCACGGCCTTTCCCGCAGTGCCAGCGTCTTTGAGATGCCCCAGACCGGTCGCCGTACCGGCCCATTCAGCGGCACTGCCGACAAGGTGCAGGATTCCTGCGGCCACATCCTTGACAGACGGAACCTTGCTGTCCTCCAGCGCTTCTGCCACGACCCTGACCAAGCCGAGCATCATCTGCTCCTGCGACGGGTATGCCCAGGGATTGAACCGCACCAGGATCACGTCTTTGTGATGCTCGGCAAGTTCCTGTGCCATGTACTCCAGGACGGTGCTCTTCCCCTCGCCCCAGGTGCCCTCGATGCCGATGATGAACGGTGAAGTCTCGACACGGGCGGCGACGGCCTGAGTGAGTCGCCGGACGAACAGCCGGCGGTGATACCGGTCTTCACTTAAGGTGCTGGGACGGTCGGCATGCAGCGCAATTCGCCGGTGGGTTTCGGACATACACCATCGTCGCAGGGAGACAGGCCTCATGGATGGCGACATAACGACCCGACCGCCACCGTGTCTGCTGAATCCAGAAATATTCCCGTCCCAATTGATGCACCAGATGCGGTCTGCCAGCAGGCCATCCCGATGTACGGTGGCGGGATGGACAACGGGGCATTGGAAGAGACGCATATCGCGCACCAGCAGGCGAACGCTGAACTGATCGAGGTGCTGGCCGGGCAGTTGCGCGCCACAGGTGTCGCCCTGCCGGACGAACACAGGACACCACAACCTGTACTTGAGATACCCAATGAAGAAAGCGGCCTTGCGGCCGCTTTGACTCCTTAATTGTAGCCTGGTATGCACGGAAACGCAACCGAAATCAACTGTCCCGCTCAACGACGTTCCAGACGACATTTTAGCCTGGCTATCTCAATAGGATGCATAACCCCTGACGCTGGAGCACGGGCGATTACTGACGCGCCTTCCTCCAGCCCAGCAGGCCGCGTCTGGGCAGGGGACGGGTCGTCGCCCAGTAGCCCTCCCACGCCCAGAGGACGTACAGCGTGACCACCCAGATTTCACCGAGCAGCGTTGACGTCGCCTGCCCGACGAAGGGCACCACAAACAGCGGCCAGGTGCTCAGGACGAGCAGGATCCCCGCACCTGGCGGCGTGGTGCGCAGCCAGGGCCAGTCGACCCCCAGTCCCCGCCAGTTGAGCCAGTACAGGAATACGGCCAGCACGTGGAATCCCAGCAACCCCAGTACGGGCGGCGTGGAGGCGCTGAACAGGCCGAACAGCAGCCACGTGCCGTCGACGAAGGCGACGGCACCAAACACCACGAGGGCCTGCAGTCTCGTGAAGCCGAGCAGGAACCGCATGCTCCGGGACACGCGCGGTGCTGCGATGGCCTGCGCCGGCGTGTGCCGCCGGATGGCGATCACGGCGGGCACGAAGGTCAGGGCACGAAACAGCTTGCTCCACTGCCCCGGTGTGGCCTCCAGGGTGGCCAGCCACTCGTGTTCGCGGCGAGCGGCACGGGTGGGAAGCTGGTGGGCCAGCGTCCGTACCAGCCACTCCGACAGCCGCGGGATCCACCCCCCGAGTTCCGAGGCGATTGCGGCCAGCACGAGCGCAACCAACACTTCCGGCCAGTTGATGTCAGGCATGGCGCACCGCCCCAGCCTCCGGGAACAGCAGGGCGCGTTCCGCCTCGTACCGGCGGACGCCTTCGCCGGTAAGGTGGTAGTACCAGCGGGGACGGCGGCCCTCGCCGCTGGGGGGCTCCTGCTCGGCCGCGATCAGACCCCAGGTCTCGAGCTTGTCGAGGATGGGGTAGAGGGTGCCGTTGCCCAGCTGGAGTTCCTGGCCGATGCTCAGGCCGTAGTGCTGCCGCGCCGTGTCGTGGTACAGCAGCCCCATCACGCGGAGGGCGTTGCGATTAAGCTGGGCGGTCGGCGGCATTGGTCGCATTTTCGACTATTGAGAGTGAGCTGTCAAGCGGAGGTACACCGAAGCGCCAGATGCCTGAGGAAGAGACAGGAGAGCGCCGCTGTCCGCGAGTGTCGGCATTTCAGGCGGGGAAGCGGCCTCCACCGTCGAAACCGCGATGAACCCGAAAACCCCTCCTGGCAAGCGCCCGCTCAAGGTGCAGTCGTCTTACATCCGGAAGTAGGCGGCTGTAAAGCCCGCCATGGAACATCCTCCCGAAACCCACACCGCCTACAGCAATTCCAAGACAGGCTGCTTCATTTCTGGCGCCACTGCTGCTCGCAACCCCTCCACGATCGTGAAGGAAGCCGTTATTCGACCGAGTTCTTCGAAAAGAGAGCCTGCAAAGGTCATGAAGTCCACCAAGACCGGCGCCAAGAAGCGTTGATCAACAACCTCGGTTCGTCGGCTCCCTGCACGGTCACTCCACTTCGCCCCGCACGAGCAGCACCGCCACGCTGTAGCACTCCCCCCCGACCTCCGGCGGCTCAACTTCATTGAACAGCGCGATCACGCGCGCCTTGAGCGCCTGCGCCTGGCGGGCCGTCAGCGTCAGGGTGCCGATATTCGCCATCAGCGGAGAAGGGCCTCCGAACAGTTCGCTGGCCTGTCCGCGCTCGTCGCCCAGCCGCAGGTTGCTGCCGGTCTCGTCATGCTGCTCCAGCCAGTACCCCCAGGTGTCCGCGTGGGCCCGCATCTGCGCGGCCGTCAGGGCCATCATCCGCGTCACGCGCGGCACGAGTTGCGCGGCCAGGAAGGCGTCCAGGGTCTCGGCGCCGGTCACCTCGAAGGGAATGAACCAGCGCGGCGTCACGCCGTAGCGGCGCATGCCCCGGCCCGCCCGGGGCTGGGTGGCTGTGATGACGGCGATGTCGGCGCGATGCAGTTTGCCCACCAAGTACTGCGCCCGGTTCGGGGATATGTCCAGGGCGGCTGCCACTTCCGTCACCGTGCGCGGGGCGGTCATCAGCAGGCCCAGCAGCGCGCGTAGGCCGACGTCCAGCAGCAGGGCGGCCTGCGCCGCCGTCGCGTGGCGCAGTGGGGGCAGGGCGGGAGTGTCCGGCATGCCCTGACGATAGGTCACGTCAACCTGAGTGTTCCCGTCGTGTTTCAGATTGAGCGTCGTCACGCTGAGGCCATGACCCCTCCTCTGACCCTCTGGAACCGTTCCTTCCTGCTCTGGCTGCTCGGCAGCGCGCAGTCCCGGCTGGGCTCGGCGCTCTCCGGCATCGCGCTCAGCTTCCTGGTGCTCGCCCAGACCGGCTCGGCCGGCGCGACCGCCCTGACCCTGGCGTGCGCCCTGGCGCCGAACCTGTTGATGCCGCTGATGGGCGCGTGGGTCGACCGCGTGCCCCTGAAGGTGCCGCTGATCGGCGCGGCGCTCACCCAGGGGCTGCTGCAGGTCGCGGTGGGCGGCCTGGCCCTGGCCTGGGGGGAGGTGCCGCTGGGGCTGGTGAACGGCGCGGCGCTGCTCGCGGGGCTCGCGAACGCCTTCGCGCAGCCCGCCAGCAGCGCGGCCGTGCCGGCCCTGGTGCCCCCGGGTGAGCTCGCGCGGGCCAACGGCGTGCTCACGAGCGTCTCCCAGGGCGCGTGGCTGCTCGGCACGCTGGCGGGCGGCGCACTGGTGGCGGCCGTGTCGCCGGCGGTGGCGATCGCCCTGGACGGCGTGAGCTTCCTGGTGATGGCGGGCGTGCTGACGCAGGTTGCCCTGCCCCAGGCCAGGCCATTGAGCGCGGCGACGCCCGGTCTCCTCGCTGACCTGCGGGCAGGCCTGCGATTGATGGGGCGATCGAGGACGCTGTCGTTCACGCCGCTGATCGGCCTGCTGCTGAACGCCACCCTGGCCCCGCTGCTCGTCGTGGTGCCGAAGCTGATGGGGTCGCTGGGCGCCGGCGCCCAGGGGTACGGGGCGTTTCTCGCGCTGGAGGCGGCCGGCATGGTCGCGGCCGGCGCCCTGTTCGCGGTACTCGGCCACCGCCTGCCGGTGCGGCGGGCGACGGCGGCCGGCCTGCTGCTGACAGCGGCGACCTACGGCGTGATGTGGGCCTGGCCGGTGCTGCCGGTGGTGCTGGTGGGTTCAGCGGTGCTAGGCTTCGGCTTTGGGATCCTGAACGCACCCCTGAATACCCTGTTGCAGCAACTGGTGCCGGCCGCGTACCGGGGGCGGGTGTTCAGTGTATTGGGGATGGCCTCGAGCCTTGGGATGCCGCTGAGTCTGCTGGTGGTCTCGCCCTGGCTCGACCGGGTGGCCGCGCCCGTATGGTTTGGGGCGGCGGCGTGCCTGCAGGGACTGGGGGCGGTGGCGTGGGTGCTGGTGGTGCGCTCGGAGCGGCAGCTGCCGAACCTTCAGGATCTGGATGTCGCCACGGCGTGAGGAGGAATGCACTCGATCACCTGGGGAGCGCCCATGAGCCCGACGAGGCCGAGCGGACTGACAGGGGACTTAACTCAAGGGGTCAACAGCACGGTGGCCAGCGTGTCCCCCGAGAGCGCATGGATGAAAACTCCGTTGCCCAGGGGCCGTTGATCAAGCTGTGTCCCATACGGCGTGAACGGCGGTGGCGCAGGTGTACGGTGAAGTCTACGTCGCTGAAGCTCACCGCTCAGCAGCAGGCACACGCGCACGCCAACAGCGCGCAGGTGAAGGGGCTGACCGAGCACCTCTATCAGGTCGGCGCAATCCCACTCGACGACTCGGCAGCCCCGGTTCATGCCGAGGGGCCGTCTGAGTCAGGCGGCAGCGAGAACCCGGGGTTCAGGCCGAGCGGTTCGGTGGCCGATGTCCTCCGCCCGTCGAGTAGAGATACGTTTCAGCTTGCGGAGGACTAGAAATCTCTGGTGCGGGGGGGCGAACTGTGACAGGTTCTATGAACCTTGTAAGGCCGCCCGGGCTTACGGCCCCGTTCCCGGCCAATCGCAGCGTGGGGCTCAAAAGGGTACGTCCCGCTTCAAAAGGCGTAGCGAACGGTGCAGTACGGCAATTCCTCGCGCAGCAGCGCCGTGAAGCGGCTCACCGCCTGCCCCTTGAGGCCCCGCCGGTAGCGCAGGTTGGTGCCGCCGTACTCGGAAGTCTTCGTCTCCTGCCACTGCGGCGTCCACAGCAGCCCCTCCGCCTTCGGATGCCAGCCCAGGTTGACCTCGTGCAGGCCCGCGTTGTGGGTCAGGAAGATGACCTCGGCGGCCAGTTGCGCCTTGGCCGCGGGCGTGAGCGCCGCGTCCACCTGCCCGAAGAGTTCCCGGTAGGCCTGCGTCCAGCCCTCGAAGATGATCACGGGCGAGAAGTTCAGGTGCACCTCGTACCCGGCCTCCACGAACTCGTTGATGGCGGCGAGCCGTTCGGGGATGGACGACGTGCCGATGTCCACCGTGCGCGCCGTGGCCGCCGGCATCAGCGAGAAGCGGACGCGCGTGCGGCCCTGCGGGTCGTAGCCCAGCAGGTCGCGGTTGACATACTTAGTGGCGAAGGAGGCCTTGGCGTGGGGCAGGGCGCGGAACAGCGCGATCTGGTCGCGCACGTTGTCCGAGATCAGCGCGTCCACGCTCAGGTCGCTGTTCTCGCCCAGGTCGTAGACCCAGGCGGCCGGATCGACGGAGTTCGGGGTCAGCTTCTGGCCCTGCTTCGCGGCATGCCGGCCCAGGGCCGAGAGCACGTCCTCGATATTGGCGAACGTCGTGACAGGGTTGGCGTAGCCCTTGTGGCGGGGCACGTAGCAGTAGGCACACGACAGCGCGCAGCCGTTGGCCATCCCGGGGGCGATGAAGTCGGCGCTGCGGCCGTTGGGCCGCAGGGTCAGGGTCTTGCGTACGCCCAGCACCAGCACCTGCCGCTTGATGCGCAGCCAGTCCTTCACGAGCCCTGCGTTGCCGTGCAGGCCGGGGATGTTCTGGTGCGAGGTGACCTGGAGGTGCTCGGCCTGAGGGAAGCGGTTCAGGATCTCCTGGCCCCGGGGCAGCGCGGCGGCCCGGGGATCGACATAGATCTGCCGGATGTCGAGGGGAAAGCGCGTCGCCACGCCGCAGTAGAGCGCTCCTGGTTGTGGGACACCGCGAGCGGACAGACGATGTGGCCCGAACGGCCGTGACTCTCCCAGATTGCTGGCTACAGCCGTTGCGGGATGAGGAATCTGGTTGCCGCCTGATTGCCGGATGTCGGCCTCTTCCAGGGAGGCGCGGATGGTGGGGCGTGAGGAGGGCCGAGTCTCGATTCCCGGCACGGCATTCACGCGGAGTCAATCCGCCGCGTCGGCCGGCTGGACGCGGCCCAGCGGCACCTCGGCCAGCCGACTGACCCTGACCGTCACCGCGCGCCCCGTGCGCGTGACCACGCCCTGCACCAGCAGCGCCCGCGCGTCCCGGAGGAGTACCCGGTGCGCTTCCCACAGATCCGGGGAGATGATTGCCTGAATTCGGGCGGTGGCGTCCTCCAGCACGTAGAACGCGAAGCCTTTCGCGGTCGGTGGGCGCTGCTTCGCGACCACCACGCCCGCCGCCCAGACGGTCTCGCCATGCTTCAACCCACCCAGGGGGAGACAGCCCAGGTCCCGGAGTCGGCCCCGGTGGGCGTCCAGGGGGTGCCGGCCGGTCTCGCTCAGCCCCTTGGTGGCGAGGTCGAGGAACAGCACTTCATCCGGGGAGAGCTCGACCAATTCCGGCGACTCGGACTTCGGGGTCAGCACCCCGTGCGTGCCCGGGGGCTTCGCGTTCGCCACCGTGTGCAGCACGTAGTACGCCTCCCGGCGGTTCTTCTGAAGATCCACCCCATCGAAGGCCCCCGCCTTCACCAGGGCTTCTAGGGTGTCCCTCTTCAGTTCCACCCGGTCGTAGAAGTCCTCGACCGACCTGAACTTCCCGTTCACCAGGCGCTCCTGCACGATCCGCCGCGCGCTCTCCAGACTCAGCCCCTCGACGGCGGTCAACGGGACACGGACACCACGCGCCGTTTCCGCCCGGTAGCTGATTCCGGAGCGATTCACATCGACCGGGCTGAGTCGCACGCCTCTCCTGGCAAAGTCCGACGCGATCACCCCCTCCGGCCACATCCCCGGCGCTTCCGTGAGCAGCCCCGCCAGAAACGCCGCCGGGTGATGCCGGCGCATGTATGCTGAAGCGTAAGCGTGCTGGGCGAACGCGTGCGCGTGACTCTCCGCAAAGCCGTACCCCCGAAAGGCTGCGCAGGTCGTGAAAACCGCCTCCGCCTCCCACGGGAACGCCCCACAGGTCAGGCCCGCGCCCGCCACGAAGAGGGTTTTCAGCTCCTCCAGTTCCGCTGGATCCTCGACCTTCCCCAGCCGACTTCTGAAGCGATCCGCCTCCGGCCACGAATACCCCGCGTAGTGCACCGCAATCCGCAGGATCTGCTCCTGGAACATCAGCGTGCCATAAGTTGCTGCCAGGATGGACTTCAGCGGCTCCGGCTGGTCGGGAACGGGCTCCTCGCCCCGGGCCCGCCGGACGTACGGATGCACGGTGCCGGACTGGATCGGCCCCGGCCGCACCAGCGCGATCTGGTGCGCCAGCGACGTCATATCCCTCGGCTGTAGCCTCGCCGTCATCTGCACCTGGGCCGGGGACTCGATCTGGAAGAGCCCCATGGTATCCCCGGACTGGATCTCCTGCCAGACACCGGGGTCGTCGGGCAGCTCGCCGTACGGCACCCACTCGCCGGTCAACCGCAGCACTTCCTCCCGGGCCCGTTCCAACGCCGCCAGCATGCGGAGCCCCAGCAGATCAAGCTTGATCAGGCCAAGCTTCTCCACGTCATCCTTGTCGAAGGCGAGCATCCGGATGCCCCCCGAGGAGCGGCTCAGCGGGCTGTGATGGGTCAGGGTGTCGCCGCTCAGCACCACGCCCCCGGAGTGCGGCGCGAGGTGCCGCACGAACCCCGGCTCGATGCGCGAGAGCAGGGTAAGCAGCGCGTCCTTGACCGGGGCGTCCCCCAGCACCTCGCTGAAGACGACCTCCGCTGCTCTCGCCCGGTGCGGCCGGTGGTGGCGGAAGTCGCGCCCCAACGCCCGACTCAGCCGGTCGCGCAGCTCCGGGGGCAGGCCTAAGGCGCGGCCGAGATCCTGCACGGCGCTCGGCAGCCGGTACGTGATGCGGTTGGCGACCATCGCCTCCCCCGCCCCGTCCTGGCCCCAGCGCTCCTCCACCCAGGCGAGCACCTGATCCCGCCGGGAACTCGCGATGTCGATGTCCACGTCTGGCATGGACGTGCGCCCGGTGTGCAGGAAGCGCTCGAAGAGGAGGTTGTGCTTGATGGGGTCGGACAGGGTGATGCCCAGCAGGTAGCAGAGGACGGAACCTGCAGCCGAGCCTCTCCCGGCCGCGAGGATGCCGTGCTCCCGGCAGTAATCGGTGACCTCGGCGGCGGTGAGGAAGAAGCCCGCCATGTCGAGGCTGCGCACCGTCGCGAGTTCCTGCCGCAGGCGGGTGTCCGCCTGCACGAGCACGTCCGGGGCGTATTTTTCCCGCAGCGCGGTGAACGCCCGCTCCTCCAGCACGCCGATCGGGGTCTGGAAGGGTTTCAGCCGGGGCTCCGGTGAAGCCAGACGTTCGGGCAGGAGGTCGAGGGCACCGCGCTCAGCCAGTCTCCTCGCGTTCTCCAGGGCGTCCGGGAAGGGCAGCAGCCGGCCCCACTCGGCCGGCGTGCTGACGTGACGGGCGTCGTTGCGCGGCCGCTCCGCATGGGGCGTCTGGACGTCGATGCCGAGCCGCGCACAGGTCAGCGCGTCGAGCAGCGGGAAGTCGGCCGCCTCGGCCATGCTGACCTCGGGGGCCGCCACCACGGGCAGTTCGAGATCCCGCGCGAGGCCGCGCAGGTACTCCAGCCGCCGGCGTTCATTGGGGGCCGCCCCGTGGTACAGCTGCACGTACAGGTTGAACGGGAAGATCGCTCGCAGGGTGCGCAGGAGCTGCGCCGCCCGCGCGAGTTCCCGCCGCTCCCCGAGCACCGTCGGAAAGCCGAGCCGGCCCCCCGTCAGGCAGACGAGATCGCCCCGTCCCTTCCCCGCCACGGCCTGCAGGACGGCCAGGGGCACGCCCTCCGGGCTCTGGAGGTGCACGTGCGTGATCAGCTCGCAGAGGTGGGCGTAGCCCTCCCGGCTCTGCGCCAGCAGCACCAGGGGGAAGGCCTCGTTCGCCGCCTTCGAGCGGGGCGGGGCCGGGAACAGGACAGGCAGGGTCACGCCGATCAGGGCCTGCAGTCCGGCGTCCCTTGCGGCCTCGCACAGTTCCACCGCCCCAGAGACCGAGCACCAGTCCACCAGGCCGACCGCGCTGTATCCCCGCTGAGCCGCAAGCTGCACGAGCTTCCTCGGGCTCACGGTGGAGCGCCCCTCACTGAAAAACGACTGGCACGCCAGCAGCACCCCGAGTTGCGCCATCAGTCCTGCAGCCTCGCGAGCCACCAGCGGCCGGAGGCGTCCTCCTGGTGCAGCTCCGCGGTCAGCGGCCCGAGATCGACGAGGAAGCAGTCACGGGCACTCTCGCCCAGCCACCAGCGTCCTCCAGCGCGCCACTCGTCGTGCAGAGCCGTGACGGGGTACAGGCGGTCATTCCAGGTGACGCGGTGAGGTCGGCTGTTCCTCACCTCCACCGTCACCAGGGCCTGCGTCGCCTTCACGGGGACACCGCCTCGAAGAAAGCCAGCACGCCCTGCACCGCGCGGTCATGCCGCTGGGCGCGGGTGGGCATGACCCTCGGCGGCGTCATGGGCGTGGCCCTGACCTCACCGGTGAGCCAGTCCACCCACTCGTACTGCGCGTCCGTGACGTACGAGAACGGGTCGAGCCAGTGCACCCTGACCAGCGCGTCCGGGAAGCGACCGAGAACATCTTTGGTCACCTCCAGCTCCGCGAGCCCCGCCCAGAGGCCAACCATCCGCGAAGGCTGCGCCAGGCCGCTGAACCCCACCGTCAGGCGGTCGATGCCCAGGGAGAGGGCGTCCGTCTCGGTCAGAGCCAGGGCCGCGAGGCGCTGCAGGGCCTCCTCGTCCAGCGGCCACTTCAGCTTGCGGGTCGCGGAGAGGGCGCCCAGGGCGGTCTCGGCCTTGACGTGCAGGTACGCGGCGGTTCGGCCACGCAGCTCCGTCCAGAGGCCAGGAAGAACCTCAACGAGCGCCGCGTCCAGCTCACCCGGTTCATGCACGGGCGCGTCCACGCTCAGGCGGGCCTCGATCATCTGGCCGGGAACGTACCGGGCGACCGCCGTCGTCCTCTCTCCCCTCAGGAAGCGGTTGAGCGCCTTCCCCACGTCCACCCCGAGGAAGGCCTCCCGCTGGGCGGGGCTCCACTTCACCAGGTCGGCCAGTCCACGCAGGCCCAGGAAGCGCAGCCGCTCCAGGTGGGCCGGGGTGAGGCCGAGCACCTCCAGGTGCCCGATCGGCGTCAGGGCGAGGAAGGCGGCCTCCGCCTGGCCCGCGCCGGCCGCTTCCTTCACCTCGCCCGGCTTCGCCCGCAGCGCCGCGAGCTGGGCGACCTCCAGGCTGGTTCCCAGGCCGACCGGGGCATGCAGGGCCACCGCGAGTTCCCGGGCCGCTGGGGCGGTGAGGGTGAGGAAGGCGGTGCCGGGCGTCCGGCCCTCCACCCGGTCGGCGTACCGGGCATAGAGTTCCTCCAGAAGTTCATTCCAGGCCGTCTGTGCAGCGGGGGCGGTGATCACCTCCGCGTGCAGGTCGGGGCAGCGGGAGAGGGCCGCCGTTTCGCGCATGCCGACCGTGACCCCAGCCAGCGCCGCCTCCGGACTCACGTGCACCACCTTCCGGGCCTCACTTAGCACCGCGACCGGCACCCCGGGATGCCCGCGCTGCACCAGCGTCAGGGCCCACGGCGCAAGGTGCACGCAGGCGATGAACGTGCGCGCCACCCTCATCGCCTCCGGGAACTTCGCTTGGGTGCCCCGACGCCCAGCCGGCCGATCATGCGCCCCTGCACGACCACCTGATCGGCGGGAAAGCTCAGCCTCGCCATCGCCGGGTTCTCGGACTCCAGCACGATCTCATCCAGCAGGCGGTAGAGCCGTTTGAGGGTGGCCGTGTTCTCGTCGGGGAGCAGCACCACGGCGATCTCGCCGTCCATCACGTCACTGGCCGGCCGCACGAGCACGAGGTCGCCGTCCATCAGGCCGATGCCGGTCATGCTCTCCCCGCGCACTTCCAGGAGGTAGTCCCCCTCCTGCACGCCGAGCAGCGCGTCCAGGCTGGGCGTGCGGCGATCCGGGGCCTGCTCGGCGAGGGTAGGCGGCCCGGCGGCAATCTGGCCGTAGATCGGGATGCCCGTCTCAAGGAGGGCGTGCGCTTCGTCGGTGAGCTGCAGCCGACCCCGGGCGCCGGGTCGGTGGATCAGTCCGAGGGCGGTGAGGGCGGCGAGGTGGGTGGAGATGGTGGCTTCGGTGAGGCCGAGGAGGCGGGCGAGTTCGGCGGCGGTGGGCGGGGCGCCGCCCTGGATGAGGCGAGCGATGGTGCGCAGGAGGTTGAGGCGCAGGGCGGTCAGGCGGGGGGGCATGGGGTCACCTCGGAGAACAAGCTAAGAATTCTTAGCTAGTTGGATTGTGATCGTGAGCAGGGAACCCGTCAAGCCCCGCCAGGCGCGAGAGCTTTGAACTTGGGCGCTTCAGTCCTTGCCAGAGGCGTATTCAGATGACATGATTACGCGGTGAGCGAATCGCCCCCCGAACTGATCCTGCTGGTGCCCGACGGGTATGACGCGCTCCCCGAGGCGTACGAGGAACTCGAACTCCACGTCGACGGGTGGTACGGGGCCACCGTACGGCTGATCCCATCGCCCTCCGCCTTCCCGTGCGTGATGCCGCTGTATGCCGGGCCGTGGGCGTGGCACGATCGCCTGCATGATGACCTTTGGCCGCGTATCCGACGGGCGTTTTACACCCTGGACTGGATGGACGGCGTGGGCGCCTGAGTCGCTGGGCGTGCGTCCAGGGCGGCGGCAGGATCACTCTGGAGCGACACACCTGAGCGCTCAGGGCGGCGGTGCTCGCCCCTCCATGACCAATGGGCGGCATACTCTCTGCACGGTGGCCAGGTGATCCGCGAGCAGCTCACCCTTCCCGCGCCAGAGGCTCTGGCCGCGTTCCTCAACCGGCACACCCGCACACGCGATTGCCTCGTGCAGGTCGCCGGGCTCGCCGAAGTCACCTACCGTGGTCGAGCCGCGAGCACAGCCGACGTCGGTACCTACCTCGTCCTCGTCAAGCAGGACGGCAGCCTGCAGATCCACCACCCGACCGGCATCAAACCCATGAACTGGCAGCCGAAGACCGATGAACTCCTGGCGCGGGTGGACGAGGACGTGTGCATGCTGCTCGCGTCCCGGCGCAGCCCCCTGGAGCTCGTGCAGGTGGTGTTCCTGCTCCCGCAGGTGGCGCTCGCCCTCGAACTGCAGGAGGCGGGCGCCTTCGTGCTCTCGGGCTCGGAAGCGCAGATGCAGGAGACGCTCGCGAGGACGCCGGAACTGATCGAGCCCGGGCTGCGGGTGCTGGATCGGGAGTTGCTGGTGGAGTCTGGGGGCATTGACCTGTACGCGCAGGACGGGCAGGGGCGGTTCGTGGTGGTGGAACTCAAGCGGGCGCGGGCGACGCAGCACGCGGTGTCCCAGCTGGGGCGGTACGTGCGCTCCGTGCAGGGAACGCTGCCGGTGGGAGCGGTGGTGCGGGGCATCCTGGCGGCGCCGTCGATTACTGGGCCAGCGCGGGTGGAGCTGGAGCGCCGGGGGCTGGAGTTCAGGGAGATCTCGGCGATTCCGACGCTGGCTACCCACCGGGAGGGGACGCAACCGTCGTTGTTCGACTGACGGTGATTGGGACTTCGCGCCTGTCGGTTCAGACTGAGCTGCCCACAACCTGCACCTTGGCTCATCTCATCCAGTTCCATCCAGGCCAGAGCGAGGAATGCCCACTCAACGGCGGGCAGCAGCCTCGGTTTAGCGTGCTGACGTTCCCAGCGCGGCAGCGACCAGTTATTCTGCCCTTCGTGTCGAGTTCGTCCCCAGCGCCACTCTCCCTGAGTGAACACCTGCAGCAGGTGACCGAACATCTCGCTGCGGCCCGCACGCCGCGGGACGTATTTGGGGTGGTGCTGACACCCGCCCTGGAGGCTTTAAATGCCGTCGCTGGCGCTGTTTTGCTGGCGAACGAGGCGGCGACGACCCTGGAACTCATCGTCACGCAGGGGTATGAGGAGGGGGCGCAGACCCTCTGGCAGGACGGCCCGCTGACCGGGAACGTGCCGGCCGGCGACGCCCTGAACCGCCGTGAGGGGCTCTTCTTCGAGGCGCAGGGCGACCTCGTGCGCGCCTATCCCGAGCTCGAGGCCCGCACGGGCGCCGTCGCGGCGGTCGCCACGGCCGTGCTGCCGATGTTCCTCGACGACCGGCCCCTGGGGACGATCATCCTCGATTTCAGGGAGCCCCATCACTTCACCGCGGAGGAAGTCCGCTTCCTGCGCACCCTCGCGGCCCAGTGCGCGCTCGCCCTGGGACGGGCCCGGCTGGGTCAGACCCTGGAGGCGCGGGTCGCGGCCCGCACGGCGGAACTCGAGGAGCAGCGCGCCGCGCTGGACGCCTTCGTGACGTACAAGGAGGCGGTGGGGGGCGAGAGCGACGTGCTGACCCTGGCCCGTCAGGCCATCGGGGTGGTGCGCACCACGCTGGCGCACGTCAGCGCCGTCTACTACGAACTCGACGGCGGCTATTGGATGGCGCGGGTATGGTCGGACGACCTTCCCCCGGAGGTCGTCGCCCAGATTACGGCCGGGGTGCCCCAGGACGCCCCGAATTTTGCCGAGGCGATCGGGCTGGGAGCGCCGCTGTTCGTGAATGGCTGGGACGCGCTGGCCAACGGGGTGCCCAGCAGCAGTTCGTACGGGGCCGTCGCCCTGCTGCCCCTCGTGATCCGTGGGGAGACGCGCAGCCTCTTCAGTGTCGGCACTCGCGAGGCCCGCGCCTGGAGTGAGCGGGAGAGGGCGCTCACGCGCGCGGTCGCGCGGGGTCTGGGCGTCACCCTGGAACGCACTGAGCACCTGCGGGCGCTCGACGAGGAGCGTGCGGCGCTCTCGGCCTTCGCGCGCTTCACCGAGCAGTCCACCCAGGCCAGCGACGAACTCACGCTGGCCGGGCTGGCGCGGGACGTCTTGCAGGCCACCCTGGATGTGCAGGTCGGCTACCTGGAACTGGAGGACGGTCGCTGGGTCGGCCGGGTCTTTTCCGAGGCCACACCCGGGGATGTCACCGATCAGGCGCGGGCAGGCGTGCCGGCTGGGTCGCCCACGTTCTCGCGCCCATTCGAGGAGCGTGGGGTGGTGTTCGTGGACGGGTGGGACGCCTCAGGTGAGGAGGCCGGGAGCGGGATGTCCGGGGCGGCGGCGCTGTATCCCTACACGGAGGACGGGCAGCCGCGCGCGCTGCTGACCATGGGGACGCCGAAGGCGCGGGGGTGGACGGAGCGTGAACGCACGGTCTTCCGCGCGGTGGGGCACAGCCTGGCGCTGGCCTTCGAACGCCTGGGGCAGACGAGGCGCGTGGAGCACCAGCGCTCGGAGCTGGAGGCCCGCACCCGGGCACTGGAGGGCTTCGCGGAGCTGACGCGCGACCTGATGGTCGAGGACGACCCGTATGCCTTCGTGCGCCGGGCCCAGGAGGTCGTGCTGTCCCTGCTGCCGCCCGGCTACGCCCTGTATTACGAGCGGGACGGGGATCGCTGGCGGAACCGCGTGCAGACCGGGCAGGTGGGCCACGAGGAGCTGCAGGCTTTTATCAATGCCGGGCCGCTGACGGGCGTGACCCCCAGTGTGGACACGCCCTGGACGACGGGGGAGCCCCTGTACCAGAACGCCTATGCCCGCGGCAGCGACACCCCGCCGCAGATGGTGCAGCACGTCGGCGCCGCTGCCTCGCTGCCCGTGTTCCGGCGGGGAGAGGTGGTGGGCGTGCTGATCGCCGTGTTATTTGGGGCGCGGCCCTGGACGCCGACCGACCGAGTGGTGCTGGAGACGGTGGTGCGGAGCCTGGGCCAGGCCCTGGAGCGCGCTGAAGGCCTGGCTCACCTCGCGCAGCGCACCGAGGAGTTGCGCCGCAGCAACGCGGAGTTGGAGCAGTTCGCGTACATCGCCTCGCACGATCTCCAGGCCCCGATCCGCGCGGTGAACAGCTTCAGCGAAATCCTAGCGACGAGGTACGGGGCGCAGCTCGACGGGCGGGGCGTGCGCTATCTGGGCTTCATCCGCGAGAGCGGGCAGCACATGAAGCAACTGGTGGATGACCTGCTGACCTTCTCGCGGGTCGCCACCGAGCAGCGACCGCCGTCGCCCGCCGACAGCGGCGCGGTGGTGGATCAGGTGCGGCGTCGCCTGATGCCGGAGGTGGAGGCGCTGGGCGCCAGCGTCACCCGGGATGAGCTCCCCACGGTGCGGGTGGATCGGCAGCAGCTCGACCAGCTGCTGCAGAACCTGATCGGCAACGCGCTGAAGTACCACCGGCTCGGCGTGCCGCCGCGTGTGCAGGTGGCGGCCGAACTCGAGGGTGACGTCTGGCGCTTCACGGTGGCGGACAACGGGTTGGGTATTGAGCCGCAGTATTTCGAGAAGATTTTCGTGATCTTCCAGCGGCTGCACGGCCAGGGAGCCTATCCGGGCACGGGGATCGGCTTGGCGGTGTGCAAGAAGATCGTGGAGCGCCACGGTGGCCAGTTGTGGGTGGAGAGCACGCCGGGCGAGGGCAGTACCTTCCTGTTTACCCTGCCTGCAGGCTGAGGCCACGGCTGGTGCCATCGTGACGATGGGGTGCCGACCAGTCTGCCCGAGGGTCAGACCCCGGGGCCAACCAGGAACAACGTCAGGTGCGAGCTTGGCATCTCAAGCGAATTCGACCGGAGGCGGCTCGGCTTTCTCCCGGTCGGAAAGGCCATACAGGGCGCCGGACTGGACTGAAAGGCGTCCGGTTCGCTGGTGCCCGGTTTCAGACCAAGCAGGTTGAGATGTTCGGCCGTGGCGAGGTGGGAGGGGGGTGGTTCGGGGATGCCCCAGGGTGAAGGGATACTGAAGGCAGCTGGGTCACGCCACATCCTCAGCAGCCTGTGACCGCTCACAATGCGGCACTCTTTTCCCTGGCCCCCAGTTTTCCCACTCTCCCCCTGGAGGACACCGTGCGACCCATCCCCACCCGTCTGCGCCGATTGTCCCGCGCCGTCAGCCTGCTGACGGCCCTGATCGCCACCCCCGCCCTCGCCCAACCGGCCACCACGGTTCGGCTGGGGTTTTTTCCCAACCTCACCCACGCGCCCGCACTGGTCGGGCTGGAGCGTGGCACCTTCCAGAAGGCGCTGGGCACCGTGAAGCTGGAGGCCAAGGAGTTCGTCTCGGGCACCACCCTCTCCGAGGCCTTCGCCGCCGGGCAGATCGACATTGCCTACATCGGCCCAGGCCCGGCCATCAACGCCGCCACGCGCGGGATGCCGGTGCAGTTCCTGGCCGGGGCCAGCGAGGCCGGCGCCGTGCTGGTCGCCCGCAAGGACAGCGCCATCAAGACCTATAAAGACCTCGCGGGGAAGGTCGTGTCGGTGCCCAGCCTGGGCAACACCCAGGACATCAGTCTGCGCCACATCCTGAGCGAACAGGGGTTGAAGTCGAAGGCGGACGGCGGCGACGTGACCATCGTGCCCATCCCGCCCGCCGACACCATCGCGGCCTTTGCAGGCAAGCGGGCCGACGCCACGCTCGTGCCCGAGCCCTGGGGCGCGGCCCTGGAGGCCCAGGGCCACCGGGTGATCGGCACGGAGAAGACCGTGTGGCAGGGCGGAAAGTATCCCACCACCATCGTGATCGTAAATACCAGGTTTGCCGAGGCGAACCCAGCCCTGGTGACGGCCTTCCTGAAGGCACACACGGAGGCTGTGACCTTCCTGACCAAGCAGCCGGCCGCCGCGCAGGCCTCCGTGAACAGCGAGTTGGAGAAGCTGACCGGCGCGAAGCTCGATCCACGGGTGCTGCAGCGCGCCTTCGCGCGCACGCGCTTCACGACCGCGCTCGACGCCGACGCGCTCAGAGAGTACGCCGCGCTGAACGTCGAGGCTGGCTACGCCCGTTCGGCACCTGACCTCGCGCCGTTCCTGAGGAAGTAGCCGGTGCTGGAAGTTGGCGTCTTCCCAGGGGCGCGATTCGAAGTCCGGCAACCTGGCAGTTCTGGCGCTCATCAGCGGTGGAACGGCCATGCTCATCACAGAGGCGGCCTCTGGACAGCAGGGGCCACGCCCTGCGACCCCCGACCCCCATGGTGAGTGAGGCGCACGCCCGGTTACTCCAGTGGATCCGTGTGGGGTCACTGCTGGAGCGCACGGACACCACCGGACGCGGGACGGTGGTCGAGTGCGTGATGGGCGGAACGGTGGTGACTCTGTCCGACCTCGACACGCTCGTGGCTCAGGAGCTCATCGAGCTCCTGAGCACGTGGAACATTGAGAACTACGGGTATGTCCGATACGGTCTGACCCCTCTGGGGCTGAGCGTCCTTCATGCCTATGAGCAACACGGCGTAGGGTGACGGGGTTCGGTGTCCCGGTAGGCGGAGCGGTATCTCCGGAATCAGACCTTGATGAACTCTTGCACACCCAGCACGAACAGCACCGCGCCGCCGACCGGCACCTCGATGGGCTGACTGCTCAGACCCTCGCTCTGCTCGCCCACCGGCACGTTCGGGGCGACCAGGCGGATGCGGGTGCGGCAGGTCTGGGCGACGTGCCGCTTGAGTTCGTCCAGGCGCGCGTCCTCCAGGCCGATCATCAGGGTGGTGTTGCCTTCCCTCAGGAAGCCGCCGGTGCTGGCCAGCTTGGTCACCTCGAAGGCGTGCTCGGACAGCACCCGCATCAGCGCGGACGCGTCGGCATCCTGAATGATGGCCAGCACGAGCTTCATGGAATCAGGTTACCAAAGGGCCCCTGAGGACTCTTGAGGCAGAGCGGTCGAGCGCTCCTTCGTGCCGGTCGTCCACGCCGAGCCCACTCCAACGGACGTTTGGGCCGCCATTCCGAACAGGGCGATCAGGCCAAATCTGAACACCACCCTACGGACACGTGGGGCCGAGGCCTGCTGCGCGCGGGCGGCGGCCAGGATCAGCAGCGACACTGAGAGGAGCATGACGGGCGGAACGAACAGCCCCTCGGCCAGGCTGCCCCAGCGATCCGCCTCGTCTGCCCCCCAGTGCACGGGAACCCGCTCAGCCCGACGTGGGAGAGCCCAGACGCCCACGGCAAAGCTCACCGCGAGCGGAAGCAGGGGGAGTCCTGCGGGCCAGGGCCGGCCACGCCTCTCACGCCCCTCCTGGATCCAGGACAGGCCGCCGTCCCAGGGCGGTGACCGCCTGCACCCCGATGGCCTGACCGAATTCCTGCTCCCCGAACAGCACCTCGTCCGCGCCCAGTTCCTGCAGGCTCTGCTGGGTGTGCTCGTCATGCGTGCGCGCGATGACGTGTACCTGAGCACTCACGCGTCGGACGTGCTCCGTAATCAATTGCGCCTGCAGGGCGTCCGGCGTGGCGACGACCACCACGCCCGCCTGCGCCAGCCCCGCCTGACGCAGCACCTGCGTGCGGGCGGCGTCCCCGTAGATCACGCTCAGGCCCTGGGCGCGCAGCTCCTCGACCAGCGCGTCGTCCTGCTCCACGACCACGAAGGGCAACCGCCGGGCCTGCAGGGCCTGGCCCACGAGGCGGCCGACGCGTCCGTACCCCACGATCACGGCGTGCCCGTGCAGGAGGACAGGGGCGCCCCCCGGCGTCGGTGACGCGGCGTCAGGGGACGAGCGGCGTTCCAGCCAGGCCTGCAGCGGCGTGATCAGGCGGAACAGGAAGGGATTGAGGGTGATGGAGAGGATGGCGCCCGCCAGGATCAGGTTCTGGCCCTGCGCACTCAGCAGCCCCAGGTCGCGGCCCAGCGCGGCGAGGATGAAGGAGAACTCCCCGATCTGGGCGAGCGAGAACGCCACGGTCAGCGCAGTGCCTGCCCCGTACCGCAGCAGCCGGACGATCAGGAAGGACGCGATGGTCTTGCCGACGATGATGATCAGCGCGGTGGCCAGCACCAGCAGCGGGGCCGTGACGAGGATGGCGGGGTTGAAGAGCATCCCGACCGAGACGAAGAACAGCACCGCGAAGGCGTCCTGGAAGGGCAGGGCGTCCTCGGCCGCCTGATGGCTGAACTTGCTCTCGCTCACGACCACACCGGCGAAGAACGCGCCCAGCGCGAAGGACACGTCGAAGAGCACCCCGGCGCCGTACGCGATGCCCAGGGCGGTGGCCAGCACCGCCAGGGTGAACAACTCCCGGGAGCCCAGCCGGGCGACGCGCGCCAGCATCCAGGGAATGAAGCGCCGGCCCGCGATCATCATCAGCGCCACGAACACGGCGACCTTGCCGACGGTCAGCAGCAGCGAGGTCAGCAGGCTGCCCGCATTCAGACCGCCCTCAGCCGCGCCAGTCAGCAGCGGGGCGATGGCCGGCAGGAGCACCAGGGTCAGCACCATCACGAGATCCTCGACGACCAGCCAGCCGACGGCGATCTTGCCCTTCTCGGTGTCGAGCGTGCCCCGCTCCGAACCACCGTCAGGATGTCGACGGGCTTGGGGGTCAGGCTATCGCCTGGGACGGAGTGGGAACAGCCTCGGGGAGTTGCAGCCTCACGTGCCCCTTCACGCCGCCAGCGGCAGACGCACCGTCACCGTCGTGCCCACCCCCAGCTGGCTTGCCAGGCCTACCTCTCCCCCATGGGCCTCCACGATCTTGCGCACGATGCTCAGGCCCAGCCCGCTCCCGCCCCCACTGCGCGCGGCCTGGGCGCGGTACAGCCGGTCGAAGACGTGCGGCAGGTGCTCGGGCGCGATGCCGCTCCCGGTGTCCCGTACTTCCAGCATGAGCATTTCCCCCTCTGGGACGGCCGAGACACACACCCGCCCACCGTGTGGGGTGTGGGCCAAGGCGTTGCTCAGCAGGTTGTGCAGCACCTGCCGGATGCGCTGCGGATCCACATGCGCCTGCAGGCCGTCCGTGCGCACGTCCGTCTCCAGCGCGACGCCCTGGCGCGCCGCGACCGCCTGCAGGGGGGTCACGGCGTCGTGCACCAGCCCGGCCACCGGCACGGCGCGGCGGTGGATCTGCAGCTCGCCCGCGTCCGCGAGCGCCAGGAAGCGCAGGTCACCGACCAGGCCCGCCATGTGCTGGGTCTCCTGATGCAGCCGCTCCAGGCGCTCGGGCGTGACCCGGAAGGTGCCGTCCCGCATGCCCTCGAGCGTGCCGGAGATCACGGAGAGCGGCGTGTTCAGGTCGTGCGCGATGTCCGCCGTCAGTTGCCGCCTGGCCTGCTGGCTCCGCACGACGTCCCCGTGCATCTCGTCGAACGCCGTGAGCACTGTGCCGAACTCGTCCCGACGCACCGGGGATGGCCCGGGCTCCTCGCCGCGCTGCAGGGCCCGGATGCGCGAGAGCAGGTCGTGCAGGGGGCGCAGCAGCGTGCCTGAGACGAGCACGCCCATCAGCACCGCCAGCGCGGTCGCGCCCAGCATCGCCCACCCGATCGCGCGCAGGGTGCGGTCGAGGAATTCCTGCCCCCGGCGGTCGGGGCGGAGCTGCATGCCCGAGGGCACGAGGTACCCCACCGTGCGCCCGGCGGCCACGACGGAAACCTCTCGCCGTCCCGTCACGGTCTGCCCCGACCGGACGTCGGGCATGGCGTACACGGCGCGCCGGCCGGCGTCCAGCACCAGCCAGGCCCCGAACACCTCGCCGGAGTCGCCGCGCGGGGAGCCGCGGGACGGCCCGCGGTGGTCGTCGCCACCCGAATCGGGCAGGGCGCTGGGCCGGAATCCGCTCAGGGTGCCGCGCTGCTCCGCATACGCCTGCGCCTGCGCCAGCACCGCCGCTCTCGCCTGCTCGCCCAGCAGGGCGCCCAGCTGCGAGCGGGTCGAGGCATACGCGATGTATCCCACCACGCCCAGGGCCACCGCGCTCACGAGGGCGAACGCGAGCGTCAGGCGCCACGCGAGCGTGCGCCAGAAGGCGGGCCTCATGGCCGCCGACCCGGACGAAGCCAGGAATCCCTCCAGACGAAATTGACCCGCCCCGGCCTGACCGGTTCCCCCCCGATCTGCCGGTGGCGCAGGCGGCCCTTTATACGGCCCAGCGGGCGCCATGTTCCCTGCTCAAGAGGGCGGCTGAGCGCACCCCAACCGGGATCCCCTCCTTGGGTTCGCAGCCCCACGGCCCGGCAGGCAGCGGCTGTCTGCCCGCCCTGCACCGGATGGAGGCGCGCGACCGGGTTCGGTTGTCCGGGATGCCGGTGACCCTGTGATCCGGTGAGACGTCCGCCCAGCGAGAAAGGCCAGGTCAGGTCGTCGGTTCCCGAGTCCAGCGGGTCGAATGTGGAAGCGGTCACGGTGGCCCGGTCAGCAGCGCGCAAACGGCGAAAGTGCTTCAGGCCGTCCATACCCGGCATCATACCTTTCAGCAGTGCGGCCTCCGGGCGATGGTGCCGGCCGGCGAGGAGACGCCGTGGGCGCTCCAGGGTCGCCCGCGGCCGGCCGCCCCGCTCGCCAGGGGGCCCGCGCACGACACCACCGTTCCTGGCGCAGCCAGAACCGCGCCAGAGCAAGGACAGACGGAGGCTCGCACAGCTGTGGACTGGAGCACGCCGGGGATGCGGAGCCTGACCGACGGTCTGCACCCCCACCGCCTCAGCGCCGTCTGGGGCCCTGAGGAGCCGTCGGCGCCGCCTCTTGGTTCGGCCGCGCCGAGCCGCTGAGTTCAACGATCACCCGCTCGCCAGGCCGCTCGACCACGGCGAACGCCGCGCCCTGTGCCGCCTCAGTCAGCGGCGCCTGCTGGTTGGCCACGGCTCCGCTCAGAGAGACGCTGCGGAGAATCCGGCCACCCTGAAGGGGGTCAGCACTGTAGAAGGTCACGCGGGTGGCCCCGCGCAGCGCCGCCCCCAGGGTTCCCCGATCCTCGCTTGCCCGTCCAGCCGGGTGTGCGCCCTGCGGGCCAGTGCGTTGGCCTACGGCTGGGGCCGTGTCCGGGGTGCTCCCGGCCTGGTCACGGCGAACGTCGCCAGACCGATTGCCCCGGCCCTCGGGGCGCGGCTGAGCCTGAGCGCTCTGATTCACCTGCTGCCCGGCGCGGGTGGCGCCCTGAGCGGCTACTGGAGCGGCGACGGCGCCTCCAGCGAGTGAGGCGACCAGCAGGGGCAGCAGCATGGTTGATTTGTTCCGCATAGTGTCTCTCCTTGGGTGGGCGGGTCTCCGCTCACCTGGCCTGAAGTCTGCGGGCGTCCTGTTCAGACGCCGGGTGGGCCATGTTCAGGAGGTGTGTACTGCTCCGCGGCCGTGCCTCACCACGATCTGAACGCCCGCCTCACTTGCCGGGTGCTCGCCCTGACTGGCACTGCCACAGTTCACCGCCAGCGGCTGGCGCCACAGCGACCGTCTTCTCGCCGGCACAGACCCAGCCTTGAGAGCCGGACACAGGCTGTTCACCGCGCTTGAACAAGTCGTGAATACGTCTGGGCTAGCGTTTCGCTCAGCAGGAGGTTCAGACCATGCAGATCGCCGTGACCACTGCCCAGGAGATTCCTATGACGCACATCCCACCCCTCGCGCCCTACCCCGCTGACGACCACGACCACCACAACGACCTGAACAACCTCGGACTGACGGCCGACCTGAACATGCTCACGCGTCCGGTCATGGATCGGCGCCGCGTGCTCTCCCTGGGTCTGCTGGGGGCCGGACTGCTCGTGGGCTGCCGCGCCGCGAGCCTCGCCGGCGCCGTCCCGGGTACCGGCACCGGCACGGGAGCGGCCGACTGCCCGGCGCCCATCCCTTCAGAAACCGCCGGGCCCTATCCGGCCAACGGCTCGGGGGCCTCGGGGCAGTCCCTGAACGTGCTGACCCGCTCGGGCATCGTTCGCCGGAACCTGCGAAAGAGCCTGGGGAGCGGGAACGTGGCCGCGGGTATCCCCCTGACCCTGACCCTCGCACTGGTGAATACGGGCGCGAGTTGCGCCGCGCTCTCGGGCTACGCCGTCTACCTGTGGCACTGCACGGCGGACGGCCAGTACTCGATGTACTCCGCGGACATCGTCGGCGAGGACTACCTGCGCGGGGTGCAGGCGTCGGGCGCAGATGGCACAGTCACGTTCACGACCGTCGTGCCCGGCTGCTACGCGGGGCGCTGGCCGCACATCCACTTCGAGGTATACCCCACCCTGGCTTCGGCCACGTCGGCGAGCAACAAGATTCAGACCTCCCAGCTCGCCCTGCCGGAAGCCACCTGCCGCGAGGTGTACGCCACGCCCGCCTATTCGGCCAGCCTGGGCAACCTGAGCCGCATCTCGCTGGCCCGCGACAACGTCTTCAGTGACGGCTCCACCGCCCAGATGGCGACCATGTCGGGCAGCGCGTCAGCCGGCTACGTGGCCACGCTGACCGTCGGCCTGGCCCGCTGATCCCACGGAACCCCTGCTCCGGGTCACCTGTGCGCCGGCGTGAACGCGCCATCATCCGTATCGGAGGAAACCGCCTTCTGGGAGGGGCAGCCGACCACGTCGTCCACCGTCGGCTGCCTCCAGGGCGTACCGAGGCTTTGACCCTGAACATCCGCCGCGCCGACGAGCACCGAGCCGCTTACCGACACGCTCCAGTGGGCCTCTGCACGAGCGCCCGACGGGGCACGGCGAGCGCGTCCATCGCGGACACATGACAGCGTGATCCAGCTGTGGAGACCGGGTGCGGGAGAGGAATGTCAGGTCTGGGTTGAATGGAACTTTCCGTCAGATTCGACCGCCCATTCTGGGCAGGTCGTTCCGTGGCGCTGCCTGGCCTTCTTGACGCCTTCAGCGACGCTCACTCAGATCCGGAGCTTCTGGTGAGCCACCTCGGGGCGGCGGACGATTCGGACGGGGATCGGGAGGACGGTGCCGCCTGGGGGCGAGTCAGATCCGTTTCCCGGACTTCTCGATCAGCTGACCGGAGGTCAATTCCCTCGACACGGTTCAGATCCTCACCCGGACAACGGCTCGAGAACGGTCACGGGGCCAGATCCGGATTGAGGCGGTAGCCCACCCCGAAGACCGTCTCGATCAGCCGCGGCCGCGCCGGCTCCGCCTCGATCTTCGTCCGCAGGTTGCGGACGTGCACGTCGATCGTGCGCTCTGAGCCCAGCGCCTCTTCCTGCAGCTGCTCGAGCAGTTCCAGGCGGTTATAGACCCGCCCCGGAGCGCGCATCAGGGTATGGAGCAGTTCGAATTCGGAGCGGGTCAGATCCACCCGTCCTCCGCGCACGTGCACGGTGCGCGCGTCCGAGTCCAGCGCCAGCTCATCCAGCCGGATCACCCCGTTCTGAGCGGGCTCCTGACCGCGGCGCAGGTGCGCCCGCACCCGCGCGAGCAGCTCGGCCATGGAAAAGGGTTTGGTCACGTAATCGTCGGCACCCAGTTCCAGGCCCAGCACCTTGTCGAGTTCGGCGTCCCGGGCGGTCAGGAAGATCACGGGCGCCGCGTCGACCGCACGGAAGCGCCGCAGGAATTCCAGGCCGTCCATGCCCGGCATCATGACGTCGAGCAGCACGAGGTCTGGGCGGTGGTGACGCGCCTCTAGCAGGCCCTCCTGCCCGTTGCCGGCCACACGCACAGCGAAGCCGTGCTCGGTGAGGTATTCGCGCACCATGTCGCGCACGCCCGCGTTGTCCTCCACGATCAGGATGGTCTTCATGGCGTGCCCCCCGGCACAGCGCTCAGGCAGGAGGGCAGGATCCAGCAGGGCAGGGGTGCGCGGAGACTCATGCGTCCAGTCTGCGCCCCCCATACCGGCACCGAACAAGTGCAGTGTTCAGATTTGGTGTAGATGGGGCCGCCCAGGGGGCGCGGCTGCGGATCCTCCCACCTACGTTTCCAGTGAACATCCCCTACTCCGCATGTGAACAGTGTGGCCCCAGGCTGTGCAGCAGATCAGGGACGCCCACCGGGGGCGCCCCACCCCCACAAGGAGACCACCATGCTCAAGAAGACCCTGCTGACCCTCGCCGCCGCCCTGACCCTGGGTACCCCCGCCTTCGCCGCCCCCACTATTCCCACTGTTGCCGCCACCAGTGAGGGTTCGGGATATCAGGAGTACAGCGCCCTGTACACCGAGAGCTCGTGGATGGCGCTGGAGTTGCCGCTGAACCTGCTGGACACCGGCAACAGCGTGATGGACACCCTGTCGATCGACGACAGCGGCTTGCCCGCCGGGGTGCATATCGCGCTCGACAGCGTGAGCATGATGGGCGAAATCGCCCTGCTGCACGTGACTGTGACCCGCGACGACACCGCCATTGCGGGCAACGGCATGGCGGCGCTGACGGTGCGCTCGAACGGTCAGCCGGTAGCGACCCTGACGATTCCCGTGCTTGGCGCCGCCCAGGACGAGTGAGCGCCCAGCCCCCGCCCAGCCCCCTGCGGGGGGCCGTTTCCTGCCCTGAGGTTGCCATGAAGAAGACTCTGCTGTTCACCGTGCCCCTGCTCGTCACCCTGGCCGGCCCCACGGCCCTGCCCGCCCTGGCCCAGACCGCCACCAGTAAGACCCTGAGCGCCGACGCGCAGACCACGCGGGTGGTCAAGGCCGCCACTGCGTTCCTGAACACGCTGAGTGCCGCCCAGAAGAAGGCGGTTCAATTCGCCTCAACGGACAGTGCACAGCGCGCCCGCTGGTCGAATTTTCCCACCGGCATTTTCCAGCGCGCCGGGGTGCGCTACGGCGACCTCAGCACGGCCCAGCGCTCCGCCCTGACGGCGTTGCTCGGCACCGTGCTCAGCGCCGACGGTCTGAAGATGGTGCAGCAGCAGATGGCCGCTGACGAGGTCTTGAAGACCACCGATGGCGGTGGGGGTGGACGCCTGATCTTCGGCAGCGCCGAGTACTACG
>NZ_PPPD01000005.1 GCF_002901445.1 Deinococcus koreensis
TTCGTCCGGCTGATGACGGGGAACATCGGCAGGCCTTCAATGGAAAAGAGGCGATGAATCCCGGTGACGTGCATACATTCGTGGGTGAAAGCTGCAAACATTTCCCATATGCTTACCGGGTGGTGATGAGCCCGGATCGCAACTTCGGACATGGGACGACCCAGGAGTGGGCGGCGCGAACCTTGACCGCTGCCGGGCACAGCCACTTCTTCGTCGTGGCCCATGCCGGGGAAAAGGGACACACCGAACATCCCCACGCCCACGCCATGGTGTTCACCGACCGCAAGCTCATCCGTGAGGATCTGGGGGATCTGCGCGAAGTCGGTGACATACAGGCCAAGGTCATGGAACTGAAGTTCGGTCACGACCGCCACCTGAAGGAGGAGCTCTGGAAAGCACAGCGGCAGGAGGCGTTCACGACATGGCTGGAGGCCAGACGCGAAGTCAGTTCTCAGGGGGTCGAGGATGGAGGTGGCCCCCGGAGGGAGGATCGTGAACAGGACAGGGCAAAGAAACAGCAGGCTTCGTTCGGAATGGAGATGTGAGGTGCGGTCATGATGCACGTGGATCAGCGCCCACGCCTGCTCTTCATGATCGGACTCGCCCTGATCGCCACGTCACTGATGACGGGCTATTCGGACGCTGCCGAGGCCTGGACGAGACTCTTCAAGAGCATTCAGGAGCAGTACCACGCCCGCTCCGGCGCACAGCTGGAGCCGCTGAGCTATGCCTCGGACTGTGTGACCAGGGCGAGCTGCCGCCGCGCCTACATGAACGCCTGGGGTGTGCCGTGGTGGGAGCTACTGCTGCTCCACACGAACGTAATTCTTGGCCTGATCTTTGTCGGCTTCTCGCGCTTCTGGCGTCCCGAGCCGTGGTCGTTTCGCCGGGCGCGGGTGGATGCCGGGCGCATGGACGAGTGGCGGGAAAAGAGCAGCAGGCAGCCCACAGGCACCTTGAGGGTCGTCCGGCCGAAGGGATGACACGCCGGGGGGCGGCCTGATACACCCACATGGGCGGAGGAGTCCGCAGAATGATCATTCACTACCACTACTTCTTGCTGCGCCTGCTGTCGTTCTACGTCGCCGTGGCGCTGGGATTGTACGCCGCCCTGGGCGGCGGTCTGATCTGGCTGGCGCCCGCGCTGACCGCGCTGGTGGTTGGCCTCTGGTTTTTTGACGGCCGGGATGCCCGCTTCCGTAGCATGTACACCGCACACTGGGCCAGGCCGCACGAGATCGGGGACGCCATGGTCAAGCAGCTGCGCGGAGACGAGGTGCTGCTGGGCTACGCCTACGATGGGGTGGTGGGGCTACGGGCTGGCCTGGCTGGACGCAAAGAGCTGGGGCACGTCCTGTTTGTGGGGCCAACCCGTGCGGGCAAGGGTCTGAATGCCACGGCGAACCTGCTGAACTGGCGTGGCAGCGTGGTGGTCGTGGACATCAAGGGGGAGTTTTACAACCTGACGGCGGGCTACCGCCGTCAGGTGATGGGTCAGGACGTGTATGTGCTCAACCCGAGCACGGGGGCGCCCACCAACCAGTTTGATCCGTTCGCGGAACGTGACACGCCCGAACAGTTGCAGGCCACGGCGGAGGCTATTCTCAACCCGGACGGCGACGGGAGCAACAAGGCGTTCGCCTTGCGCGCCAGCTTCATTCTGACCGCCGCCATGATGGTCGCCAAGGAGAAGGGCGTGCCGGTGTTGCCCTTCATTCGTGAGTGCCTGGCCATGGGGTGCGAGCGGGCCTCGCTGATGCTGGAACAGGAGAGCCAGAACCCGGAAGTGCACCGCAACCTCAGTTTCTTCGTGGGCATGAAGCCCAGCGAGTACCACTGGGACGGTTTCGGCCATGACAAGTTCCTCAACAACAGCTGGATCAACCTGATTGCCAAGATGAAGTACCTCGTGTCACAGGGCATCATCGACATGACCAGCGGCAGCGACTTCAGGGCGACAGACCTGCTGAAGAAGCGGACCAGTCTGTATATGGTCTTCCGCGAGAGCGACCTGAGATACACCGTCCACTCCTTCGGCGCGGTGATTCTGGCCGTGGTCGAGTCGATTATCAGGCAGTACGACATGGAGCCGGGCGGCGAGTTCGTGCCGATCATGTTTATCTTTGACGAGGCCGGACGCCTCGCGGTGCCGATGCTGGACGAGCTGATCTCCACGGTGGCCGGACGCGGCATGATCGCGCTGGTGTACGTGCAGGCGCTGTCGCAACTGGACAAGGTGTACGGCGAGGACGGCGCGGACACGGTCAAGAGCGGCACCCACACGAAGGTCTTCTACACGCCGAAAGATCTGGCAACCGCGAAATACATCAGCGAGAGTTGCGGGCGGTACATGTTCGGCGACCACCGCACCTCGGAGAACGCCGACAGCGGCCGCTCGGACACCACCGGGCTGAACTCCCGCGAGCTGATCACCCCCGACGAGGTGCTGGAGGTTCCGCTGGGCAACGTGCTCATCAAGAGCAACGAATTCCCGATGATCGCGGGTTACCGCATGGAGCCGTTCACGCTGCCACAGGCCAAGGTGGCCCGGACGATGAGGCCGCCGCCCGTCGAGCGCCGACCCCTGCCCCCGCCCGTGCCCGCACCAGAGAGGGTGCAGGCCGCGCCCGTGCCGGAACCCGAGCTGGTCACGGTGGGTGAAGAGGATGCTGACCCGCAGGCTCCCACGAGGCGCCCGGTGTCGGCCGCGCTCGGCCTGAATGACGCCCCGGTGGTCGAGGCGCCGGTGGACGTCGACCTGGAGAATGACCGGCCGGTGTCCCCTGCGCCGCAGGTCGCTGTGGACGATCTGGCAGACGACATAGCCGCCTTCGAACGTGCCATTCGCCGCCCCTGATTGACGCGGCCCTCCTTTCACGCAATCGGTCACGAAATAGGGTGTAATGATGAGCATGAACATTTCCGCATACTCGACCCCTCGAACCGCTGCCCTCGTCCTGGCGTTGGCGTTCGGGGGCGCCCTGTCCTCGGAGGCCGCGACCACCGGGAGCAGGGTCTACTACCAGACGGTCTCGATCGACCAGGTACTCAGGACGCGCCCGGCCACGGTCATCGTCTCGCCGCTCTATCAGGTGACGGTGCAGGTCATGGGGGCCGAAGTCACCGGCATCAGCCTGGAACTGAGCAAGCAACGTCACTTCTCGGTGTCCCGTGCCGAGAACGGGAGGATGATCTTCCTCGATGTGCTGGCCCAGGTTGGAGGCGCCGACCTGAACCTGATTCTCGATGACGAGACGGTGCTGCCCATTCGCCTTCAGGTGGCGAACTCGCCCAGCGGGACGCGCGTGTACAAGTTCATGACGGCGGACGCCGTGGCGGCCCAGAGCGCGGCGCAGGCCTTCGGGGAGCAGGACGCCTCTACCGCACCCCGGCCTGCTGCTCCTGCCGCCGCCGACCCCGCACCCCTGCCCACGAGCACCTCGCCGGCCCAGGCCGCGGCCGCGGCCAAGGTCGGGGCGGCGACGCCACAGCCCAGGATGACGGGCAGGGCCGCGCGGCCTCCAGCAGCGGGCGCCCCGCCCGCTCCGCAGGCCGTGGCGGCGCCCGTCACGCGCCCCGCCCAGGTGCAGGCCACACGCGCCACGCCGACGCCTGCGCCGCGTGCTGTGACGCCCCCTGCGGCCACGCCAGCCGCCGCACGCCCAGCCGCTGCACGCCCGATCCCGGTGGCCGAGGCAGCGACCCTGGACGTCACGGCCCAGCGGGATGGCCGTGATGCCCTGGTGGCCTACAAGCTCACGAGCCCCACCGGTGGCCCCCTGTTTTCCAATCCGAAGACGGTGCAGATCACGGCCGGCCGCACCCTCCTGCCGACCGTACCCGTGGCGAGGCCCAGCAGCATGGCCCCCATCCTCGGTCTCCTGCGCGTGAAGAACGCTCCCAAGGAGATCACCCTGTCCCTGACGGTACAGACGCTGGGGCCTGCCCGCAGCTTCACCCTCTCCCGTCAGGTTCCGGTGCGGTGACCCGGATGCGGCTGCCTCTGCTCACCACCCTCGCGCTCGCCTCCCCTGGACACGCGGCGCTGCCCCAGCTTCCGCCCCTGCCCACGTCACCGCTGGCAGCTCCCGGACTGCCGGCGGTGACGTGGGACGCCGGGACACTCCCGACCCCGAGCGCCCCAGCGAGCAGCACGCTGGAACAGGCGAAGAAAACGGTCGGTGACGAACAGCCCGATTACAGCGGGCTCCAGCGCTCTCTGTTCCACTTCCCGGATGTCCGGGCCGGAGCCCTGCCCAGGGGCCGAGTGCCCTACCTGAGCGTCACGGATACGTCACTGCTCCAGGCCCACGAGCAGCACCTGGCCGCGTGCCAGCAGGCCCGAGCGGCCAAGAGGGCGACCGACCCCAGCGAGTGCCCGAAGATCGAGTGGAGCGTGCCGTACTCCACGGACGCGGCGAGCGTGACGGTGGCGACCCATATGCGCGCTGCGTGGCAGCGCTATGAGGATCGCTACTACTGGAACGCCATGATCGAGCTCAACAACCCGGCGCTGTACCTGACGCAGTGCGTAGTGGACGTGTCATCACCGCTGAACACCCACAGGGCGACGTTGAAGGTCACGGTGGAACAGGCGGATCTCCCGAAGTCCAGGCTGCTTCAGGGGCGCGTGCCGCTCAGCACCCACGATAACGCCCTGCACCTGGACCGCTACCTGCCCTGGCCACAGACCTCCATGGCCGACCGCTGCCGTGGCGTGGACGTGAACCCGCTTCCAGATGTCCCCTTTCTGTACCTGCCGGGGACGTGTTTTTTCGTGTTCGGGGTGCCGACGTTCTGCCTCCAGGGTGACCGCCGGTACGCCACCAATCCCGCCGCGCCGGCGCCGCTGTACTTCGATCTGAACCAGGCGCAGCGGCGGGTGCAGCGGGCCGTGAAGCGCGCGCACAGCAGCTCTTTCCTGGAGTATCAGGAAGATGTGGTGAGAGCCCTGTTCAACCAGAAGACCCCCTCCTTCTTCGGGTTGCCGTGGAAGACCCTCACGCCGGGGGACGGCGCGGTGGTCGCGCCGATCATGAATAACGACGTGAGCCCCAAGCCGTTTACGGATCTCGCGCAGCTCGTGTACCACGCGTTCAGGGGGCAGAGGACGCAGCTCTACGCGCTGAACAGCGCCGCGTACTACTTCCAGTCGGCGTGGCGCAGCCCCAGTCTGAACGCCCACCTGCGGCCCGGCCGTCACGACGCCCTCGGAAGCCCGCCCGGACTGTGGGCCTTCGAGGAGTTCAAGCGCACCCTGCCGCCCACCAATCCGGCCTTCCAGGAGCGCCTGGGGTACACGACGTTCTTCCAGGCCTTCAATACGCTGCATACCACGCTCCTGCCGGAGCCGGTGACGGCCAAAGTCCTGCGCCCCATCACGTACTTCGCCACCGGCATCATTCAGAACTTCCCTGCGGGCACCGCGGTGCTCCCTCAACCCATGTTGGTGCCCCCCTATGTGGCAGGACTGCCCTTTGCCGGGATGCAGGCGCATTACGACTGGCGCAGCGTGCCGGAGGGCTATCACATCCCCCGTGTGAAGGGCCAACCGGCCTTCGACTATGCGCCACTCCTTCGCTGAGGAGCCCGGCATGCCCCAGCTGAACGCTCAGCCTGTAACCCGCCCCAGGGGCACAGCAACGCCGTGGCCGCACCCGGCAGCGCGCGTGTCGACGACCCCGAAGCGGCGCCCGACTCATACCGCCGACTCCATTCACAGGTGACTATGCGAACGTTTCTGACTGTTCCCCTGGTGCTGATCCTGGCCACCCCAGTCCAGGCACAAGCGACCCCACCCGTGCTGGTCAAGGATCCCGCCGCCGTGCTCAGGCTGGTGCGCGGCGAGGTGATGATGGTGGGGGCCACCTTCCCCAATGCCACCTTCCAGAAGGGCATTCTGGGCCTGCTCCGATCCAGGGCCATCACCAGGCTGACCGTGCTCACCACGGCGCGCAGCGCGGCGACCTACGCCCCGCTGCGCGCGCTGGGGGCCCGGGTGTACTACCTGCCCGTGACCGGCGTGACCATGACCGGCAACGTCGTGTTCGCCGGGGCGGATACCGCCATCATGTCCAACACGCCTGGGCAATGGTATGTCGTTCGCGGTGCTCAGGTGGGCGCGCAGGGCCGCGCCAGCATGGGGATGTACCTGAAGTCCGCAAAACAGTTTTGACCCGTATTTCCTCGACTACGACGCTATTCTTTGCTAGAATAGCCCTCTGGAGGGCCCCATGACCCACACCGCGACCCGCCCGAAGATCACGCCCCAGGAACGCGCGCGCCGACAGGACGCGGTGAAAGCCGGCCGATCCAGCGTGCGTCTGGAGGGCTTTGTGCTGGACGAGACCGTGGAAGCCATCTACGCGCGCTTTGTCGAGGGCGAGCTGGAACTGCCGGAGATGATCGCGCAGGTGCGGGCTCACGCCGGCCTCGCTGGCTGAGCCGCCCGGTGGCCGCCCGCCCCGCTGACGAAGGCTTCCTCACTTCCGCCCGCATCACCGAACTGCGGCTCGATCCGGTGCAGGGCACGTTTGACGCCGCGCATCTCAGCGAAGTGCACCGCCGGATCTTTCAGGATCTCCCCCATCATGCCCCCGGCACCTTTCGCCCGGACGCGGCGGGACATCACAAGGCGCGCGAGCTGGAAACCAGCGGGCGCCGGCATGTCGTCGGGTACGTCCGCGGACGGGAGATTGGCGAGCGGCTTGACCGGGTGCTGGGCGAGTTACGCGGCGGCGAGGCGCTCCGGGGCCTGGATCCGGACGACTTTGCTCAGGGCATGGCCCGGCTCTATGGTGACCTGGATCATATCCACCCCTTCCGGGAGGGCAACAGCCGCACGCTGCGCGAGTTCACGTACCAGCTCGCCGGCGAGGCGGGCTACCGGCTGGACTGGATGCAGACGGGTGCCGACGCCCAGGCGCGCGACCGGCTGTACCTCGCCCGGGATCGCGAGGTGCTGGAGCGGTTGTACCCCGGGCTGGACGAGGCACGGGCCATGGAAACCGAGAGCCGCACGGAGTACGAGGCATTCTTCACGCTGGGCTACTTGCGAAAGCACGATGCCCTGGTCACCATCGTGCGAGAGCAGCTCTCGACCCTGACCGCCTTGCACGAGCAGGAGGTGACCGCGCCAGATCTGAAGGGGTTGAACCTGGAGGCATTCTCGTCAGCCGCAGCGGGGCGCCTCGCCGTGGCCGTGCAGGTCAGCGACCTTTCGCCGACAGACGTGCGCCTGGCCGCGCAGGAGCTGGCCAACGAGGCCGGGCGCCACGTGAACCTGGGCGGCATCACCGAGGCGCGCCTGGCCCACGACATGGAGGCTGCCCGGCAGGGCCACGGCGAGGGTTTTGAGCGCCTGTTTCGGGAGGCCGGTGACGCGGGCACCGCCCGGCGGTTGGAGCGGGCGGTGCTGGTGCTGGAGCGCGCGGGACATGACCCGCAGACCCTGTACGTCACAGCGGCGGTGACAGGCCAGCAGATCGAGGGTCACCCCCTAGTGCGCAATGCCAATGCCTGCGTGCTGGCGGACGGTGAAGGCCGCTATCTGGTGACCTCCCTGGCCAGCCTGAATCAGGCCACTGAGATAGGGGGCGGCCAGGTGCGGTTGACCGCGCTGGATGCCCAGCAGTCCCAGATGGACATGGAACTGTAGGCAAAGTGGCGAAGCTTCAGTGTCTTCAAGGCCGTCACCGTCAGTTTCCAACTGTGGGGCCGGACAGGACGAACCCTCGTTGACCAAAGGTGGCGTCGCCGAACCGTGGCTCTGTCGCCGCGACATGGCCGACCCTGCGGCGTGAAGGCGTTCGCCTTACCCTGTTCGTGTCCATCGGTCGTCTGTTTCAGCTCGCTCGGCTGCACGACACACTCGACCTGCCTCACCCCGGCGAAGACAGCCAGATGTGCGGGCGACGTCGACGGCCAACAGCCGGGCTGGATGGGCAGCCGACCCCGTGGGTACCCATGCCATACGGCGCGGCTCTCGGCCGCGCCTTTAGATTCGTGGTGCTCAGGCAACTGTCTGACGGCCGGCGGCACCCTGGAACGTGTTCAGCGGTCGCCGAAGTCCAGGGGCGCGCCGCCGAGCACCGGCATGGCCGGGCGATCAGCCGCCGAGTCTGGCCGCATCTGCGCCACACGCGGTGGGGGCGGCGGGCTAGAGGGTGTTTGAAAAGTAGAGATGCAACAGCACCGGGGGCCAAGCTCTGGCCCACTGTTGTGGATGAGACAACGACGGTATACCAGTGACCTGACCCGAGGGCAGTTTAAGTGTCTCGAGCCGCTGTTGCTGGCAGGGAAGGCTGGCGGCCGGCCGCGTAGCGTTAAGATGTACGAGGTGCTCTGCGCGATCCTCTGCGTCCTGCACAACGGCTGTGCGAGGCGCAACGTACCTCATGGTTTCCCGGCATGGGAGACGGTGTCTGGATACTTCCGACGCTTTGAGGCCGATGGCACCTGGGAAGCCGTCAACCGCTTTTTCGTGCGGCGCACTCGACAGCGGGCGGGGCGCGACCCTGAACCGAGTGCCGGCAGCATCGATTCGCAAACGGTGCGTTGGGCCAGTCGGGTCTTGCGCTGGGTCGCCCAGCGCTCGCTGGCGTGGCTGACCCGTTGCCGCCGTTTGAACCGTGATTTCGAGGGGCGATGCGAAACGGCCGAGGCGTGGTGCTTGCTCGCCAACATCCGCTTCATGTTGCACGCCTGCAGCCCGCCCCTTGACCCTTTTGAAACACCTTCTCAGCCCACGACGAGCAAGACGCTTTGGTCGGCGAACAGGCCGAGCCGGCGTCCGCGCTTGAACCAGTGCAGGTCGCGGCGCTCCGAGCGCAGTTGGCCGTCCGCGTGCGCGATTCAGCCCAGCGCGACCTGCGCGTCGACTTCGAGCACCTCGCGCTCCGCCTCGGCGTACCAGCCTGGGTCTCCAGCGCTGCTGGCCAGGAAGACGTGCAGGATCTCGCCCTCCCGGTACCCGAAGAGCAGCTCGCCACGCACGCGGGCAGGCGAGGACAGCGGACGTCGCAACTCCTTGACGACCGCGGATGACAGATGAACCCGACTCAGCGCTTCCCGTACGGTCGGGGGCGCCGGCACGGGCCCCGTCGGCATCCAGTGCTCCCGTTCCTGAACCCACACCGTGTCCATACACGCTTCGCGAAGCGCCCTGGAGACTGGACGGAGGACTGTAGGGAACGACCGGGCCGCGACCCCATAGGGGCAACCACTTGGTTTCGCGCAGTTCTAAAGTCGGACACGTCTGCTCAGCGCGATCTTGGACAGCCGTGCCGAAAGGGCGAAAACACAGTCGCGCTCCGGCATTGATGACGCCCAGACGATGCCGCCATCTTCACCGGAAGGTGAAGTTCACGACACCGTCGATGTAAGGGACGGCCCCGTCTGGGACATCGATCCGGCCCCCTGTCAGGCGCCGGTATTTTATCTGGTCATCGGACGACAGTCTCGAGTACTTGAACTCCAACCTGACATCGCTGCCCTTCGGGATGCTCGCGGAAGGTAGGTTCGTCGACATGCCCTGACCCCTGCGCAAGAGCATGGGTGGGGAGAGCGACATCAAACACCCTGTCTGGTTCACGCGGGCGTACTCGCGACGCGAAGCCACGTTCGTCACGCTTACGGCGAATGGTCTCGGGCAAGAATCTTTGACGATCACGTCGGAACCGGTGTTATTGATCAACTCTACCCGCAGGGTGGAGTCCCGGAGCGTGGCTCTCCCCGCGAATTCTTTCGGTTCCGTGTCGCAGCTGACGAGCAGAACAGCGAGAAGCGTGTGGACAAGGAACCATGCGCGTTGCGTCTCCATCCCCTCCTCCAAGTTCCAAGTTCAGTCTGAACCGCAGATCGCACGTCGGCCATGAGATTCTATACGGGCGCTCAGCACGAGAGTGGATCGCGGTTGGTGTGTCGATCCGCTCTCGTGCCGTAGACTCCAGATAGCTACGGCAAGTTAATCTTCTTGCCCTTCATGTCGATAAGAGTTTTGTCTTTGGAAGCAATGTCGAGGGCCGCGAACTGCGATTCTTTCTGTTTGCCAAGGGCGACGATGCGGACGGTTGGCAAGCGTCCCGGCTCGTTGTAAAAACGTTGGGAGAACGATTTGAAGGTTCCGTCCTTCAAGGAATTGGTCGAGATCCAATCGACTTTTTTGGACGCCAAATTGACGCGCATCATCATCACCCAGTCGGTAGTGTCGTCGTCATGCGGCGTCGAGAGGACGATCAAGGCCTGCTTTTTGCTGCCGACGCTGTAGATTTCATTCTCGTCAACCAGGTGATACACATCGGACACCCACATTTGGCCCAAATTCAGGTTGTTTTTGGTGGCGACTTCTTTGAGCTTCGTTCGCACTTCATACAACAAGTCTGGGTCTATGGCCTCGACGCCCTCCAGGTTGGCTGGAGCAGAAGTTCGGAAAACCGCGGTTCGCATCGGCCTGATCATGCGATTGATCTCGTTCGTGTTTGTGATCGCATCGTTGAAGCTCGCGACGGCGTTGCTTTTGATCGCCGAGTCTTGGGGTTGCGAACCTGCGGGGTGCGGGTATTCCGAACAAGCAACAACGGCGATGGCCAGCAAGGGCAAGACAACAAATTTCCTCATAGATCCTCCGTTTTCAAAGATCACCAGATGATCGTGACGTTGAGGTCGTTTTCAATCTGACGTCCTGGCCCCCAACACATGATCGGGTCGTTGGTGGAATCCTTGATGCCACCCGAATTTAAGACGCCCACTGGCTGCACGACGTTGTTGACGACGGCCCACACGGGCGCCCCGCTGTCGCCAGGCCCTGCAGTGGTGTTTTTCGCGCAGTGCATGCCCCGGAACTCGATGGTTGTCCCGCTGCTGTCGGTCCAGCCGAAGGTGCGAACGTAATCGTAGAATTTGACCACGCCGTAATTTTTGCCGCTCGTCCTTCCGACGTAGAAGACGTTCCCACCGATGGCGGGTTGATAGACCGATCCATAATACGAGTTGTAAGAGACGGGACTGAGTGCCCCGGTCGGCGTGGTGGCGTAATTGCCAATCACATAGTTGGTGGTCGACAAGACAAGGAAGGCCGAGTCGGAGGTACCGCAATAGGTCGCGGTGTTTCCAGGAGTGCCGGCGCAGCCATTGACGGGTGCACGGTTCTGAACGTTGCCAATCGACGTCCCAGCTCTCGGCTGATTGAAATATTCTTTGTTGGTCGTATTGAAGTTTTGACGGGTCGTGCAGTGGAGGGCAGTCAACATCCCTATCGCCGCGTCGCTGTTGCGTCGGGCGAACATGGCGACAGTACAGGTCTCCGAGTTCGTCGTGTTGAAAATCTCGGTGCCAGGCAGCACTGGCCGACATGAATCCGTCAAGGCATTGCAATTTGCCACCGCCTGCGCGCTCAACCTGGTCTCGCTTTTTGTATCGTTTATGGGGAAGATGGCGAACTGGACGGCGCTTTTGGGCACCTCAAGTTCATGCAGAATCTCTTCGACCCTAGAGACCGTCAGGCTGTCGGATCGAATGGAGAGGTCCAGGCGATTGTTCCGGAAGTCGGTTCCAATGCCGATTGCGTACCGTCCTCCAATCGTGCGAACAATTTTCGCGCTCCAGTCCGACAACTGAACGTAAGAGAAGTCGACAGGAACAATCCTGACGGGCTTGGATTCCGGCACCAGTATATCCAGGCCCCGGCCTCTCAAGATTTGCCCCGCCAATTTCAGGGACTGCTGCTTGAAACTTTCAGATTGCGACGTCAGTGGGCCCATTTTTGACTGCGCCACGTACACGTTGAAACCTCCCTCTTCCTCGATCAAACCGGCGAAACCCGGAAAACCATTTTGTCCAATCTCTCTATACGTTTGCTCAATAGTTTTGTAATTACCTGAACTTTCAGCAAGAACGAAAGTAGACAACATCAATGTTGAAATAGCAATCAAACAAACCGACACTCTTCCCCTTTTATTCATATTGAACTCCTTCGAACTAATACGTATGACTGTGGCGCTTGAGCCAAAATTGCCTCACTCGTTAATTGCCACATGGCTATGTAAGGGTGTCGAGATCGTATCAGCACAGACGTCGTATGTCCTGCCAAAAGCGACACGCAAATTTTATGCCATCTTACTTCAATGGTTGAACGTCGAGTTGTTTAAGAACCTACGTTTTCCTGGCATCAGCAGGTTGCTCGTGGTCATGAAAAATGACCACGAGGCCTGGCACGGCGGCAGACCACAAGCGGTGTCCGCATGCGTTGACTTGGACTTGTCACTGCCAAAACCACCGCGTGGGAGGCCGCTTTATCTGAAATCGCAGACTGGATGGCACCCCGCTCAGCGCCTGCGCACCGTCAACAGCCACTCCACTGCGCGTGGTGAGGTTAAAGTGCGTCTGAAAAAAGTGCTGGCGCAAGTTTTCCTCGCTTATGGATCTGGAGGACGATGAGGTGGATGTGGTACATACATGACCCGATCTGCGTACCCAAATGACCTCACCGATGCTGAATGGAAAGTCCTCCAGCAGCTTCTCCCTGTTAACGCCCCACGTGGTCGTCCTCGCAAGTGGTCGTCGCGGGAGATCCTGAACGGCATCTTTTATGTCCTCCGTGGTGGCATTACCTGGCGGGCGATGCCGCACGACCTGCCCCCCTGGCAAACCATCTACCACTATCACCGGCTGTGGAGGCTGAGAGGCGTGTGGGAGCGACTGCACACCACACTTCGAGAATGGGTATGTCAGCGAGGGGGTCGCGAAGCGACCCCAAGCGCGGGAATTATTGACAGTCAATCGGTCAAAACGACCGAGGCCGGCGGGCCGCGTGGCTACGACGGGGGCAAGAAGGTGAAGGGGCGAAAGCGTCATCTGCTGGTCGATACGCTGGGGCCCGTCATGGCCATCAAGGTGCATGAGGCGGATATCCAAGACCGCGCCGGCGCGGTCTTGCTCCTGCGCGATCTGCCGAACGTCTTTCCCCGCATACGGCATCTATGGGCCGATGCGGGCTACACCGGCAAGCTGGCGGGCGATATCAAAACGTACCTGGGCTGGACGCTAGAGATCGTGAAGCATCCCTGGTCGGGCTGGCAGGGCACCTGGGCACCCAAAAACGCACCTTCACGGGTCGTGGAGGTGCCGAAAGGGTTCGTGGTGCTCAAGCGCCGGTGGGTGGTCGAGCGCACCTTCGCGTGGCTGGGAAAGTCGAGGCGCATGGCCAAGGACGACGAAGCGCTGGTGGACACCGCTGAGAACCTTGTGTACGAAGTCATGATCCGGTTGATGGTGCGCCGGCTGGCAAAATCCCCGCCCTGACCTTTATCAGACGCACTTTAAGTACTGGCGCTTGAGTGGGTCAGGATGATGACCTTCGCCAAGTGTTATCCCGTGTTCGCTGGCTTCAGGGGGCGCCTGCAGCCGGCCCCACGCCGAACAGAATGATCACGTCGGTATTCGTGGCGACGTCAGCCACGACCGTGATGGTTTCATGGCCTTCAGGGAGCTGCGCCAACTTGCCCAACTCGCCCTGGAGCACCTGGGCGAAGGCCGGGGCCTGCCGGTTGACCGTCGTGACGGTGCCGTTGGTGGTCGTCGTGCCGGCAGCGGAGAGCGCCTGGGTGTACACGTTCAGGCTGTTCAGACCCGCGCGGGCCAGATCGAGGCCGAGGGTGGGCGCCATCGGGCGGACGCTGGCCGCCACTCCTTGCGCCAGGTTGCCCCCCGCCGCCTGATACCCGAGGGCCTGCACCGGGTAGGTCTTGCCAGACTTCATGTGCACGAAGCGGCCAAAGGTCATGTCCACGCGCCCGAGGGCCGGGTTGTAGGACGCGGTGCCGATCCAGTTGCCCTCACTGGACACCACCACGACCGGCACCGCCACGCCTGCGGCCGTGCGAATGGCGGTCAGGGTCTTGGCGGGAATCTGTGAGGTGGGGCTGAACTTCGGTGCGTCCGGATCCGGTGTGGCGGGCACGTTGCCGAACTCCGCCCCACCCGTGGTATTGGCTGGAGCACCGGCGGGCACCCGGGGCGTGGCGCGGCGCTGGTACATGATCGCGCCGCCCCGGGCACTGGCGGTGGTCACGCCGCTTTGTTCCTGCTGGTCAGTCAGGCTGTTGCCTGTGTCCACCCCGCTGGAACCCTGCGCGGAGGCCTGGTAGACCATTGCCGAGCGCGGGGCGCTGCTGTCACCGCCTTCTTTTGTGGACGCCTGATACAGCAGGGCCGACTGGGGCGGGGGCGACTGCTGCTCCGTGGCCTTCGTCTCAGCGGGCTTTTGATAGATCAGGGCCTGCCCGCGTTCGGGGGGCGTGACCTCAGGTGCCGCCGTGGCCATGGTGGCGGGAGAGGGCCTGCCCTGGGCTGGAGCACTGGCCTCGCCGCCGAAGAGACTGGAGGAGGTCATGGGCGGCGGATCCACAGTTTCAAGGGCAACGGGCTTGGCGGGAGCCGGGGCCGGTTCAGGGGTGTCCGCCACGGCGAACGGCTGCACGGGGGGGGCAGAGTCCTCGCCGCCAAAGGGAGCGCTGGCAGAAGGGCTGGAGATGGCCACCGGAACCGGCGCGGCATCTGGAAGGGCGGTGACGGGCGCTGGTTCCTGCGGCACGTCCACCTCGCGGAAGACGGCTGGCGGCGGCGGTGTGGCGCTGGTGCTGGCCGTCACGGGCTGAGGGGGTTCATCAATGGGCGTTTCCTCGGGTGTGAAGGTTCCCGTGGCCCCTTCCGCGTCCAGGGTGTCGAGCTTGGCCTGGGTGGCCGGATCCGAGGCCTTGTTGGGGTTCGGTGCACCGTCGGGGAAAGCGCCGCTGGTGTCGGTACGGTCTGCCTGACCGGCTGGGGTGCTGTCTTCAGGGCCGCCGCTGTTCTGCTCTGTGGTGGTCGTGGTGCTGGACGCCACGACCGTCCTGGGCTTGGGAGCGGTCACGCTGTAGATCAGGACGCCACCCATGAGCACTCCGGCCGCCATCAGGCCGGAGCGCAGCACGCGGTTGCGATCCCACACCAGGTGCCCGTCGAGCCCCCGCCGCATCAACAGCCGCTCGGTGACACGGTTCATGCGGTGGCGCCACGTCTGATGCGGTGCGCGGGGTGAGGGCGGCGGCAGCAAATCTGCAGGGTCTGCCTGCTCCGCCTCTACAAGCTTCGCGGCCAGGCGCGGGTGCTTGCGCTGGATGGCCATGAAGGTGCTGAGGTAGTCGCCGTCGTCTGGATCGGGAATCACCACCGTCTCGCCCAGGGCCCTGAGCTCGTCTTGAACCTCCCGCCGCGTCTTCTCAAACAGTGCTCTATTCATAAGCCCTATACTAGCCTGTTTGGGAAATGTTTACATACTAGTATTTGGGAATAGCGTCTTAGACGTTTCAAACCAGGGAGGCCACATATGATGATTCAGAGCAAGAAGGCGAACTTTTCCCGGCTGGTGGTGGGCATGCAGGTGCGGAGCCTGGGGGACACGATGGCCCGTCTGGTCATGCGCGGCGTGATGAGCGTGCAGGATGCGCGGGCACGGACGCAGTCCCTGTTCATGGCCGCGTTCATGGTGATGTTCGGCTTGATAGACCAAGCCGTGGCGCAGACCCTCACCGGGAGCGGCAGCAACAGGCCAGATGAGATCATTGCGGGCGCGGTGTGCGGTGCCAACGGCTGGCTGACGTGGTTCACGTCCCTCAAATTCCTCGTGGTGATTCTGGTCGGCGGCCTCATCGGCTTCTTCATCGGGCGCGCGGTCGGCAAGCGTGACAACGACGGCATCGTGGGCGTCATCATCGCCATCCTCGGCCTCGGCGCGATCCGCCTGCTGGTCAAAGTCGTCACCACCTGCTGAGGCAGCCCGGGAGAGATCGTGAGCGAACGCCGCTTTAAGGGGTACAGCACCATCACCAAGAGTGGGTTCTTCGGCACCTTCACCCTGTGGGAGTTCATGGCCGTCCTGGGCGCTGGCATTTTCGGCTCCGGGCTGTCGAACGCCAATGGCGCGGCCCCCATGGTGTACGGGGTGGTGGCGGGCAGCGTCACGCTGCTGGTGGTGCTGTTCTCCAGGCGAACCCTGAGCACCTACCCCAAATTGTTTACCCACATCTACAGCTACCTGAACCGAACCGACTACTACCACGTCGGGCCGGAACGCAACTACAAGCCGGTGCTGAGCGATGCCCGGCACCAAAAGAGGTGAGCGGTGTTCCGTCGAAAGGCCACATCTGACCAGCCCAGCAGGCAACCCCGGAAGCCCCAGACGAGCCGTGACCCCCGCACAGGGGGCACCGTGTCCGCCATCAATGACACGCAACCCTACTGGGAGATCGTGCCCGACTCGCTGGATCCCCACGATAAGACCGGCCCGGCCAGTTCGCTGCTCAATGACGGCCTGTTCGAAGTGGGCGTGCGCATTCGGCCGCCGTCGCGGCTGCTGATGGGTGAACACGTGCTCAACGGTCGCCACTATGACCTCAAGGCCGTGCTCAAGCTCGCGGTGCCGGTCGGTGAGCGGGCTCGCATCTACGTGATGAAGCTCCCCGCCCGCCGCGAAGACCTGGCCGCCGTCACCACCGTGGGCCGCCGCCGCAATGAAGTGGCGGCCTTTCTGGTGAACAAGAAAATGGCCTTGCTGGACGACCGCCGCAAGAAAGGACGCCTGAAGCGCTGGGAATTCTTCGTGACCCTCTCGGTGCGTCCGCCTCTGCCGTTTGGTCGTGACCACGAGCCGAGCGAGGCCGACCTGCGCGCCGCCGTCCAGCGCGCCCAGAGTCGCCGGCGCGACCTGCTGGGCCGCCTGCGGAACGCGGGCTACCAGGCCGAGCCGATGAACGCCCAGGACATCAAGGACGCCGCCTACTACTACCACACCCCCGACGCCATGGGCGGGCCGAGCCCCGAGGTGGTGCTGGACGAGGCCTCGCGCCTGAAGAACATGCCGGTGGTGGGGGGTCAGCCTGACCCTCTCACCGTCTGTCGCCAGATCATGCAATCGCCCCTGCACGTCGAGGACAAGGCGTATCTCGTGAACGGCAGCACCCTTGTGTACGCCGTGAGCCTGCACGACCTGCCCCGGTACACCGAGTTCGGGCTGTTCCAGGAAGTCGCAGAGAACATCGTCAGCGGCAATATGGTCTTTTGCATCGAGTACCAGCACCTGGATCCGCTGGGCGAGCTGGAAAAGATGGAGACCGCCAAGCGCGGGCTGTACAGCAGCGTCAACAGCGAGAAGTACGCGCCGAGCGCCAGCGCCTTCCAGCGCCACAAGGAGGTCAACGAGACGTTGGAACACGTCTACGACAGCAAGGACGACTTCTACACCGTGGGCGTGAGTGTGCTCCTGTTCGCCAAGAACCAGGAGCACATGACCGAGATGCTGAACGAGGCCACGAGCGCCTTTGCACGCTTCCAGGCCAGCCGCCCGATCATGCACGGGTGGCAGAGCATCGCCGTGTACGAGGCCTGCGCGCCCTTCAACGGCCGCCGCACGGAGTTTCCCTTCAAGGTGGTCGAGAGCAACGCCGTCGGCTTTATGCCGCCCATCGCGCCGTTCCCGGGTATCGGCCAGCCCACCATCGTCTACCGCAACGCGGCGGACGGCCTGACGGTGTTCGATCCGTTTGCAGCCGGCACCAGCGCCAGCCATTTCATCGTGATTGCACCCACTGGGTGGGGCAAAACCTTCAATGTCGTCTCTCAGCTCAACGGCCTGGTGGATCATTACAATCCCTGGCTCACGATCATTGACCGCAAGAATGACCTCAAGGACTGGGTGCTGGGCATCGGCGGGCTGCACATCGTGATGGGCGGCAGGGGCGACACCTCCATCAACCCCCTGGATCTGCCGCCTGGCGAGCAGGTGCCCGACGCAGGCAAGCTGCTGTTCTTGCTGACGCTGGTGCGCAACTTCGCCCCTCCAGGGCGTGACGAGCGCGTAAACGGCGAGGAAGACACCATCATCGAGGAGGCCTTCAAGCTGACCTACATGGCCCACTCGCAGGAGGACGAGCCGCCCATCATGTCGGACGTCCGCGACCTGCTGGACACCATGTCGCAGTACAGTGACGGCCGCTCAATGAGTGCCGACCAGCGGGGGATGGCCAGGTCGCTCGCCACCCGCCTGCGCCGCTTCCTGGGCGATTCCGACTGGGGGGGGCTGATTGACTGCCGCACGTCCGAGAACGCGAAGAAGCCTGCCCGGCAGGTCTACTACGATCTGAGCAGCATCGGCCCGACCGACGAGAAGCGGCGCAAGATCGCCATGCACATCATCTCCGACCGCGTGCTGCACACCGCCAAGCTCGCCCCGGAAGGGGACTGGAAGGTCTGCTTCATTGATGAGATGACGCAGCAGATCAGGACGCAGACCGACCGCACCTACATCAGCGAGTGGTTGCGCCTGGGCCGCTCTTACGGCCTCGCGGTGGGCGGCGCCATGCAGCTTCCCAGCGACACGCAGTACATGCCGGAACTGAACGAGTCCTTCAACTTCATCTGGCTCGGAAAAATCGGCAAGCCAGGGGACGCTGTTCTGAACCTGGCTCTGCCAGAGACTATCGCCGATGCCGTGGGCAAACTGACCAAAGTGGACGGTGAATACGCCGATTGGCTGCTGGTGTACCGACCCGAGGACGGCGACCCGGACGGCGAGATCGTGCGCGTCGAGGAGAGCCGTGAGTTCTTCTGGCTGCAAAGCTCTAAGAAGGAGCACCGGCGCCTGCGAAAAGCGGCCACCCTGCGCCGGGGTGGCGACATCATGGGTGCCGCCCTGGATCTGGCAGCCGGGAACTACCCGGAGCTGCCGCCTGAAGACGAAGACGATCTGCCGGAAGTGGGGGACGAGGCAGGAGGCGTCGAAGAAGAGGCCGCGTTCCTGCGAGGCGGCGCTCAAGATCACCAGGAGGTGATGCCCGTATGAGGCGTGTTCTGTTCATCTCGTTTGCCCTGGGCGCAGGTACGGCCAGCGCCCAGGGCGGCGCGCAGTGGCAACAGCTCGGCGGCTACCTCGCAGGAGCGTGCGGCGCGGGTCAGGGCCTGGCGGGCAACAGCAAGCAGCTCCAGTGGATTTGCAACATTGCGTCGAGCTACGCCTTTGTCAACGACAACGTTCTGAACGGTGACTGGACGGCCTTCGGTGCCGAGGTCATGGGCAAATACATGTCGCAGTCAGTGGATTACCTGGGCCAGAAGCTTGGGTTTGAGGGGCTCAACACCGTCACCGCGAGCATCAACGAGTCCATGAGGGGATCCTACAACCAGTTCCGCGCCACGCTGTTTGACGCCATGACCGGCGTGCTGAGGGGGCAGGCGTCCGGGTACAAGGACGACAACGCCGGGCTGGCGGTCACCACGCCGGGTGGCCTCGCTGACTACGCCACCCGGGCCAACCCCTTCCTCACGACCGCCCAGACCGCAGGCCGCTACCAGCAGACGGTCGACACTTTCGGCGAGCTGCTGAAGGCCGCGCAGGCGAAGAAGGTGGTGGATCAGAGCAACAAGGCCGTTGAGACCGCCCTGACCCCGGCCATCAACTCGGCCACGAACATGGTGGGGATGCCCGGAAGGCCCGGCTACGCCGACGAGCAGGCCCAGAAAGGACAGTCCGCCCTCAGCATGCGCGAGGTGCTGCAAATCCAGCTCGAAATGCAGGCGGAGGGCTTGAAGCAAGACGCCTCCATGCGCATCACTGAATTCCAGCTCCTGACCGAAATTGCCAAGCAGCAGGCCATGACCAACACCCAGCTCATTTCCAAACTGGACGATGTGGGCAGCGCGCTCACCGATCAGAACAACTACATCAAGCAGGCCATGGAGGAAGCCGCAAAAGACAATCTCGAAGCGGGCAGCGCGGCCGCCAGGCAGTATGCCCAGTACGTGGCCATGTTTGAGGGGCTGCTGGATCCAGTAGCCGTCAACACGAGCGCCGTGAAGGCCCTGGGGGGCAACTGATGCGCCGTCCCGTGCTGCACCTCACTGTCCTGGCCTTCTTCCTGAGTGCCGTCGCCCTGGCAGCCGGTACCCCGGAAATCACGGCGGCATCCAACTACTACAAGGCGCAGTCGGACAACGTGCTCCAGCAGTACCTGTCGGGCTTCATGGGTGAGAACCCGTTCGATGCCCTGTTCGGGAGCGGCAGCGCGCTCACGAACAGCATCATGTACACAATCTGGATCACCATTGCGGAAGCGATTGCGGTTCTGGGCTTTGCCCGGGGGGTTGCCGCCCTGCAATTCACCGATGGTGACGCCATGCGGCAGTTCAACCGTCTTGCGGGGCGGTTCCTGATCACCGGCGCGCTGATCGCCACGGCATACAGCCCGGCGAGCTGGAGCATCAGCAGCGTGGCCACCAGCACTGTGCGCGGCTCCTACGCCTTCGGTCTGACCACCTTCGGCGGCACCTTCAAGGGCAAGCTGGGGGAGGCCCAGGGCAGTTTCACGGACATGCTGGGCGCCACCGTGGTGGTGGGCAGCACCCTCGTGCTGCCGCAGGCGGGCGGCGCCATGAAAGCCGGGAGCGCTGCACTCGCCAAGACCTTTGCCAAGGACGGCAGCCGCGTGGTGGCCGCCAGGGAAAGCGCGGCGGCCGCCAGCACCGGCCTGAAGGCGGCAGGCACCAAGGTGGTCGGGTTCGTGATGGAAAAGCTGGGGGGCATGTTCACGGCCCTGCACTACTTCCTGAGCGGCTACGGCACGCTGATCACGGCGGCCGGGTGGTTGACGGTGCTGATTCTGGTGGGGGTTCCGCTCGGGCTCGCGCTGCTGAACTGGGAGGAGACGCGCGTGCTCTGGACGATGTTCGGCACCTGGGTGGGCGTCATGGTGGGCCTGATGCTGATGCCGCTGATTCTGGTGGGGGCCATTGACACCGCCCTGGTGCAGCCCTCGAGGTCGATGAAGTATTACACCGAGCACCTGGGTTGGGCCGCACGGGAGCAGCAGCAGCTCGCGGACAAGGCCAACCAGCAGACGGTCACGAGGATGGACACCATGCTGGCGAGCTGCAAGAACGCGAAGGACGTGGATCCGGCGAACATTGACAGCAACCCGTGCCAGAAGGTCGTGAACATGGGCGCGCTGGCCAGCTTCACCGACTGGATGCAGACCACCGCCTTCACGAAGATTGCGGACGCGGTCACGGGCGTGCTGGCCGATATTGCAGACACGTTCGTGTCGTTCGGCGTCATGGTCATGCGCCTGCTGATCGGCGTGATTCTCGCTGGGGTGCTGATGTTCGGCGTGCCGGTGGCTGCCATTGGCATGTTCAGTGGTGTGGCGGTTCGCAAATGAAAACAGGACTCGCCCTGCTGCTCGCGCTCGCCGCCGGAAGCGCGGCGGCCTGGGAGGGCCGACCTGTGTCCTATGGCAAGTTCCTGGATCTGATCGGCACCGCCCAGCGGCGCGTGCTGGTCTACGTGCCCTACCTGAGGGACCCGCAGATGGGGAACGCCCTGCGCGCCGCTGTCGTGGACCGTGGCCGCCGCGTGCGGGTGGTGGTGCTCACCGTGCCGTTTTTTGCGGCCAAGGAAGACAGTCTGACCAACAGTCTCGCCCTGTCCGGCGCGGGCGTCGTCGAAGCGCAGGTGGCCAGCACCACAGCTTACGTTCTCGTGGACGACCACCTGTTCAGCAGCGCGCAGCTCGGCCGAGCTGCCAACGTGGCCGACCTGCGGGTGCTGCCGCGCACAGCCAGCAACACCTTTTTGACCTGGTTCATGGGGGCCTTGGGGGACGGACGCACCGTCACCAACTACGAAGCCTTTTTGCGCATCGGAGGACGCCTGAAATGACGCACATCACCCGTGAAGCCCGCAGCCAAGCGGGAGCCCGCCGTGCGGAACTCCGCGACACCCTCATGAACGGCCTGTTTACCCCCTACACCTTCCTGAGCGTGGTGCTGCTGATCGGCGGCCTCTGGGTGACCCTGTTCGACGCCAAAGGTCTCCCCCTGCTGATCATCGCCGCCGTGCTGGTGGCCCTGATTCGCCTGCTGTACACCATCCGGGCCGAGATGCGCGCGCTCAGCGCGCTCCAGCAGGAGCACAACCGCCTGCTGCGCCTGGCCATCCAGTCGGGCAGGATCGGCGTCCATGGCGGCGAGGACAGCGCGTGACCCCCTTACTGAGGGCCGTCAACGTCGCCGAGGATCTGGAGAAGCTGTTGGCCTTTCTCCCCAGGGGCGTGCAGCAGCTCCTTCAAGATGATCTGCCCCGCATCGAGGAGATCAAGCTGCGCGTCCTCCGGCCACTGTGGGTGCTGGTGGACGGTCAGTACCGGACATATCCCTATGTCACCAGCCTGCACGACTTGGCCTTTCTGGGAGCCAAGTGCGGCACCTTCCGCGACGACAACCGGCGCGGCATTGACGGAACCGGTCACCGCATCACGCGCGTGATGATGGCGGACGGCACACCGGAGGGTGCGCCCATCGGGTACACGTTCCGCGTGGGCCGCTACTTCGAGGGCATGGCCGAGCCCCTGCGGCCGTTCATTGTGGAAGATCCCAGCCTCCTGATCATCGGGGAGGCCGGGGTGGGGAAAACGACCATCCTGCGCTCCGCAGCCAAGATCGCCGCCGAGTACCAGCCCATGCAGACGGTCATCGTGGATACATCGGGCGACGTGGCCGGCGACGGCCAGGTGCCGCACCCAGGCATTGGCGACGTGGACGTGATGCCGGTGCGGTCGAAGGCCCTGCAGGCGCAGCTTATCGAGGAGGCCGTCAAGAACCAGAACGTGCGGATTTTGATCGTCGACGAAATCAACCGCCAGGCCGAGGCGGACATAATTGCGGGCGGCCAGCGGAGCGGCGCCCGCCTCATGGGCACCACCCACGGCCGCAGTGTGAAGCGCGTCAGTGAGAACGCCAACCTCGCGCCCCTCTTCCACCCGGAGCCCGTGTTCTACTGGATGGCACTGATCCGCGAGCGCGGCGTCGTGGAGATGATGAAGGCCACCGAGGCGCTGGGGGCCATTGCCGAAGGCCGCGACCCCCGGGGCACTCTTGTTCGGCTCGGGAAAGGAATTTGACCATGATCCTATTGCGAATTGCCTGGAGTGTACTCAAGGGCGTGTTATTCGTCACGGAGGCCGTCTTGGACGGCCTCTCGAATTCCGGCAGGGCCGCAGGCCGCAGCGACGGGCTCAAGGGTGACGACGAGCCGCCGACCCGGCAGCGCACCAGCCACTTCTACAGCGGCCCAGGGAGCCGACCACATGAGTGACGCTTGCTGCAGCGCGCGCCCCGAGTTCGAAACTCTGGCGCGCGCTTTTGCTGGGTCAGTGAAATCCTGAAAGTCAACCAGCTCCCCCAGGGAGAACAGCGGTACGGTTCCCGCGCTGACCCTTGCGCTCCAAGAGTTCGAGCAGCATGTGATGCAGTCGCTCGCCCACAGGCGGTATCGGGGCCTTAGCGCTGTCATTGCCGCTGCCTACCCAAACGACCTGGAGCAGTCATTCGCCACTGTCCTGCGTAATCTCGGGAGCGACCTGTGGAATCGCCTTGATACTACCGGCGGGGCTTCACGCCAGCCCGTGCTCCAGCGCGTACCGGGTGGCCGCCGACCGACCACGCACGCCCAGTTTGGAATAGACCGAACTGACATGGTCGTTGACTGTGTACACGCCGGTGCCCAGGCGGCTGGCGATTTGTTTGTTGCTCAGCCCAGCAGCCAACAAGGCCAGGACTTCTGCTTCGCGGGGTGTCAGGATGGCAGGGCCAGGGGTGGCAGGGACGGGCTCGGGGCTCCCCTCTTGGGGGCCGTCATTGACCTTGTGGGCCAGTTCAAGGGCTTCGATCTCGCTGAGGGTGCGGCCTTCGCCCAGTGTCAACTTCAGGGCTTCCTCGCCCAGCAGGTCACGCAGGGCGGCCAGGGCTGGGGCAAAGAGACGTTCTTCCCACACGGCGATGATGTTGCGTTTGGCGCGCAGGGTCTGCGCCGCGCCCCATAGCCTGGCTCCCAGCTGGGCCTGGCCCTGCAGGGCGGCCAGGAACGCCAGGCCCTGCCACGCCGCCGCTCGCACCGGCTGCACGCCGGCGCCGTCCGCGTAGGCCAGGGCCGCACGCAGCACGGCTGCCGGATGGGCGGTTTCACCCCGGCGCAGGCTCAGTGCCGCCAGGCCGACCTCCGCCCAGCCCAGCAGGCTGCCTTCGCCCAGCGCGTGGGCCTGCCCGCTGCCGGCGTCCAGGTCGCGCTGGGCCTCGTCCAGCTGCCCGTCCAACACGCTGATCCAGCCCAGCATGATCAGGTCGAGGGTGCCCAGCCAGGCGTCCCCCTGGGCCAGTGCCAGCGCCAGGCTGGCCGTCACCTCCTGCCGTGCCAGGGCGTGGTTGGTATCGAGCGCGCTCAGGGAATGGACGTTGCGGGCGTATGCCTCACCCAGCGCTTCACCGGCGTCCTCGAAGACCTGGGTGCTCTCCCGCGCCAGATCGCTGGCCGAGGCGAACTGACCTTGCCGGAACTCCATCGCAGCCAATGCGTACAGCACCCAGCCACGGGCGCCGCCCCTCGATCCACCGAAAGCCTGCAGGGCTTCACGCAGGATCGGCGCAGCCTCGTAGTCGGCGCGCTGTGACCACATCCAACCCAGGGAGCGGGCGAACGTTCCCAGACTCGCTGGCTGGGTGTGAAGGCAGATCCGCATAGCCGACAGGATGTTGGGCCGCGTCAGGCTCAGGCGGGCATACCAGTAGCCCTGGTGCTCGCCCTTGAGAGCTGGGCCGATCAATTCCACCTGCGCCAGCGAGTAGGCGACGAGCCGCGCCTGCATGGTCTGCAACTCGCCCGACTGAGCCAGACGTTCGCGGGAGTACTCCCCCAGCGTTTCAAGCATGCCGTAGCGCGCCTCGTCGGCGTCGTAGCGCTGCAGCAGGCTCTTCTCGGTCAGCGAGGACAGACCTTCAAGGACATCCAAGTCGCCGTCTACGTTGCAGACGGCCTCGGCGGCCTCAAGCGACCAGCTGCTGACGAACACGCCCAGGCGGGCAAAGAGGTGCTGTTCAGGCGTGGAGAGCAGATCGTAACTCCAGTCGATGGTGGCGCGCAGGGTCTGCTGCCGGTTCGGGAGATCGCGCGCCCCGCCCTGTAGCAGCGCCAGGCGGTTGTCCAGCCGGGCCAGCAGGGTGGCGGGGGGCAGCAGACGCACCCGCGCCGCCGCGAGTTCAATGGCCAGCGGCAGGCCATCGACTCTGCGCACGATCTCGCGCAGCACCTCCAGACGTTCAGGGGTCGGGGCAAAGTTCGGCTGGATGGCCCGCACCCGTTCCAGAAAGAGCTGCAGCGCCTCGCCGTTCCCCCCTGTCCCCGGCAGCGACAGGGGCGACACCGGATATTCGTGCTCACCGTACAAGCCCAGCCGGGCGCGGCTGGTCACCAGCACGGTGATGTCTGGCGCGGCGCGCAGCACGCTGGCCACATGGGTGGCCGCCTCCAGAACCTGCTCGAAGTTGTCCAGCACCAGCAGGCACTGCCGCTCGCTCAGGAAGTCGCCCAACACCTCCAGGGTCGGGCGCTGCGATTCGTGTATGCCCAGGGCCGTGCCCAGAGCGCTCAGCACCCCGGCCGGATCGTGCACGTCGGCCAGCGGTACGTAAACCACGCCGTCAGGGTAGTACCGTCTCAGAGAGGAGTCACTCAGCTGCCGGGCGACCTCCAGCGCCAGGCGGGTCTTGCCCACGCCGCCCGGCCCGGTGAGCGTCAGCAGCGCCACCTCCGGCTCACCCAGCAGGCCGCAGACTTGAGTGACCTCTGCCCCACGCCCGACCAGGGGGGTGGCCGGCGCCGGCAAATGGTGAGAGGAAGAGGGGAATCGACGGGTCATCAAGGCACCTGCTTTGGGCTCTAGCGTTCAGGTCAAGGCTGTCAAGAACATGCCGGTCTGGCAGGGGACGGTCGAGAAACGCCTGTGGGCGGTTCCCGATGCAGCAGGAGAGGATTCTCAGCATAGCGCCCCCCCAACCGCCACGGGCCGACCCCCAGGAATTCGGGATGTGCCGACGCAGGCCGCCAGGGTACCTTCTGGTCAGTTCAAAGCGATCTGCTCCATCTACCGAGTCCGTCTCCGCCAGCATGCTGGTGGTTCTCTGGTGTTCCCTGACTCCTGTGTGCTCCCGGTTTCAGCTCTGACGGCGCGGGATCCTCTCCCCATGGACGGTGTTCTATGCCCACCCCCCTGCACCCATCGGCCCAGCCGGATATGCCCACAGCGCTGATTCTCGGCGCAGGTTTTATGGCTGGGGCGCACCTAGACGCGCTGCGCCGCCTGGGCATCCCGGTGGCGGGCGTGATCGCTTCGGCGCCCGAGCACACCCGTGCGGTCGCCCAGCGCTACGGGGTGCGTGAATATACCGACACCTGGACGGCCCTGCACGACCCGGCCGTGACTGTGGTGCACGACTGCGCGCCCAGTGACGTGCATATGGAGCTGAATCTCGCGGCACTGAAGGCCGGCAAGCACGTCTTCTCAGAAAAACCGTTGGGCGTCACGGCGCAGGAGTCGCGCCGGCAGCTCGATTACGCGCTCGCCTCGGGGCTGAAACACGGCGTGCACTTCACCTACCGGAGCTACCCGATGGTGCGCGAGCTGCGCGCCCGCGTCCAGCGCGGCGAGCTGGGCGAGATTCGTTACCTGCGTGGCCATTACCTGCAGGACTGGCTGCTTTCGCCCGCCGACTACAATTGGCGGCTGGAAGCCAGCGCTGAGGAGACCCGCGCACTGGGCGACATCGGCTCGCACCTGCTTGATCTAGCGCGCTTCGTGACCGGCCTGGAGGCCACCGAGGTCTTCGCTCGTCTGGGCCAGATGCACCCCACCCGGTACCGCCCCGCCACCCCCGGGCAGGAGGGCGTGCCCTTCGACGTGAGGGGCGAGGATCAGGCCACGCTGCTGGTCGAGTACGGGCAGGGCGTGGCTGCGACCTTCGAGGTCGCCCAGGTGTATGCCGGCCACCGCAATGACCTCGCGCTGGAGGTGATCGGCACGCGCGGCAGCGCCCGCTGGCAGCAAGAACGCCCCGAGGAGCTGTGGCTGGGCCGGGCAACCGGGCCGGACGAACTGCTGCACAAGTCCGGCCTGCTGTGCGCCGACGCTCGTGCCCACATGCATTATCCGGCGGGTCACCCCGAAGGGTACGCCGACGCCCTAACCAACGCCATCCGCGTCTTCTACGCCGGTCTGGCCGGCGAGGCGACGGACGCCCCGACCTTCGTTGACGGCCATGCCGCCGCCCTGACCGTGGCCGCCGCCGCCCGCAGCCACACCGAGCGCCGCTGGATCACCGTAACGGAACTCGAAACGCCTACCCACACTCAACCTGCCCACAGTCAAGGAGCGCCGTCATGACCCCATCCCCCTCTACCCCCCAGGCCGCCATCGTCGGCGTGGGCTTTATCGGGCAAGCCCATATCGAGGCCCTGCGCCGTCTGAACGTGCCCATCGCGGGTGTGTTGGGCCACGAGGAGGGCTACACCCGCCGCGAGGCCGCCCGCCTTGGCCTGCACCCCTACCTGAGCCTGGACGATCTGCTGGCCGACCCGCAGGTGGCCGTGATGCATCAGTGCGGCCCGAATGATGTGCACTCGGCCCAGAACCTCCTTGCCCTGGCTGCGGGCAAGCACGTCTTTTCCGAGAAACCGCTGGGCATCAGCCCCGAGGAGACCGCCCGACAGTTGCAGGCCGCCCGCGCCTCGGGCCGGCAAACCGCCGTGAACTTCACGTACCGGGGTTACGCCGCTGTTCAGACTCTGCGTGACATCGTGCAGGGCGGTGAACTGGGCGAGGTCGTCTCGCTGCGCGGCCACTACCTGCAGGACTGGCTGCTCTACGACACCGATTTCAACTGGCGGGTCGGCGCTCCGGCCCGCGAGACCCGCGCCGTGTCGGACATCGGCTCGCACCTCAGCGACCTGGCGCGCTACGTGACCGGCCTGGAGCCCGGGCAGGTCATGGCGCGCTTCTCCACCCTGCACCCCGAGCGCCGGCGGCCGGTGGGCGAGGTGCAGACCTTTGCCAGCGGTGGCAGTCACACCGAGGCTTTCGAGGTCACCACCGAGGATCAGGCCAGCCTGTGGGTGGAGTATGTGGGCGGCGTGCAGGCCAGCTTCGAGCTCTCCCAGGTGGCCCCTGGACACAAGAACGACCTGGAGCTGGAGGTGCTGGGCACACGCGCCTCGGCGCGCTGGCGGCAGGAACGCCCCGAGGAGATCGAACTCGCCTCCCGCGAGAACACCCGCACCCTGCGCATGAAAGACCCTGCCCACGCCTTTACGCATTACCCCGGTGGGCACCCGGAAGGCTACCCCGACGCCATCACGAACGTGCTGCGCGCCTTCTACGCGGGTCTCTCGGGCACGCCGGACACCCGCATCGCCCGCTTCGAGGACGGTCACGCCGCCGCCCTCTTCGTGGAGGCTGCCTACCAGAGCCACGTCGAGGGCCGCTGGAGCCCGGTGACTGCCGAGCAGATCAGCCGATGAGACGACGACCGCGCCGCTGACTTGACGGGTCTGCCTCCATGCCGAGGGAGCCGCCCCCAACCCCTTCACCCCCGCTCCTGTCCGCTCCCCGGCCTGGTTTCTAGAACACGCCCATTCACATCCAGGGAGGACGCCATGAAGAGACGGAAGTTTCACGGTCATTCAGGTCTCAGCGTCGCGCTTGCTGACGCGTGATTCGGGGGAGGACAACGTGGGCGTGATGTTCGACACCTCCCACGCGCTGTGCTGCGATGAAGTCAGCAGCGACTACGTGCACCGCAGGGGCCAGCGCCTGATTCACGTTCAGGTCGCCGGGACAGACCGCATGCCGCCCGGCCATGGCGTCGTGGACTGGCTGGGCGGCATGCAGGCCCTGAAGTACTCCAATTACCAGGGGCATGTGACCGTGGAAATCGGCTTCCATACCTGCGCCGCCGATCCCGACTGGCACGCCCGAGAGGCCCCGATGTCCCTGAATGGGGGGTCGAAACGCAGCTGAAGTGTCCGGTGTCGGAGCAGCCTGTGCAGGCGGAGGGAGTACCACCTGTCGGCCCCCTCCGCTTAGCACACCGCTGACCAGGACGAACACGTTCCCCCCTCCCCCGAATTCCTGGGGGGCAATGACCCCCAGGCTGCCGAACTGTTCCGGCGTAGATGCCCCAGAAAGTCGGGATGTGTTTGCCCCCCCCTTCCAACTAACCTTTGAGTCACACCAACGTGCTTCACCCGCTTCTAGACGGAGGTTCTGCTCCGCTCTGGCCTCTCCAACCGCGCCTGATTCCTCTTCGCTGAATGTCAGGCCGAATCCACTTCCAAGCTTCCCTGGGCCGCCACGGCCAAGCGCAAGGAGACCAAGCATGAAATTCGGCTATCAGACCAATACCTGGGGCGGCGTCGTCGGACATCCGGCAGGGGTCACGAGCATCAAGGATCTGTTCTACCTGACGCCCGGATCGGATGAGGAGGCCCTGCGCGATATCGCTGCTGCGGGCTACAGCGGCGTGGAACTCTTCGACGGCAACCTGGTCGCCTACGAGGGCCGCGAGAACGTGTTCAAGGGGTATCTGAAGGCCGGCAACCTCAGTCTCATCGCGATCTACTCCGGCGCCAACTTCATCTACGACGACGTGCTGGAGGACGAGTTCTGGCGTATCGAGCAGGCCGCGAAGATGGGCCAGACCTTGGGCGCCGAATTCTTGGTGCTGGGCGGCGGCGCCAAGCGGCACGGCGGCCCCCGTGAGGAGGATTACACCAAGCTGGCCCGTGGCCTCGACCGCGCCGCCGAGCTGGCGCAGCGGTATGGCCTCTTGGCTCTTTACCACCCGCATCTGGGCACGGTCGTCGAAGGCCCCGAGGCGCTGGAGAAGGTCATGTCGCAGAGCCAGATCGGGCTGTGTCCCGACACCGCGCACCTCGCGGCGGGCGGCAACGACGTGCCGGCGCTCATCCGCAGATACGCCTCCCGCATCCCTTACATCCACCTTAAGGGCCTGCAGCGCGACCCGTTGACCTTCCTGCCGCTGGACGAAGACCCCGAGATGGCCGCCATCTGGCAGGCCGTGCAGGACGTGAACTTTGACGGCTGGATCACGGTCGAGCTGGATGCTCATGCCGACCCGAAAGCTGCCGCTGCCCGCAGCCTGGAGTGGCTGAAGAGCCGCCAGGCTCTCCCCGCCACCTGAGCGTTTCAACCTCTGACCGCCCCCGGCCCCCGCCTCCCGACCCTGCTCCACAAAGGACACCCATGAAGCACACTGCCAAGTTCACCGTAGCCGCTGCCGCCCTCATCACCGTTGCTCTCGCTCAGGGCGTCGATCCGCAGGCCGCCCTGAAGGAGCTGGCAACCAAGGTCTACAGCAAGGGCCCTGCTGGTGAGGCGCCCACGCCCGCCGCGCAGATCAAGCTGACCCCGGCCGAGATCGCCAAGGTGAGGGCCATGAACGCCACTGCCGCCATCGTGCTGCACTACGGCGGCAACGACTGGAGCAACGCGCAGGTGGATGGTCTGAAGGCTCAATTTGCCAAACTGAACATCAAGGTCATCGCCGTGACCGATGCCAACTTCAAGCCCGAGAAACAGGTCTCCGACATCGAGACCGTTCTGGCCCGCAAGCCCAGCATCATCGTGTCGATCCCGACCGACCCAGTCGCGACCGCCGGCGCGTACAGGAAAGCCGCCAAGGCCGGCGTCAAGTTGGTCTTCATGGACAACGTGCCCAGCGGTCTCAAGGTGGGCACGGACTATGTGAGCGTGGTCTCGGCCGACAACTACGGTAACGGCGTGGCCTCCGCGCACTTGCTGGCGCAGGAACTGAAAAGCAAGGGCAACATCGGCGTGATCTTCCACGCGGCCGACTTCTTCGTGACCAAGCAGCGCTACGACGCCTTCAAAGCGACCATCGCCAAATATCCCAACATCAAGATCGTGGCTGAGCAGGGCATTGGTGGCCCCGACTTCGCCGGGGACGCCGAAAAGGTGGCAAACGCCATGCTGACCCGCAACCCCAACTTGAACGCCATCTGGGCCGTCTGGGACGTCCCCGCCGAGGGCGTCTTGAGCGCGGCGCGCACGGCTGGCCGCAAGGATCTGATCATCGCCACGATGGATCTTGGCAAGAATGTCGGCCTGGAAATGGCCCGCAAGGGCGGCATGATCCGTGGCCTGGGCGCCCAGCGCCCCTACGACGCCGGCGTGACGGAAGCCAATTTAGCCGCCTACGCCCTGCTGGGCAAGAAGGCCCCCGCCTATGTGGCCCTGAACGCTTTGCCGGTGACCCGCACCAACCTGATGACCGCCTGGAAGCAGGTCTACAACCAGGCCGCACCGAGCGAGATTGCCGCTGCCCTGAAGTAAGCCGGCCCTGATTTCAGATGCCCAGGGGACATGCGCCCGGAGCCGCGTCCCTCCCCCACACCCGGAGGACAGACCATGACCACCCCCAGCATTCCCCAGCTCAACGTCGGCCTGATCGGCGGCGGCTTCATGGGCAAGGCCCATTCGCTGGCCTACGCCGCCATGCCCATGTTCTTCTGGCCTGCGCCCGCCATCCCTGTACGCCACACCATCGCGGAGGTCAGCGATGAGCTGGCTGCCGGCGCCGCCGCGCGCTTCGGCTTCCAGCATTCCACCGGCGACTGGCGGCGCGTGATCGACGACCCGAATATTCATGTGGTGGACATCGCCACGCCCAACAACTCGCACGCCGAGATTGCCATCGCGGCGGCGCAGGCCGGCAAGCACATCCTGTGCGAGAAGCCGCTGGCCCCCACGGTCGAGGAAGCCAAGGCGATGTACGAGGCCGTGAAGAAGGCCGGTGTGGTGAACATGGTGGCCTTCAACTACCGCCGCACGCCCGCCGTGGCCCTGGCGAAGAAGTACATCGAGGAGGGGCGCATTGGCAAGGTGCTCAGCTTCCGGGGCACCTACCTGCAAGACTGGTCGGCCGACCCTAGTGGCCCACTGTCGTGGCGCTTTCAGAAGGCCGTGGCCGGCTCCGGGACACTCGGGGACATCGGTACCCACGTTGTCGATCTGGCCCGCTATCTGGTGGGCGAAATCAGCGCGGTCAACGCGATGATGCACACCTACATCAAGGAGCGGCCCCTCCAGTCGGGCGGCGCCGACAAGCTGGGCGCCAGTGACAAAAATGCCAGCGGCCCCATGGGCAAGGTCGACGTGGACGATGAGGTGCTGACCCTGCTGAGATTCGAGAACGGCGCGGTCGGCTCACTGGAGGCCACCCGCAACGCTTTTGGTCGCAACAATTACATCACCTTCGAAATCCACGGCAGCGAGGGCACGGTGTTTTTCAATTACGAGCGCCGCGACGAGTTGCAGGTCTTCTTCGCCAGCGACCCCAGTGACGCCCGTGGCCTGCGCACGGTCTACACCGGCCCCAATCACCCCTACGGCGACGGACTGTGGCCCATCCCGGCGCTGGGCATCGGCTACGGCGAGACCAAGATCATCGAGGCGTATGACTTCTTCAAGGCCATCACGGGGGACGGTGTGGTCAGCCCCAACTTTGAGGATGGCTACAAGACCGAACTGATTGCGGACGCGATCGTTCGTTCGGCCCAGCAGAAGCGCGAGGTCGAGGTCGAGGCCGTGCTGGTGTGAGGTCAGCGGAAGGCGACCCTCAAGCCGCTGAGCGGCCAACTCCCCACGAAAGGGAGTCGAGGAACGGCCCCGGCCCCCCTTCGCAGGGGAAGCGCTCCGCAGGGGTGGAAAGGTCGCCGAAGGCGCCACTCCCAGCCCACAGGAGGTGAACAGATGACAGGAGCAGCCACCACTTTCCCCAACACCACGTCCGCGGCGGACTTCCCCCCTGTGCAGATGCGCGGCATCAACAAAGGCTTCAACGGCGTGCGTGTGCTCGAGGGCGTGGACTTTGAACTTCGCGCAGGCGAAGTCCACGCGCTGATGGGCGGAAATGGGGCGGGCAAGTCCACCCTGATGAAGATCCTGCAGGGCGTCTACCAGCCTGACAGCGGCGAGATTTTGGTGAACGGCCAGAGCGTGCATCTGCCCTCGCCGAGCCAGGCCGAGGCCCACGGCATCGCCATGATCTTTCAGGAATTCAGTCTGATCCCGACCCTCACCGCCGCACAGAACATCTTCCTGAACCGCGAGCCGCGCGGCGCGCTGGGCGCCCTGAACGACCGCGAAGCCGTGCGAAAATCCCGCGAGATCTTCCGCGAGATGGGCGTGAACATTGATCCCACTCGCACGGTCAGCGGGCTCTCGACGGGCGAGTGGCAGCTGACCGAGATCGCCAAGGCACTGTCGAAGAACGCGAAGGTGCTGATCATGGACGAGCCCACGGCGGCGCTGTCGGCCACTGAGGTCGCTACCCTCTTCCGGCTGGTTGAGGGGCTCAAGGCGCGCGGCATCGCCATCGTGTACATCACCCACCGGATGGACGAGGTCTTCGAGGTCGGTGACCGCATCACGGTGATGCGCGACGGCAACTCCGTGCTCAGCGCTCCGACCCGGGGTCTGCGGATCGAGGACGTCATCGAGCACATCGTGGGCCGCCGCATGGAGGGCGTGCTGGACTACCAGCACCGGGACGTGAAGCGGGACGGTGCACCGCTGCTGGAGGTGCAGGAACTACAGGCCGCTGGCCTGAGTGGCGTGACCCTGCAGGTGCATCCGGGTGAGGTGGTGGGACTTGCGGGCCTGATGGGATCCGGCCGCACTGAGCTGGCCGAGGCGCTGTTCGGTGTGCGCCGCGTCACCGGCGGCCGGGTGAGCCTGTCGGGCCGGGTTGTGGAGAACCGCAGCCCCGAGGCGGCCATCAGGAACGGCTTCGCGCTGGTGCCCGAAGACCGCCGTGTCCAGGGCCTGGTGCTCGACCACTCGGTCTACGACAACCTAATGCTGCCGCAACTGGCCCGCTTTCAGGGCGGCGGTGTGATGCGCGACGGCCCCGGCAAGACCTATGCCCGCGAACTGATCGAGCAACTCCGCATCAAGACCGACGGCCCGGATAAAAAGACGCGGCTGCTGTCGGGCGGCAACCAGCAGAAGATCGTGCTCGCCAAATGGCTGGGCAATGACCCCCTGGTGCTGATCCTCGATGAGCCGACCGCAGGCGTGGACATCGGCTCGAAGGCTGAGATCATCGCCCTGATCCGCTCTCTGGCCGACGCGGGCAAGGGCGTGATCATCATTTCGTCCGAATTCCAGGAGCTGCTGGCCGTGTCCGACCGCGTCCTGCTGATGCAGGGCGGGCGGATCACCGGCGAACTCATGCGCGACCAGATCGGGCGTGAGGAAGACCTGCACCACGCTCTGCAAGGGTTCCCACAAGGAGGTGTCACGCATGACTCAATCCACCCTGCCTAACGCGGCCAAAACCCGGCCGTCCTTTCTGACCAACTGGCGCTCGTATGTCGTATACGTGGGTTTCGCGCTGGTGTTCATTTTCTTCTCGATCTTCCTGCGCGACGCAGGGTTTCTGTCCAGCAACAACCTGCTGAACATCGTGCGCCAGACGGCCACCATCTCGGTGATGGCCGTCGCCATGACCTTCGTGATCGCCTCCGGGGAGATCGACCTGTCCATCGGATCCATCGCCGGGCTCTCGTCGGTGTTGGCCGCGCTGACGATTCCGCAGTTCGGGCCGCTGGGCGGAGCGCTCGCGGGCGTGCTGGGCGGCGCACTGATCGGATTGATCAACGGCTCATTAGTCACCGGGCTGGGCATCCCGTCCTTCCTGGTGACCCTGGGGATGCTGGGCATCGCCAACGGCGTGGCGCAGTGGATGACCGCCACGGCCCCGGTGCCGATCCTGAACGACGGCTTCAACAATTTCTTCGGTTCCGGTGACCTCGGCCCCATTCCCTCGTTGTTCATCTGGACAGTGGTGGCGCTGGGCATCGGGCATTTCATCCTGCGGCGCACGTCCTTTGGGAGAAGCGTGCTGGCTGTGGGCGGCAATGCCACAGCTGCCAACTACAGCGGCATCAACGTGGCCCGCACCAAGCTGATGGTACTGCTGGCTTCGGGCGCCGTGGCGGGGCTGGCGGGTATGCTCTACGCCGGCCGCCTGAACTCGGGCCGTTTCCAGTGGGGCCAGGGCGACGAACTCTCGGTGATCGCGGCCGTGATCCTGGGTGGCACCCCGCTGTTCGGCGGGGCAGGCACAGTGTTCGGCGCGGTGCTGGGCGCGCTGATGATCGGCTTGATCAACAACGGCCTGATCTTGATGGGCCTGGAATACAGCCAACAGCTCATCATCCGGGGCGCCATCATCATTCTCGCGGTAGCGCTGGCACGCAGAAAATAGAGAGTGAGAGGGGCCGCCGGGATGTCTTGCGCGGCCCGCTCGCTCTCTGTCGAGGAGGAATGCATGGCTGCCGTCAACCTGTTCGCTACCCTGGTTCCCAAATCGGGCCAGGCGGAAGCCCTGCGTGCCGGACTTCTCACTATCGCCCCCGCCTCGCGCACCGAACCCGGCTGCCTGCGCTACGAGGTGCTGGAAAGCGGCGAGGGTACATCTGTGCGCTTTCATGTCGTAGAGCGTTTTGTGGACGACGCGGCGGTGCAGGCCCACGGGCAAAGCGGGCATTACCGCGTGTTCAGCGCCAGCTTTGAGACGTGGTTGGCCGGGCCGCCACATGTGGTGCGCTCGCGGAATCTGGACGTGGGAGAGTGACATGAGCGCGCACTTGAGCGTTCTTTTCTCGCAGTAGGTTTAGAACGGGAGTACAGCGTTCTCTGAACACCGGCGTTGTTCTGGAGGTTCCGGAGATGGACGGAATTTGTCCTACAGATTTGGTGCTGAGAAGCGTACTGGCGCGGCTCCAGCCTTTTAGCCCCTGCCCAGATGTGCGGCGACCGGTTCCCATGCCGGCCAGTATTCACAGTGGTCGAAGTGATCATGACTCGGGGAACTGGCGCCGGGCTCAGCAGCTGACACTTTGAGTGGAGTGGCGTTTTGGACGCAGTCAGGCAGCACAAAGGGCGGTGTCAGAGTCTGTGACGAGCTCCGGGACCGCCCTACAGCCTGCTGACATGCTGGCCGCCCACTTGAAAACCCGCCTCCCACACCGACGCATGGATGCCCTGAAGCGACTGGCCGAAGTGCTTCTCGCGCTGCTCTAGGCGGAATCCACCCTCGCCACCGGAATTCTGAGGCCGCGAAGACTTTCTTGGTCAGCCTCCTCAGCAAGTACTTCGTGCCCAAGATCATTCACACTAATCAACTTCGGGGTTATGGGGCAGCGATCCGAGAGATCGCCTGCCTGGCTGAGGTTGACCGTCAGTAGGTGATCTCCACAGCCCGGTGAAACAACTCCGTTCAAAATTTCACCATCCCACGCGGTGTCGGGAACGCCAGCATCAGGAAGTCAAGCAGCGTAGTCGGGCGCAAGAATTCCTGAACCCGCAGGCCCGAACCAGAAAACCTTCACCATCACACCAGAACCAGCGTTTCCGCGACGACCAGAAGCAGCAACCAGAGAAATGCCTTCCGGACGTGGACAACGGTCGTGGTGGAGATGAGCTGAATCTCAGGCCATCCCTGTACTCTGTCTGCCATCAGTCAAGTGAAGGCAACACAACCGTGCCAACCCCTGTTTGGCATTCGTAGGCGACCCTTTCCTTCAATGTCCCTTGAGAGAGAGTCCCAAGACGTCGCAGGGCGCGCTTTCAAGATTCTGATCCACGCCCAGGTAGACCTCAGTGGTCTGAATGCTGGCGTGGCCGAGCGAGAGCTGGATCTGGTCGATCGGCGCACCGCCTTTGTGTGCCAGCTTGGCGAACGTCCGGCGTAGATCGTGGGGAGCCAGCTGCAGCCCTTCCGGGGTCAGGTCGGCGCGGCCGACCTGCTGGCCATACTTCCGCACGATCAGGGCCACGGCCTCATGGGAGAGCTGCTGACGGGCCAGGACACGCGAACCACGCGGCGAGGTCGGGCGAAAGAGGTGGCCGCCGCTCAGCGCGGCCGCCGACGTCCAGGCGTCCACCGCCGCCTTGCACCACCCAGGCATCGGCACTGTCCGGGTGCGGCCGTGTTTGCCGATGAGATCGAGCACCACCCAGCGGCCCTCGCGTTGTTGAAGGTGGGTGAAGGTCAGGTTCACCAGCTCCGAACGCCGGAGGCCGCAGCCCAGCAGGACGGCCAGCAGCGCCCGATCCCGCAGGCCTCTGAGCGTTGAGGTGTCCGGGGCCAGCAGCAACTCCTGGGCCTGGGCCCGGCTGAGCCAGGCTCCCGTGCGCCGGCCCTGCTTCTTGACGCCCCTCACCCGGGCGATGCTCTCCGCTTCAAACGACGCAAGTTGTCCGTTATCGGCGGCCTCACGGACGAGCTTGCGGATGGCGGAGAGTCGGACATTCACGCTGGAGGACGACCGGCCCTGCTCCAGCAGCACTGCGACGTACCGCTGCACCACTGCTTTGGTCAGTGGGGGTCTCCCCTGTCCACCCCACCAGGTGAAGAAGTCACCCAAGGCCTTCTGGTAGGCGACCTTGGTCAGCGGGGAGGTCACGGAGTCGAGTACCAGTTGGATTGGGTCGATGTCGGTAGGGCCTGTCTGGGAGACGAGGGTCACTGGATCACTCCTTATCTTGGTCTAAGGACGATTATATGGAGTATAAACGACAGAGGCAAGTCTAGCGTGAGCGGCAACAATGCTAAACTTGCCGTATGACCACGACTGAGGCATTTTCGCTGGAAGTGAAGGAAAACGGGCGGGTGTTCCTTCCAGTGGCCTTCCGGCAGCGCTTGGGAGTGCAGTCCGGTGACCGCCTGATTGCCCGGGTGACCGAGGAGGGCAAAGCCGAACTGGTCACGGCTGGACATGCCCTGGCCGTCACACGCGGGATGTTCGCCCATCTGGTCACGGACGGCACCTCGCTCGCCGATGAGCTGATCCAGGAGCGGCGAGCCGAGGCGGGGCGGGAGTGAGCGTCGCCATCATGGGCGGGGAGCATTGACCGTCTTGGACGCCAGCGCCCTGCTGGCCTGGCTGCAGGGCGAGCCCGGCACCGGGCGCGTCGATGAGGCGCTGCGGCAGGGCGCGACCATCCATACCGTGAACTGGGCCGAGGTGCTCACGAAGCTGGCGAGCCGGGGCGCGCGGCCGGCCGACGTCACCCGGCAACTCAGCGAGCGGGGCGTCCTGGGCCAGCTCCTGACCGTGGACGCGGGCCAGCTCCAGGACGCTGAGGTGGTGGCCGAGCTGTATGCGGTCACGAGGGTCGCGGGGCTGTCGCTCGGCGACCGCTACTGCCTGGCCTTGGGTCAGCGCCTGAGTGTGCCGGTGCTCACCACCGACCGGGCCTGGGCGGCGCTGGCGCTGACCGTGACCGTCGAGCTGGCGCGGTAGGGAGGCCCTCCCCTGCTGCGGAACGCGGCGATGTACGGTGGCCGCCCGGGAGGGCTCACGAGGTCAGCCGCGTCCCCGGTCTACGGGTTGACGGGTTTCACGGATTACAGGTTTACCGGTAAAGAAGGAACCGTGCAGGCTCCGGGATCACCCTGGCAGCGTCCCCTGACAGGCCGTTGCTGCGCGTCCGCCGGTCGTTCGGTCGTGGATGCTCTGCTGATCGTCCGGCGGCCATAGGCCCACATGCCATCCGGGCTGCAAATACTGGTATACCCGAAAGACGGTTTACCGGTATATGGAGAAGCGTCCGTCTGGATGGGCTGGAGGACTGAAGGCCTTGCTGACGGCTGAACGCAGGGGAGGCGTGCCCCCAGACCTCCCGGACAAGATCACGTCACCGCCGTGTGGCATCCAGCAGTGCCCCGTCGGCTGCGAGCTGCCCGGCCCGGAGTGGGCTTGACCTGAGGGGGAACGCCCAGCAGGCGAAACCCGGCGCTGAACTTACCAGTTTACCGGTAAACCATCATGGTGGTTTACCGTTTCCCGGTTTACGGGTAGACTGGCCGCGTGAAGATCATCAGTGTGGCCTCCGAGAAGGGAGGGGTCGGCAAGAGCACCTCCGCTGTGACCCTCGCCGCGCATCTGGCCGGGCGGGGCCGCACCCTGCTGGTGGACGCCGACGAGCGGCTGCGCTCGGCGTGGACATGGACGACCAAACGGCCAGACTACGGCGGCTGGGGCTTCGAGGTGCAGCTCTACAGCGACTTCGTGGCGCAGGCCGATCCCGGGGCCGCGTTCGATTACGTGGTGCTGGACACCAAGGGGGGAGAGGGGGCGGGCGAGCTGGCCGCCCTGGCCCGCAACTCCTCGCTCCTGATCATCCCCACCAAACCCGACGGCGTCTCGGCCGACGGCCTGGTGGCCACCCTCCAGCCCTTGCTGGAGAAGGGCGTGACCAACTATCGGGTGCTGCTCACCGACGTGCCCCCCGCCCCCAATGCGGACGGCCTGGACATGCGCCTGGAACTGGACACCGCTGGAATCCCGCTGTTCGGTCACGCCATCCGGCATGCCGTGGCGGTCAGCAAGGCGGCGCGCGAGGGCCTCTGTGTCCGCGACGTCCGCGGCGACCGCTACGCCAAGCTGGTGTGGATGGATTACGAGCTGGTGTCACGCGAGGTGCTGAACCATGTCAAGTAAGTCCAGGGCGGACAGCCCCAAGTTCGGGTTGATGGATCGACTCAAGAAGCCGGAGGCGGCCGCCGATCAGCCGCCCGCAGCAGCGGCCGAATCGACGGGAGCGGGCGAGGTGAAGTTCACCTCCTACCTCGACGTCGACCTGAACCGGCGGCTTCAGATTCACGTGGCCACCAAGAAGGCCCAGAAGAAACCGGGCCAGGAACGCGTGAGCATCAAGAGTGAGCTGCATCAGGCGCTGGAGGAGTATCTGGAACGGCACCGTCAGTAAAACGACTCAGGCGGTGGCGGTCTGGAGGTCGTTCGTCACCTCGTCAGGGATGTAGCGGGTCACGCTGGACAGGGGCAACTCGGTGATGGTGACGGGGAGGCCGCTGACGGTCTGAGCCGAGATCAACACCGGATCGTGGTCTCCGGGCACGATATACACCTGGAGTCGTTGAATGGTGGGGGTCTGTTCTGACAGATGTTCAGCGATCATTCGCAGGGCACGGATGGTCAGTGACGGTCGTCCGACGAGCGCGACCAGTTCATCGTCTCGGCGGGCCAGCGCGAGGTTGCCGCGCCCCTTTTTGGTGTACTCCTCATAGGGTTCGACCCCGTACCCTGCCGCTCGCCAGACGCGGGCCTGGGCACGCAGGATGAGGCTTCCCATGACCGTGGAGCGGGCCGGAACATAGTTGTAGCGAAGGGCGAGGCCGTACGGTCTGAGGCCTTTGCCGGACAGCACATACACCTCAAAGCCTCTGAACTTGCGCCGGGCCAGGATGCCGAGCGTCGCCAGTTCCCGCACGAGGGTGGCGGGATATCGGGCCCGCACGTCTCCGGCCAGGGCAGGGCCCCACTGGAACATCTCGTCAATGAGCGCGCGGCGGAGATGATCGGGTTCCAGCACGCGATCAGCCTACACCACTGTCTGCAGGGGCAAGGGTTATACCGTGAGCACCGCACAGTGGGGGGGAAGGTGTGGTTTGTCAGTGAACTGGAGGGGCGCCCCGCTCAGCCCTCCGAGCTAAAGCGCAGAAGGCGAGCATTGCTGCCCGGCCGCTCGGTCATCGTGGGCAGGTCATAGCGCCGTAGAGCCCTGTCGAGCGCTATGGCAGGGGCAACACCAATTGTCTACAAGCCTGTCTTCGCCTGTCTATGCTCGTTAGGTAAAAGCTTAAGCGGCAGGTTCTCCTCTGAAATTTCTACGGTAGCTGAGGCCAGAGCAGTACGCAGCCAAGTGATTGTTTCCTGGTTGGCAAGGTTGTGTGCTTTCAAGATCACCGCATTGAGATCGTGTGGAACTTCCGGGGACATCGGGCAACCATAGCAATGATCAGAACATCTTGTGACCGCAGGTGTTTTGAAGCTGACCGAGCAGTTCCAGAGTAGGGCGGAGAGAGGGCAGGAATTGTCCAACGTACACCAAATCATCAGCGATACTCAGGAGGGCGCGTTCGTCGTCTCCAGTGAAGGTTGTCGGGGGTACTGCAAGGTATGCCAGGGCAAGCGCAGCCTGAGCCCGGTTCAAATCGCCCTGCACACACCATGCGGAGGCATGGGCGTAAAAATTGAGCCGGTATGGGAATTCTCGGGTGTGGTGTGCAGCCTGGTGATTCATGAGCATAGGCTGAAGGGAAGGTCTCAAAACTTCTGAAGACCCATCCGGAATCCCAGGAGTGAAAACGCCGGTTAAACTTCAAGTAATGAGTCCCGCGCAAACCTTAGTAGCCTCTGATGCCAGTGCCAAGGGAACGCGCGCTGCTTTCGGAGGAGTGCTGTCCTTTCCTGACGGGACACGTGTCGAGGTTTCTGGCCCTTTGCCACGGACTGATCACCAAGAGGTCACCGCAGCGCTGGCCACCCTGCGCTACTTACCCTCAGGGGTGGATGCTACGCTTCAAGTAGACGCGCAGGAGGATCTGCTGCGCGCCTCTTTGTGCATCACACATCCTGGGGTGACGGTCACGCGCATTCCCCGGAACAGCAGTTCCTTGCACGAGCGGGCTCACGACCTCGCGCGGGCTGCGTTGAAGGCCCAGGGGGCGGAGTCAGGCCCCGTTGTGGATGGGGGAGAGCCAAATGTTGCGGTGTACGTCCACCAGCGCATCGACCATCCAACCCCAAGGTACGCCGTGGCCTACTGGGGTGGGGACGAAGTGCAGGTTCAGACAGGCCAAGTCGAGGCGCAGCCGACCAAGGCCCTAACCTTGAAGCTGCTGCACGAAGAGGCCACGGCCCTTGCCCCAGTAGGCTACGTGGTAATACAGGCGCGCTACGCCACTCCCAAACACGCCCAGTCCACCTGGGTGGCCACCCGCGAACAACTGGCCGCCCTGCGAAGCGCGTGCGCGGCCGCCCTCAGTTCAGCGAGTGCAGGCGGCTGAGGGTCGTCACCTCTCCTGCCTTCAGGGCGTAAATGGCCTGCTCCGCAGCCCTCGAGAGTGCTGCTTCGCCCATGCGCCGGCCGAGCGTCATCACCCGCTCGAACGCTTCATGGGTCTGTGCCAAGTCCGCAGCTTTCACCAGCCAGGCCAGAGCGGTGTGTGGATCGCTGGATTCTGTCAACGTCGCGCCCTCGTGCAACACCTGTACGACGTGCTTGTGGATCACCTCGCGGTAATGGGTCACCCACTCGCTGGTGCTGTCTACGAAAAATGTTCCCCCGTACTGGCGCAACACTTCCCTTGGGTCGCTACTCTCCAGTATGGCAAGTGCGTCACAGCTGATGCGCACAGAGTCGTTGAACACCCATTCTGGGTTTCGGCGGCCCCGACTTGGCCGGATCAGGTCGGCCGCCAGCGGCATGTTCAAGAGCTTCGCCCCCTCACGGAATGCGCCGTTGAGAGTGCTCCGGGCAGTGTGACCGGACTGGCGGGCACGCTTGAGATCCGCGCCGCCCCAGACCTCGTCCGCCAGCTCGTCTTGCCGCGCCGTAGGGTGCAACACCCGGTACACCAGCGCCTCAACGGCGGACACGTGGCCCAGGCGGATTTCTTGGTCGTTTAAAGTCGCCTGCACGCGTCCCAGCGTCGTCAAGTGCAGGCGCAGCCGTGGTGCGGCATTGGCCGTTGAGGCGCATTGGTCGAGAAGGTGTTGAAACACGTCCGCAGACCACCCACGCTTGACGAACTCACGAAGGAGGGGTTCGAAGTGCGGGTGTACCATACGCACGTCGGCCACATCCTCGGGCCGCTCTCGCAAGGCCTCTGCCACTGTGCTGGCTTCCGAACGCCCCAGGCGACTTTCCCGGCGCAGAATTTCTGCCTTTAAAAGTTCGGCCAGAATATTTCTGGTGCTGTGAGTTTTCCAATCCTCATCGATGACTTCCTGGACAAAGGCCAGTGCATCGCGCAACCCCCCATCCACATAGGCCAAATAGGCTCTGATCAGCCTGATTTTTGTCCATGTGGTGACGTCCAGTTTAGATTTATCCTGGCCTGTCAGGATCTGAACGCGGTTGAAGGCCTTGACCGCCTCGGCCTGCTGGCCAGACAGCAATTCCGTGTAAAAAAAGTAGTCAAGGGTACTCAGCGCGGCGGTGGCGTTTTCCTGATGCAGCAGACCCTCGAACGCGTCCCTCGCCAGCTGAACGCCGTCACTCGTTCGACCCTGGACGTGACGGACGTGTGCGAGGGCGCGCTGGGTGATGGGGATGCCCAACGGGTAGCTTTTTTCACAAGACAGGAGGAAATCCTCTAGCACCTCGCCCGCCTCATCAACCCGCCCTTTGGCCACGTACAGCCGCGCCATCCTATCCACAATGGGCATCAGCCGGTTCGTGAGGCCGAGTTGTCGGGCCGCCTGGTACGCGCGCTCGTGGTCGCGCAACGCCAAGTCCCGTTCCTGCCTTTGCTCCAGAATGTAAGCCCGGACAGACAACGCGGCGATCTTCAAGCTTGCGTCCCCTACGGTCTCTGCGCGCCGGGTGGCCTCCGTGGCCGCTGCCAATCCTTCTTCGATCTGCCCGGCGCCGTGGAGGTAAATGGCTTTAAAGCGCAAGAGTTGGATGACTTCCCGCTGCTCCGTCGCCAGCGCCAAGCCGGCTTCGATGTGCTGGAGCATGGACGGCAGATCACCGGCCCGGTACGCGTCCAAGCCCAGCGTGAGGTGCGCCGTCGGAGTCGGGGCCAAGCGTACCTGCTCTTGGGCCAGGACGCGTCCCCGTTCCGTCTCGCCCGTCTCCAAGAATGCCAGCGCCAGGATGGAGCGCAGGGATGCGGTCAGACGGACGCTGGGCACTGGTTCCAGGGCTTCCCGGGCCAGGAGCCATTCCGCCGCTCGCGCCCAGCGGGGCACCAGTTCCTCAGCCAGACGCATGGCCAGATCCTCGCGTCCCGCCTGAACATAGTGGCGCACCGCGCTGTACGGCCATCCCTGGGCTTCCGCCTGCTGGCCCGCTTTCAGGTGCAGCGCCTGCCAAGCCGCTACATCATGTTTCAACTGCCCGGTTAACAACTCGAGCACGACGTCGTGAGGCGCAAATTTTCCTTCGCCCAGAGGAGTGAGAGGGAGGCCGGCGCGGAGCAGGTCATCCAGCCATCCCTGAGGCAGAACAACGCCCAGGGCGTTGGCATCCTCAGCGCTCCACGTATCGAGGACGGCCAGATGTGGAAGCGTTCGCACCAGTTGCGGGGGTAGGGTGCGAACCATGTCCTCAACGAGCGCGGTGGCCGAAACGGGCGTGGGCGACTGGTGCGTGTGCAGGGCCAGCATGCTCCCGGCCGGCCAGCCCTGATATTGCTCTTGCACAGTGGTGGACGTCTGCAGTTGTGCACCCAACTCCTGGGCCGCAGTCCTGGTGTCAACTGGGGAGAAGCGCAGGTCGCTTGCGGCCACCAACAGGCCTTCTCCACGAGCCAAGAAGGGTGCGGCGCTGAACGGGGAGGCGTCGTGTTGGGCCATAAAGAGCCGGTGGCCCTCGCCCAACTCAGTCAACAGGTGGGCGAGGGCAAGTGCCGCATCACTCCCCAACTGTTCGCCGCCGTCCAGAACGAATGTCAGGTCGGTGTCGTGGGCGTTCAGGTCGGCCGCGAGGGCCGCGATGAACTGTTCCCGGCTCAGGTCGAGTAGGCTCACCTGATCCCAGTGTTCCGTGCTGACTTCAGCGGCTGCGCTGGCTTGGGCCAGATCGGACAATAGGGCTTTAGGGTCGCGGTGCTCCCCGGTCAGGCGGAGCCAGACCACCGGGGTGGTCTGGTGTCTGGCCCATTGAGCCAGTGCCGTGGTCTTGCCATATCCAGACGGTGCGACAAAGAGGACGACCCTCGCAGCTCCTGCGCGGGCAATAAGACTGTGTACGTGAATGCGATCCACCTCGACCGGCAAAGCCGTTGGCACGACAAACCGGGTATGTGGACGCACGCGCCGTTGGCCCGATGAACCGGAGGGTGGAGACATGCCGCATTTTAGCCACATGCTGGCTTGATGGCATCGACCCTATGTGCTATCCTTTGTCACCCTTTGGGGACGCCCCGGTTTCGACGGTGTTCGTAGAAGGTGAAGCAGCGAGCCGAGGACGGTCGTTGGCCTCGTAAATCAACCGACCAAGCCTTTAACTGGCAACAACAGCGATTCTTTCGCACTGGCTGCTTAATCCCAGCCCAGCGATCGTAAAGCCCGGCCATTGGCGCTACGCGAGCTGACACAAAAGATGGCTAGCAGAAGAGGGTGCTTCGACCTCTAACGCGAAATTTAGGAGCTGGATTCAAAAGTAGCCTGTCCTTAGGCGACTGAGAGTCGAGATTTAAATTAAGGACTACGCTCGTAGACGCCCACCCAAGCAACATCGGACGAGGGTTCGACTCCCTCCGTCTCCACCATTCAGACGTCTTCTCCTTGGAGAAGACGTCTTTTCCTTTGTGCTTGTAGATCAATGTTCTATGATTCGATGTGGTGGATTTTAGAACTTTTGAGAGGCATGCTCCACACTCTTTTTGTGTAAGTTGACTTTTCAATGTTCTTGAAATCAGAGAGGGTTTGCATAATAGTTGATACCTATCAGTCTCATGATGGCCTGGTTCCCGTTGAAGATGGGGTTGTATTGGTATTCACCTATGCACCTTTATCTTGTAACGATGCTGTGAACCAGATCACTGATCAGCTGACGAATGTATTGGGCGAATTGACTCCCAGGCAGCGAGGTCGGGCGGTCGTAGAGTGCACAAGCGGCGAGCGTCGGCATTGGCTCCTGCTTCACATTAGTTCTGCGCAATTAACAAAAGAGCCACATTTGAAGGATGTACTCCATCAACAGCAGATTTTGCTTCATAGGTTTCGGGCCGCAAGATTAGAGTGCGAGGTGGCATCTTTAACTGCCTGTAACACTCTGCAACGCGAATTTCCCCAGCCCCACATTGAGGATCGCTGCGTGGTGGATCACCAGGGTCGCACGGTCGTCACCCTGACTATGCGCGAAAGCGGCGACGTGACCCAGCCGGGCATCACCCGCGAGCTGGTGGACTGGCTGTGCGCCCGGGGCAAGTTGGCGTACCTCATTCTGGATTTCCGCAACGAGGCCAACGGCCTGTCCCGCTTTGACCTGACGCTGGTGCTCACGGCCGACGACGAGACAGAGGGGCAGCACGCAGCCCGCGAGGTCGAGGACGTGATATTTGACAGCCTGGGCGCCCTCGCTAGGCGGGACGCGACACGCCGGGTCATGAGCACCCTGCACCGCTCGGCGCCGTTCGGCCGGGTCAGGGCCAAGCTGTTCGCCTGCGCCGCAAACATCGCTGACATGTTTCCGCTGTAAGGCGGGGCATCTTCAGACAGCACAGTTCAGTTCGCAAAGAAGAACAGGGATGGCTTGTCGGGATGACGGGCCACTTCTTGCAGTACGTGGGTCAGGGGGTGGGCGCACCCCGCGCGTGATGCGAGGGGATGCGGCTCCGGAGCGCGTGCGCCCCGGCGCTGGAGGGCCTACGGTAGCCCCCTCGGCGCGCGTGCGCGCCTTCCCCACCGCTGGAAGCGCACGTGCATCGAGAAACGATCCAGGGTGGCCAGACCTGCCGGCCCACGGAGGCCGGGAAAGGACAAGAACAGAGGAGCGCCCCCCGGCGCGCTGTTTTCATAGTTTCACCAACCGGGGCGCTCTTCGAGCTTAGCGTCGTGCTCGCTGCGGTCAAGGGAGGGAGCCTTGACCTCCACTGTGCGCGCCGCACAGGCGCTCACGCGCCGCCCCTCGCCGGGAAAATGTGGGGGGAAGGGCCAAAGGCAAAAGCGAAAAGACAAGGGCCAACAGCGGCCCTGGACATCCGCGAGCGGCATGCAGGGTGAGGCCGTTTCCGGGCCAGGACGGGCGCCGGAGGCGCGGCGCTTCTCAAGATGGAGAGACACGTGGGCGGGGCAAGTAGCGCGAGGGGCCGTCCCCGAGCGTGGGGCCAGCGGCGCGCGTGCCCCCGGACATACGTGGGTTTACCTGCTTACGGGTATACCTGCTTTTCTTGACAGCTAAGTAAGTTTGATATATACTTATGAGTGTAGGGGGCACCCTCCACACCCGCCCCCTGCATGGAGGAGCCAAGATGACCGCAGCCACCCCCCTGCCCGCCGACCCCACGCCCGCCCTGCGCCTTACGCCGCCCCAGGAGGCCCCCGCCGCCGACGTGGTGCGTGTGCCGTGGAACAGTCTGCGCCGCAGCGAGTTCAACCCCCGGCGCACCTTTGAGGACAAGCCACTGTTTGAGCTGGCCGTGGACATTTACCACAAGGGCCTCTTACAGAACCTCGTGGTGCGCCCGCACCCTACTGAGGACGGCGCGTATGAACTTGTGGCCGGGGAGCGCCGTTACCGCGCTGTGGGGCTGCTGGTCGAGGGCCTGGAACTCGTGGACGACCAGGGCGGCGAGAGCGCCATGCTCCAGGTGGCCGGGGACTACACGGTGCCTGTCCAGATTCGGCACCTGACCGATCAGGAGTTGATTGAACTCGCCATCACGGAAAACTCGCAGCGCGAGGACGTGACCCCCCTGGAGGAAGCGGACGGGTACGCACGGCTGACCGGGCTGGGCATGAAGCCAGATGAGATTGCCGCCCGCAGCGGCCACCCGTTGCGGCGCGTCGAGCAGCGCCTGACGCTGGCCTACGGCCTGGGCAAAGAGGGCCGCAAGCTGCTGACCGAGGACAACATCAACCTCGCGCAGGCCCAGGTGATCGCGCAGACCACGGGCGAACTCAAGCGGCATCTGGTGAAGCTGGTGCGCGAGAACCCCCGCCAGTACAGCGCCGAGCAGTTACGGAAGCTGACCACGGACGGGCGCGTGCTGGTGTCCAACGCTCTGCTCGATGTGGAGGCGTCGGGCCTCGCCGTGTGCGAGGACATGTGGGGCCTCATCCCGGCCTACTTCCGGGACACCGCCAAGGCCCAGGCGCTCCACCTTGAGGCCCTTGAGGCCCAGGCGCAGCACGACCGCGACAGCGGACAGTGGGCCTTTGTGGACGTGCTGCCGTGCAGCACCCACGGGAACGTGCGGAACCTGCCGTGGAGCACCTACCGCACCTCCGGCCCGAAAGAGTTGCAGGGCGTGGTCTACCTTCACAGCCCGAGCGGGGAGATGCACCGCCATGAGGGCGCGGTGCGCGAGGAAGCCGCCAAAGCCGCCGAGAAGGCCAGGCAGAGCCAGTGGCGTGCCCAGGCCCACGCAGAAGTGGCCGCGCAGCCGCCCGAGAACCGTCCGGTGCGGGACGCCGCCCACCGCATCGGCCAGGAGGCCCGTGCCCGTGTGCTGTGGGGGAGCCTCGCCACCGACCCCAAGCGGTGCCTTGCCCTCACCGTCCAGGGGCTGTTTGAGAGTGCGAGTGAGGTCAGGGTCAAGACGGAAACAGCCCCCAGCCTGAGCGCCCCCCTGCCGGAAGTCGTAACCCTGGTGCAGCGGTGGGCCGCCGAGCGCCCCGACCTGTTCCAGACGCACGAAGAGGGCACGATGGTGAATGGCCTCTACGGGACAGAATTCCACGCCGCCCTGATGGAGCTGAGCGAAGGCGATCTATTGAGCCTGCTCGCGTACCACATGCATGACTCGCTGCACCACTGGACGGCCTTCAGCGCCACGGCCCGCCCTGGGGAGCTGGCGGTGCATGTGGCCCAGCAGATCGGCGCGGACAAGCGGCTGGCGCAGGAGTGGACGGTGACGGCGGACTACCTGAGCGCGTACACCATCCCGCAGCTCACGGCCCTCATCGCCACGATGCCGGGGAAGGTGCAACCCGCCGCTGCGCCCAACAGTGGCAAGAAGGAGCTTGTGGGCCGCATCGTGGAAGTCGCCGGGGCGCTCCGTGAGGCCGGGTGGGTGCCGGACGTGGTGAAGTTCCAACGGTAACGCGCCTGGGGGCCAGTAAGCCCCCCAGGCTCTGAGTGCCCGCCAGAGTGGCCAGCTTGCTGAGCGGCGCGGATGGAGGCAGAACAGCGAAACGTGAACGTGTGCGAACTCTTCCGCAGGCTGAGGAGGAGATGAAGGGGGATGTGCCCCCCTTCGCTTGCTTTTGGCAGATGTTTTCTTGACTTATAACTATGTATTCCATATACTTATACCAAGGAGGAAGTCACATGCCGTATGCAACCGTTACCCAGTTCGGGCACCATACAGCCATGAGCCTCCCGCCCCACGATCTTTTGCGGACTGCCAGGCAGTACGTGGACGCGGGCCTGAGCGTCATCCCCGTGGGGGTCAGTGGCAGCTACGCCAAGCACCCGCACTACGACGCCCTCAAGAAGTCGGGGCACTGCTCCTGGGATGAGGGGCGCGGCAAGTGGGTGGCGACGTGGCTGGCGTTCCGGGAGCGCTTGCCGACGCAAGGTGAGCTGCACGCCTGGTTCATCCTGCACGGCGCGCAGGGTATGGCGCTGGTGACGGGCAGGGTCTCCGGCCTGATCGCCCTGGACTTCGATCAGGGGGCCGGGGTGGACACCATGCACCTGCTGGGCATCGAGCCGCATGTGCGGAGCGCCAGCGGCGGCTACCACGTCTATGTGAGGCATCCCGGCTGGCACGTGTCCACCACCAACAGCACCACCAAGCGCAGCCTGCCGCCCGGCGTGGACGTGCGGGGCGACGGCGGCCTGGTCGTGTTGCCTCCCACCGTGACCGACGCGGGCCGCTACGAGCGGTTGCCTGGCAAGAAACTCCTGAACCGGCTGACCATCCCTGAGACCGCCGAGCTGGCCGGTCAGCGCTACCGCGTGCGCGAGTTGCTGGGCCTGGCATGCGCGCCGGAGTGCCTGGAGGAAGCGCCGCGCGCGGCCGTGCGTGCCCCCGTGTTCAATGCGCCGGGTTCGGACGGTGGCGAGCAGCACCGGCGCGTGGACTACATGATGCTGATAGAGCGCGCCCAGAACCTCGCCGCGAACCGTGGCCGCAACGACGCTGGATTCTGGCTGGCGTGCCAACTGCGGGACAACGATTTTCCCCAGGACGAGGCCCTGGAGGTCGGGCCCTCCTGGCTCTCACTGCTGCCGGGCACGAACACCAAGGGCGCCAGGGAAGCCTACGTGCTGGCCCACTTTGAGGCCTCGGTGCGCAGCGCCTACCGCAAGGTTCCTGCGGGACGTGACTCGAAGCCGTGGGTGAAAGGCTACGGGCGCTGAACCGCTTTTCATGACTCATAAGTAAGTTATAAGTATACTTACAAGTGTAGGGGGCACCTTCCACACCCGCCCCCTGCACAAAGGAGCGGAACCATGTCCCTGACCCCAGCAGAACGCGGTGGGCGTGGCGGTCAACGAACCGCCTGGCGGCACGGCCAGATGCACATGGAGTGCACCCTGTCGCCAGGGTTTCCAGACCACTGTGGAGCGGCATTACGGACGCGACGTGCACGCTGACATGGCCGCCCTGTGCGGCTCTCCTGGGTGCCGGTGCCCAGGTGGCGTACGACCCGAACTTGGGTTGCCGGGTGGCCGCCGCCTGAATGACGAGTGGGCGGCCAGGGGCCGCCCACCGCTGAATCACCCTGCACCAGGTTTCCACACCCGCAAGATGCCCAGTTGGCCGCTGGGAAGGAGCATCCCAAAACCAGCGGCCATTCCTCGCACTTTAACACGCCCCTGCGCGTCAGGAAAGGATCCGCCATGATGCAGCCCGCTGGAATCTCCTCGCCAGCGCCACTTCCCAGCATGCACAAAGTCAAGTTCCCGCATACTCGGGGCATGTCCAAGACGTCCCTTGCTCTTCCGGAAGTCCTGAAGTCCTACCCCGCCCTGGACAAGCTGACCTATCTCTATGTCCGCGACCATCCCGGAATCATCCACGTGCAGGATATGGTCGACCACTATGGCCACCACTTTCAGACGATGGCCGCCAGTCTCCGACTGCTCCGGGCCAATGGCCTGGTCATCGCCACCAAGGAAGGTGGACTGGTGCCTGGCGAGGGGCGGGAAGCAGGCGCGTACCGTGTGGCGACGGCCGAGGAGCTGCAGCGCGCCCGGGTGTACGACCCGGCGATGAAGGCCAAGGGCAAGGCGGCGAGCGCCAGGGCGGGCCGTGAAGCCTCAAATGAGACCATAACCGCCAACTCGGCGCGCCATCAGAAAGGTCAGGGCGGCGGTGGAGAACATCAGTAACGGGTTGGCGAACTCGATGAGTGCTGGTGAAAGGCGGGAGACGTGATCGTGGCCCGTCCAGATTAGCTGGGCGGGCCAATCTCGGATCGCAGCGCGTCTCGGGCACAACATCGAGACTCACCAGACCCACCCAAACAGGCCGACGACTGCCTCAAGCAGGCGCTGGAGTGTGGTCGGCGATGCCAGGACGAGAGGGAATCCCGCAGGTGGCGTTCCTCAAGGTCTTACCAGTACTCCCCTTGCAGTAACTCTTGGAGGGAACTTTTGGGCGCCCAGCGCCAGACATCCTGTACCTCGCTCCATAGGGCCGAGGCGTTGGCGTCAGAGAGCTGGCCCCGCGCCATCTGCTCTGCCAGCAGCCCGGGGGTACCCACCACGGAAAGAGCACGGGGAGGGACATTTGGGAGGGCACCGCAGATCAGCGCCCGGAGCGTTCGGTATGCTCCCCGGTCATCCGTACAAACGCGGTAGCCCTGCTCGTAGGCCCAGAGCATGACCTCTTTCTCCCCGGCGTGAATGGGAGGCCGATCTTGAACTCCCAGGGCCACCAGCAGTTGAAGGGTGTCAGGGCTGAGGGCCGACAGGTCGGGACTGGGTAACACCCGAATGCCCCACCCTTCGTGCTCGTGCGGATACGCTTTGAACCTAGCCGAACGGAGCGCGGCGAGCGCTGGATCCTTCGACAAAGTGCGGGGATCGTGCTTAGTGACCCCGGTCAGCAACTCCTGATGCACCTGCTGTGGAATCAGCAGCTGGGGTTGCCTCGGTAACGCGTACTTGAAGTTACGCCACCGCGCGGTTTCCGCGCTGTTCGAATTCTACCGGCGTCAGATATCCCAGGGTCGAGTGACGCCGCTGGCGGTTGTAGAAGATTTCCAGGTACTCAAACACCTGACTGCGCCCCTCCTGGCGCGACATAAACACCGTGTCCATCATCAGTTCCCGCTTCAGGGTCGAGAAAAACGACTCCACCACGGCGTTGTCGAAGCAATCGCCTTTCCTCCCCATACTCGACTGCATTCCGCTCCTCTGCAGGGCCGCCTGGTACAGGCGGCTCGTGTATTGCGACCCCCGGTCGGAATGGTGAATCAGGTCCGCCGGTGGTGGTCGGCGGGCCACCGCCATGTTCAGGGCCGCCAGAGGCAGGTCGGTCGTGAGCCGTTCGCCCATCGTCCAGCCCACCACCAGTCGCGAGTGCAGATCCAGGATCACGGCTAAATAGAGCCATCCCTCTTTCGTCGGGAGAAACGAGATATCGGCGGCCCATACGGTGTTCGGCGTCGGTACGTCGAAGTTCCGATGCACGAGATCCTTCGCCACGGGGTGGGTTTCGTTCCGGGTGGTGGTGCGCTTGTGCTTCCGACGATCTTTGCCCTGCAGGCCAGCCGCAGACATCAGCCGGGCCACCCGCCGCCGGGAGCACGCCATGCCGTGCTCCCGCAACTCGGCATGCACCCGGGGCACGCCATACCGCCCTTTGGTTCGGGTGTGGATCTGCTGGATCTCCGTGCTCAGGACGTCGTCCTGAGCACGTCTGGGACTCATCGGCCTTCCTCGCCAGGTCGCATAGCCGCTTCTGGTCACGTCCAGCATCCGGCACATGACGTCCAGGCGGAACAAGGAGCGGTGCGCGTCGATGAATTCAAAACGCCTCACTTTTCTTTGGCGAAGAAGGCCACGGCTTTTTTCAACACATCACGTTCCTGACGGGCAATGTCCAGCTCGCGTTGCAGGCGTTTGATCTCTGCCTGCTCGGCGCTGAGGCTGGCCTTCCCGTGACCCGGGAAAGCTGATTGACCCTGCTGCTCGAATTCCTTGGCCCAGCGGTGAAGCGACGAGTCGCTGATGCCGAGATTGATCGAGACGCCGGTGAAGGTCTGGTCGGGCTCGTGGGCGAGCCGGACGGCCTCGAGCTTGAATTCTTTGGTGTACCGCTGGCGCTGTCCCATACTTCACCTCGCTGTCATTGTCGAGGCGTTTGTTCAGGTGCGCGAAATCGAGGTATCCCCACGGGGCAGGCCCTGCGGGGAACACACGCGCGCTGAACGATCCGTATAGGGAAGACGCTCCAAAGCTGATTCGATGTGCCCTAACCTAAATACCAGCAAACAGGTTTACCGTTTTACAGGCATGTCTTGACAGTTTAGTAAGTGCGTTATATACTTAAATCAATAGGGGACACCTTCCACACCCGCCCCCTACGAAGGAGCGAGGTATGACCAGCACGCAGCGCCACCCCCAACCCGGCCTGATCTACGAGTACACCTACACTGGCGAAAGTTACTTCCGGGCCACACTGAACGCTGACCTCACGGTGACGATGGTGAACGCCCAGACCTGCCGCACCGTCAAGGTAGGCGTCCTCAGCAGCCTGGGAACGTTGGAGATGTGGGCCAAGCGGTGCTTTGAGACCGCCAACGGCCAGGAGACTTATTGCACGCTGGGGCCGGTCGGCCTGCGCATTGCCCGCAGGTACGCCGAGAAGTGCGGTGCCCTGGGCCGCACACGCGCCGCCGCCTTTCACCGCCAGCTTGCGGGACGCGGCGTTCCCGGCACAGAGCATTACGCCGTGTGTGCGCGGGTGCTGGGCCGTGGAGTGCAGAGCCTGGCCACCCTCACGGAAGACGAGGCCCGCAAGGTCTGGGCCAGCGTACAAAGTGGCGAAGTCCACAAGCCTGCCCACGCCGCGTAACAGTGGCCCCGCTCCAAGCGGGCGGGGCCAGCCGCAAGGGGTGCCGACCACGCCCGGACGCGTCAACCTCACACACCCTGTTGAACTGCTCCACCGTGCGCGACCATGTCGGCGACACTGTGGCCGTGTTCCGCGCCAGCTGCTCAGCGCCGCGCAGGTCGGGCGGCTGCGCGGCGACCCGGTGTGACGGCGAGGCCCTGGCGCGGCACCCGGGCGCATCTGGAGGCTCAGCGCCCAGGTCTGCCTGCGCGCCGCCTGACGCCGACCCCCACCCCGTTTTTCTTTTTGCGAACCCTGGGGGAGCGGCCCCCTGACCGAGACGAGCCGTTCCAGCGTTCAGGTCTGGCGTGAGCAGGGACAGCGGCCCCAATCGATAACCAGCCTCAGGTTTCGTGGCACTGCCAGCATGCCGAGCATGAGCTGTGCACCACTCCGCATCTGATGCAGAAAGGGGGGCGCTGCAGCGGCGACGGCGCCCCGTAGTTTCTGGGCGTGGCGGCCCTGCTGAACTCCACGCTCCAGTGGGACGCCCGGCGGCGTGAGCGGCAGGCCGGTGCAGGCCAGGGGTGATCACGCGCGTCTGTTCGGCGTCGAGGTCGGGCTGTCTCGAAGTGCGCAAAAGAAAACAGCTGGGTCAGGCTGAGGTGGGCGGCGCGTATGGGGTGGATGGGCTCTGGCGTGGGCGCGCTGGTGCGGGTGGTGACCTTGCATGGCGCCAGGTGCAGGAGGAGCGGCGCGTCGCCGGTGTGTTGATGCAGGAGGGGCAGGTCTGCCCCTAAGTCCGGCCACAGGCCGGCCTACCCCCGGGGGCGGAGCCCCGCCCCCACGTGAACGGTCGCCGGGTGGGGGCGGTCGTTCCTGTAGGGCGCGGCAAGGTCGTGTGCGTTGCGAGCGACCGTTCACGGCCCCCACCCACAGGATGCAGACCCAGCGGCAGGGGGGCCAAGCAGGGTTGCGCGCGTCCGCGCGCCGCTTCCGGCAGAGCCGGGATTGCCGGAAGGCCACCGGCAAGAACCTAGGAGCGCCTGACGGCGCGCTGTGCCCAAGGCCGGACGCCGCCGCGACCCGGCCGGGCGGCCCGCTCGAACCGGGCCCCTGGCGGCTTTGCGCCCATCCTCGCGGGCTGAAAGATCAACAGATGAAGGAGCGCCCCCCGGCGCGCTGTTTTCATGGTTTCCCCAACCGGGGCGCTCTTCGAGCTTAGCGGCGTGCTCGCTGCGGTCAAGGGAGGGAGCCTTGACCTCCACTGCGCGCGCCGCTGAGGCGCTCACGCGCCGCCCCTCGCCGGGAAAATGTGTAGGGGAAGGGCAGAGGACAACAGCACGAAGGACAGGGGCGGCCCCGGACATCCGCGACCACTACCAGGGGGAGGCCGCTTCCTGCCCAGGAGGCGCGCCGGGGGCGCGGCGCTTCGCGCGTGCCCCCGGACATACGTAGGTTTACCTGTTTACGGGTTTACCAGCTTTCCTTGACAGTTAAGTAAGTTATAGATATACTTACAAGCGTAGGGAGCGCCTTCCACACCCGCCCCCTGCATAAAGGAGCGCCAGCCATGCCGTACAAGAAGCCCAGCACCCCCGAGGAAAAAGAAGCCGCCCGCGAGGCATCTCAGGCCGTCACGCAGGAACTCATGTCGCGCATTGACACGTGCGCCCTGCGCCTGGCCGAACAGCTGGGGGCCGGGGCCAGTGACGAGTTGCTGACCTTCATGCGCTTCTCTGCCCGCTTCCACACCTACAGCCTCAACAATCAGCTGCTGATCTGGCTGCAGGCCCCCGAGGCCGCCCATGTGGCCGGGTTCCAGGCGTGGAGGGGTCTGGGGCGCAGCGTCAGGAAGGGCGCGAAGGCCGTGCGCGTTCTCGCGCCCCTAGTGGTGCCCGATCACGAGGCCCCGCCCGTGAACGGCAGGCCCGCGCAAAGGATCGTGGGCTTCAAGTACAGCTCTATTTTTGCCGACTATGACACCGAAGGCGACCCGCTGCCCAGCGCCGCCTTCATGGTGGTGCAGGGGGGAGACGACGGAACATGCGCGCTGCTGCGTTCGCTCACCGCCGCGTGCCCGGTGCCCGTTCGGTGGGAGGACGGCGAGGGACGCGGGGCGCATGGCTGGACGGACGGCGGGCAGATCGTCCTGTGCCGTGAGAAGTGCGACCTGGAACCGGCGCACGCGCTGCGCGTGTTCTTCCATGAGTGGGCGCATGTCTCACTCCACTTCCAGGGCGCGGGCAAACGCGCCGAAGATCTGCCCGACCGCCAGACGCGCGAGCTGGAGGCCGACGCTGCCGCCTACGTGCTGAGCAGCTTTTACGGCGTCGAAACTACGGCCGCTGTGGCCGACTACATCACCACCTGGGGCGGCAACGCTGAGAAGTTGCACGCCAGCATGACCCGGATTGGGCGGGCCGTGTCGAGCATTTTGGGTGCCCTGAGATGCCAAGGTGAGCCCGTTGCTCGAGCCGCCGCCTGACCACCACTGGTTGCATCGGGGGTGGCCTGAATCTGGGGCCACTCCCGCCCCTGCGGACTGCTGCTCACCTCACCGAGTACACGGCTTCACGCTGAGCTCTCGGGACATCGAAGAATGGCTGCTGGAACGGAGCATCCGCGTCACCCGCGACTCCATCCGCACGTGGTGCAGCACGTTCAGCGACCACTTCGCTCACGGCCTGCGCCACCGGGAACCCCGACGGGGTTCCCGGTGGCACCTTGACGAGATGTGCGTGGACGCGGGCGGGGTCACCCACTGGTGGTGGCGAGCCGTGGACGAGCACGGGGACGTGCTCGACGTTCTCCTTCAGGAACACCGCGACACGGTGGCCGCCAGATCGTTCTTCCAGCGGCTGAGAGGGGAAGACGACGTGCCAGAGGTCATTCACACCGATAAGCTCTGGAGTTACGGCGCCGCTCTACGCGCACGTCCTGTGCTCCACAGCGTGGAGCACGTCCAGGTGATTTCCACAGCGCGCTGCAACAACCTGGTTGAGCAGTCTCACCGGCCCACCCGGCGGCAGGAACGTCAGCAGCGAGGCTTGCGTTCACGACGACGTGCGCAAAGCTTCCTCGACCTGCACGCCCGGATCACGAACCTCCACCACCCCGCCCGCTCCACTGTCCCCGCTCGCCATCGCTGTCACCAGCAACACACTGCGTTCAAGACGTGGCGGGTCGTGGTGCCGCACGTGGCCTGAACTTCAGGCCACGTGCTTTTCCGGAGCTTCGCGCTTCCTGAGCGCCAACACCTTGCTACAGCCGTTCAGCCGAACACCGAGCCCAGCCGGGCTTATGGCCCAGGGGTAGGGGTGGGGGTGGGCATGACGGTGGTCGTCTTCGTCTCGCTGACCAGACCACGCACGTCGATGGCCTGCACGCGCACCGTATAAGTTCCCGGTGCCGCGTACTCATGGGTCAGGGAGTAATCGGTCTGGCGCTGGGGCGTGTCAAAGGTTCGCTTGTCCGGAAGACTACCGTCGCCCCAATCGACCTGCACAGCCTGGAGGTTGCTGTCCGAGTCACTCGCCGTGCCGTAGATGCCCTGGAGGAGGTAGCGGGGCAGGACGCGAACCGTGTCGACGACCGGCGGTACATTGGCATACAGCGGGTCGGTATCGGCGTTGTCTGGAAGGCCGTCGCCATCGGTGTCCTTCAGGAATGGCGAGGTGCCCAGAGCCTGTTCCTTGCTGTCGTTCAGGCCGTCCCCATCAGCGTCGGCCACCAAAGGGCTAGGGAAAACCCGGCGTGGATAGCCCTTGACCCTGTTGGTCAGCGGGATGACATTCCAGCCGACCTTGACCTCCTCGCCGTCGTTCAGGCCGTCGCCGTCACCGTCAGCCACAGTATCCGAGGTGCCGTGGACGTACTCCTCGTTGTCGAAGAGCCCGTCGCTGTCCTGATCGCGCACACGCATCAGATGCAGGGTGCTGTTCTGGGTGAGCAGGATGTCGTCGGCGTTGGTCGCCGGGCCGAGGTTCAGGTCTGCCGAGCCGATAGTGGCCCACAACGCGTGATCCGACGGTGCTACCGCCACGTCGCCCTTAAAGACGGGTCCATTGTCATATACCGAGGTCAGGACGCGCACGCCGGCCCTGTTCGTCTGGGTCTGGTATGGCAGCCCCAAGATGTCTTTGAGCACGGTGCCCAGCCGCACCCCCACGATCTGCCCGTCCCTGCGCTGCACGTTGGTCGCCACGCGTTGGCGCACGACGTCGCCGTTGCCGTAATCGATGACCACCAGCGCCGTCTTGGCATTGGTGACCTCCTTGAGAAACTCGAAATTGCGTCCGGCGTCGTCGAGAAGGTTGTAGGTACTGAACTGGAAGAGAAGGTCGCGCGGATTGTGCTGCAGCTGCAAGGCGAGATCGCCGGGCAGATCGAGGCTGGCCGAGAGTATACCCGTCTCGCCGCCGCTGCTCAGGGTCGTGCCCTCGCCCGCACTGGGCACTGTCATGGTGCCCACCGGTACGAAGCGTTTGCGGTCGCTGGGGTCACGACGCAGCGCAGTGATCTGCAGGTCTTTGAGCGCGAAGCTGATGTCGCCAGTATTGCGTACCCGGAAGCCCACCTTGAGATTCCCGCCGTTCAGCGAGTAGCCATCCGACGTGCTCAGCGACTCGTTTTTCTCGGCCGTCGTCTGGCTGGAGCGCACCGACTCCTCACTGTACGTGGCTGTCTTCTCATAGCCGTAGCCTGCCGACACCGTCGCTGAGGCGCTCGCCGAGGCGCTCGCGCCGCTGGGAAAGCCGGCCTCGACGCTGGCCTCGATGGTGGCGCTGACCTCTGCGGTGACCCGCTGGGTCTGGGTGTCGGACGCGCTGCGGCGATCCTCCTGGCCGAGCGTGAGTGAGGTCGAGGTGCCGGTGACCCGCGTCTGGTCGGCCGTACGCGTGATGTTCAGGTCGATTACCGGGGCGGTGGCAACCGACAGCTCCAGGCGCGGCGTGTTGGCGACCAGCGGGTTATAGCGCCCGCCGCGCTCGATGATCTCCTCGTAGTCGCTGTACTTGTCGCCGTCAGAGTCTGCCAGGGTGGGCGAGGTGCGGTAGGTACTGACTTCCTGCCCATCGAACAGCGCCGAGTTGCCGCGTGCGTCGCCGTCTGTATCACGGTCGACCGGCGAGCTCACCCAGGTCATGACTTCATCGCGATCCCCCAAGCCGTCGCTATCGGTATCGGCACGCTGTGGGTCGGTAAACAGGGCGCGCTCCTGCTTGTCCCCCAGGCCGTCGCCGTCGGAGTCGGCCCGGAGGGGGTCGCTGGCCACGTGCGGAGTACCGATCTGCTCTCCAGCTGCTTTCAGAATAACGTCGTAGCCTGCCTGCTCATCCTGATCGGACACGCCGTCGCCATCGGTGTCGGTGCCGCCAGCCGAAACGAGCCCGCCGATCTCCGCGGTAAACGCGCTCTCGCCGCCTGCAGTCTTCACCTTGAGGCGGTAGATGTATGTTTTGCCCAGTGTCAGTCCGGTGTCGGTGTACGTGGTGGCCTCTGCCGCTGGCGCGGCAATCGGGGCGAAGGGTTCGTCGGCCACCTTGCGCTCCAGCACGTAGCCGATGGCACCGGGCGTGGCCGTCCAGCGCAGGGTGATCGAGGAGGCCGTCACGTGCTGTACCACGAGGTTTACGGGAGCCGCCGGGGTGCCGGGTGTGGTGGGCGTCGTCGGCGTCGTCGGGGGAGTTGGTGGCGGTGAGGATGTGCAGGCGGCGAGCAGGGTCAGGGTCAGCACCAGCGTCAGGGGACGAACGGCGAGAACTGGGCGCGTTGAGCTCATGGCAATCTCCTGTGGACTGTGAGGACGTCGGGCAGTGTGGTCGGAACCCAGGGCGAGCCGTGAAGCTAGATCTGGATAGTGAGGGCGGAGGGAAAAGGGGGAATCTGTTCTGCTCTGCCTCCTGCGCCGATGGTGAGTGTTGGCCCTTGGGGGTGTACGTCGTGCTGGGATGATTGAAGTGTGGTGACCCCGGCGTGATCGCACCGTTATTGCCGTTGGTCTGGGCTCAGACTTCAGCGCCCTGAGCTCTGAGACGGGTGGAGTCGGCGACCGTGTTGACGGCTCCAGTCGCTCCATCGCAAGCAGCTCCAACGGGGCGTCGGATACTGGAAGACTGCGCTGCAGACGGGTTCTGACAGTGCCGATGAACGGAGCCTCTACAGCGTAGAAGTCTGGGCGGGAGGTGTGAAGGGAGTTAACTCCGGTCGGGCTGCTCGAGCGATTGGATCGGGGCTGCTGACCGATGCAGACCTGACTCCCTGGACGAACGGCACCGCCGCGGGTCACAGTGGGGCATGACCGTCCAGCCGCCGCCCAAGCGGAGCGGGCCGCACCCCTGGGTCACCATCGCCCAGGCGGTCGTCGACGACCTTTACTCGTTGCAGGGCTACGACAACGTCATGCTCTGTCACTTCGACCGAAAAGCGGGCGTGTCGACCCCGGTCGCGTGGGCCGGCCGGCACTCCGAAATGATGCGGCGCGCCGCCGGTCGGCTCCGGCAGCTGTTTCCCGGCGCCGACCCCTGGGAGATCTCGACCCGCTGGGATGTCAATCCGTCCATGGTTCAGCTGTGGTCGAGCGGTGAGACCGTGATCGACTCGGTCGTGAACCTGAACCGGGGCGTGAACGCCGAGGCCGTGCTGGAACTGATCAGCCGCGTGACCAGTATCCGGTACGCCATCTGCGTTCCACTCCGTGTGGAGGGTGTGTCGATCGGCTCCATCCTCGGCTTCCAGCGCTCCCCGGACTTCCCGGCGGCAAAGGTGCGCTACACCGAGGCCTTCGCGCGGCAGGTGGCCCTCAGCATCCACAATGTGCAGCTCCTGAACCTGCAACGGCAGACGTCGGCGGCGCTCGCGTCGTCCATGCAGCTCCTCGGGCAGGCGGAGGATCGCACCCGCCGCAGTATCAGCGAGTTCCTGCACTCGCAGGTGCAGTCCAAACTCCTCGTAGCGTGGTCACGGCTCGACGCCGTCCGGGCGGAGGACGAGGCGTCGCAGCGCGTGCTGGACGACGTGCGGCGCGACCTCGAACTGCTGCGGGAACACGACGTGCGGCTGGTCAGCCACCAGCTTCACCCGGAAGCGCTGAGCGTCGGCCTGATTCCCGCGCTGCAGGTGCTGGTCAGCCGCTTCCGGCGCGTGATCGAGATCAATCTGGTGGCGAATGATGTCCTGGTACAGCTCGACACCGAGGGCAGTGAGCAGTTGCCGCACGACCTGCGCCTGATCGTCTTCCGGATCGTCGAGGAAGCCCTCGGCAATACCCTCAAGCACGCCGCAGCCACCCGCGTCACGGTGCAGCTGACCCTGCAAGACCGGCGCCTGCAGCTCATGGTTTCGGACGACGGCCGGGGCTTCGATCCGCACACCGTCACGCCTGGACTCGGGCTGCGCTGCCTCGCGGCACGGGTCGGAGCGTCGGGCGGGCAGTGGACGATCGACAGTCGTCCAGGCGGCCCGACAACCGTCCGCGCGTGGTGGCCGCAGTGACCGGCGGCCACGCGGCCCTCAGCGCCACACCAGCGCTGCAACAGGCGTCAGGCAGATCCGAATCGTCCTACCGGTGGGCCGTGCCCTGCCCTTTGGCAGCGCGCAGCTCCGTACGCGCGGATCAGGGGACACGCGCGTGAGCCGCCTGAGGATCTCTCTGGTCGAGGACGAGCGCTTCTTCCGCGAGCTGCTGACGGGCGCCCTCTCGCACAGCGGTGCCGTCAGTGTGCAGGCCAGCCTGGAAAGCGTGGACGAGGCGCTGCGCGACCCAGCCATCGGCCACTCGGACGCCGTTCTCGTCGACATCGACCTGGCAGGCGAGGACGGCATCGCGCTGTGCTGGACACTGCGCCACCGGCATCCGTCCCTGGGCATCGTGCTGCTGTCGAACCACGCCCACATCGCGTTCGCCCACCGGCTGATCAGCGCCGAACTGAGCGGCTGGGGGTACCTGCTCAAGAAGTCGGTGCAGGATCTGCGAACCGTCCTCCGCGCCATCACGGCCGTCGCGGCGGGCCAGGTGGTGCTCGATCCGCAACTGGCGGCGCTCGATACCGTGGGGCCCGGCCGGCACCTCAACCTGAGCAGCCGTCAACGCGCCATGTGGGCGCTCATCACGCAGGGATACAGCAATGCCGCCATCGCCGAGCACCTGGGCGTCAGCGTCAAGGTGATTGACAACGCGGTGGGCGGACTATACGCCGCGCTCGACATCGACGCTCGGGATCCGAAGCTGAACGCGCGGGTCTCCGCCGCGCTGCGGTACGCCCGCGAGGCGCAGCAGGCCAACCTGACGATCATCACCTCGCCGCCCCGCAGCTGAAGCCCGCGACTGGTTCGGGAAGGCCCTGGACGTGGATGCCTGGAGCCTGAGAGCGGTCACCAGATCGGTTGATGGTCGACCCGATCACTGACGCCGCAGCGTGATCTGCGCGGAGTGGGCCACGACCTCGAACGACAGCACGTCACGGTAGAAGGCGGTGGAGCGGGCCAGGTCGCTGACCGGCAGCACCGGGGTCATCTCGATGAGGTGCATCCGTCCCCCCCTCGAGGGTACTCCGGCGGGGTAGACCGCGCTGGCCGTGGCCTACGGTATGGAGGGCGTCTTCGGGAACCGCACGTAGAACGTCGCCCCGTCGCCCGGGTGACTTTCTCCCCAGACCTCAGCGCCATGCCGGATCATGACCCGCCGGACATTGGCCAGGCCCAACCCGATGCCCTGGAACTCGCGTTCATGGTGCAGGCGTTGGAAGGCCCCGAACAGACGATCCTTATAGCGCGGGTCGAAGCCGACGCCATCGTCCTGCACGAACACGACCCAGGCCTCCTCTTCGTCGCGGGCCCCCACCTCGATGCGGGCCCGCGCCCGGCCGGCGGTGTACTTCACCGCGTTGCTCAGGAGGTTCTCGAACGCCAGGGTCAGCAGCTCGGGATCGCCCCGCACGACTGGCAGGTCGCCGGCCACCCAGTCGATCTCGCGGCCCTGGGTCTCCGGAGCCAGGTGGAACCAGGCGCGCATGACCACCTGGGCGAGGTGAACGTCCCGCACCTGCAGGGCCGTCTGGGAGGCGCGGGCCAGCCCGAGCAGTTCGTCCACCATCCGGCCCAGCCGCTCGGCGGCGCCGTCCAGCACCTCCAGGAGCCGCACGTCGCTCTCGGTCAGCCGGGGGGCGGCCTGCCGGCGCAGCACCTCCAGAAAGCCACGCAGGTGCCGCAGTGGCGTGCGCAGGTCATGGGACACCCCGCCGATGAACGCGTCCAGCTCCCGGTTCTCCTGCCGCAGGGCCGCCGTCTTGCGCCGGACGCCCTGCGTAATCTCCGCCTCGACGTCCGACGCCCGGATCTCCGAGAGTTTCAGCGCGGTGACGTCCTCGTGCATCACCAGGGCCAGCCGCTCCCCCTGCGCCGCAAAGGGCCGCACGTGCACCCGGTACCAGCGCTGGCGCACCGGAGTGTGACAGGGATAGGTCAGCGTATAGTCCGCCCGCTCGCCGGCCAGCACAGCCCGCAGTCCGGCCGCCACCGGCGCGGCCTCGTCGGATGCCGGGCCACTCGCCGCGTCGCAGACCTGCAGGTAATTCACCCCGCGTCCGCAGGCGGCCTCGGTACCGCCGTTGTCGTTTATGAAGGCTGTCCACGCCGCGTTGACGTCCAGGATGGTGCCGTCTGCGGCCACGACGGCGAGCGCTGGCAGCAGATCCAAGGCCGCCTGGGCGGCCGGGACGCTCAGCGCGGAGGAGCGAAGGGTGGCGGGGGAATCAATCAGCACAGTCGCCTCTCCACCAGCACACACGATGGATCTTCAGGCTGGCCGCGCCTTGAGTGAACGCCTGTTTATGTCCAGCCAGGAGCACGCCAGTGCCAGGGGGTGCACCACGCTGGAGCTGGCCGGCGCTCCCCGAACCGGACGGCGTTGATCGGGACAGCGCCCCCGGGCCTTCCCCCATCCACAGCTGCACCAGCACGCGGCGCGTTGAAGGGAGCGTGACGGTCGCTGTCCACGCCCACGGGAGCCGAGCGGGCGGCGCCGGGTCGCGTGAGCTGGCGCTGAAGGCGGGCAAGCCCCCGCGTCAGACAGGGCGCTCCCCCCGAGGTGCCGACGACGTCCCGGAGGGCCGACCCGCCGCGCCACCAGAGGGAGGCCCGCCCCTCTGCCCAGCCATGCTGTGGCCCGCACAAGTGAGCGGCGATCCCTGGCGTCACCGGGCGGCGGTGCAGGGGCGTTGGCCACAGGCTCGGGTGAATCATAGCCATGCCGATTGATTCCGTTCTGTCTTCGGCATCAACGGAACTGAACGAAGAAGGAAGCCTCCAGGCCTGTGCGGCAGACCGCACCTCTGGGGCCACGCGCTGCGCGGGGGGGCCTCACTCGAATCGGTCGCGCGCGCACCGCCTTCCGGGCCACCGGTCGTCAGGTCTGCACACCCGTTGACCGCACGGGGGGCCCGGCCTTGAGATGAAGGCGCGCGGGCTCCAGGGGTCAGCTGCCGGTTCATGGGCGCTGGAGCGCGCGCGGCAACGTGAACCCGAACACGGCGCCGGTTGTCCCGTCACTCTCAGCGAAGACCCGGCCCGCGTGCTTGGTCACGATTTTGCGCATGGCCGCCAGCCCCACCCCTGATCCCGGAAACTCACTCTGGAGGTGGAGCCGCTGGAAGACCTGGAAGAGTTTGTCCGTATACCTCGTGTCAAACCCCACGCCATTGTCACGAACGGAGATCACCCACTCGTGTTCGGTTCCTTCAACCTGCAGGGCAATGACCGCCACATCCTGCCCACTGGAGAACTTGACGGCATTGCCCAGCAGGCTCAGCAACACCTGCTGGAGAAGTTTGGGATCGGCCCAGACCGGTTGCAACCCGCTCACCCTCCACTCGACCTTGAGGGTGGGGAACGCGGCGTGAGCAGCCCGCTGCGCCTGAACGATCAGGGGCTCCAGGCTGATCAGTCGGGGCATCAGCCGTTCCCGACCGATCTGGGACAACACCAGCATGCCGTCGATCATGTCTGTCATCCGCTCGGCACTGTCCTGGATCACGCTCAGATGGTGCTCCAACTTGTCGCTCTGGGCGTGCTGAAGGGCCCGTTTCGCGAGGTCGGCAAAGCTCAGGACATGGCGCACGGGGGTACGGAGGTCATGGGACGCGGAGTAGGCAAAGGCTTCCAGTTCCTGGTTCACCACCGTGAGGGCGGCCGCGCGGGCATCCAGTTCGTCCCGTTGCTGGCGCAGTTGATCGGTTTGCAGGGTGTGTTCCAGCGCGATCTGCATGCCCTGCACCACGGCCCGGATGACGCCCTGCTCCCGCGCTGTCCACCGGCGGTGCTGTTTCCCGGCCGTGAGAAAACCATGGGGCTGACCATGCACGAGGATGGGAAAAAAGGCGGCGTGTTGATCCGGCGCCGCCGGCACCGCGCTCAGGTGATGGGCCTCGACGTCCCAGGCCTCCACGAACTGACCGGCTCCCGCTTGGATGGCCGCCGTGAAGTTGGGAGCGTCCATCGGCACCCCCGCCACCAGCTGCTCGAGCACGTCCAGCATGAGATCGTCCGACCAGACCCGCGCCGTCCAGCGGGCATGCTCCGGCTCGAAGTACACCGCGCTGACCTCAGGCACCGTGGCGTGAATCGTCCGGATGGCCTGCTGCGCCAGTTCCAGGACGCTGGTGACGCCACCCACCGCGAGCGTGAAGGTGACAAAGGCGTCCAGTCCGGCGCGTTCCAGTTCGAGTTGTTGGGTTTGCTGGCGCAGGGCGTCATTCTGCCGGCGCAGCAGGGTCGCGTGGGTGGCCCACTCCAGCGCCAGCTCCAGGCTGCGCCCCACCACCAGGAAGACGGCCTGATCGCCGGGATGCCAGACCGGACTGTCCTGGGTGCCCACCACGAACATGCCGCACGGCTGGCCATCCGTGAAATAGGGATAAAATCCGGCCGAGCCGTACTTGTCTGTCCGCTCCATGTGCTGATCCTTGGCCTTCCAGTCCTCCACAAACACGGGACGGGCCTGCTGGATCGCCTCGGCGAAGGCGGGGGTGTCCATCGGCACCCCCGCCCTCAGGGCCACCGCCAGCTCGGCGTCCGGCACCTCCAGCGTGCTGGCCCTCCACAGGCCGTCCTCGACCGTGTAGTAGACCACCGACCAGCCCGGCAAGAACGCCAGCAGCAGCGCCTTTGCGCGCTCGGCCAGCCGCTGCTGATCTGTTTCGGTACCGATGGATTCCGTCAGGGCCACGAATGCGTCCAGCGCCGCCTGCCGCTCCTGGCGCCGGTACTCATCGGCACGCTCCAGCGCGCTGCCCAGGCTGCGGGCCACCGCCAGGAACATCTCCCGGTGCTCGGCGCTCCAACTCTCCGGCTGCTCGGCCCCCACCGTGAACATGGACACCGGCAGGCCATGGCGAAAGTACGGGGCGAGGGCAGCGATCTGAAACTGCTCGGTGAAGGGCACACCCTCCGCCGCCGCGTTCCAGTGATCCACAAACAGCGGGCTGCGCTGGGCCACCGCCCGGGCGAAGCTGGGGGTACTGACGGGTAAGCCGGCCGTGATCACGTCGTGCAGCGCCTGCGGCCGCTCGTCGGTGGCGATGCGGGCCACCCACTGCTCGCCCTGCACCTCGAAATACGCGCTGATCACGCCAGGAATCACCGATCCCAGCACCTGCTCGGCCATCCGGATCAGCGCGTCGACGTCCGTGGTGGCGCCGACCGCTGCTGTGAGCGAGATGAACGAGGTCAGGGCGGTGGCCTGACGCTGCCGCTCCTCCGCCCGGGCGCGCAACTCTGTCATCAGACGCAGCCGGTCAACTGCCAGACCGCCCTGGGCCGACAGAATTTTGAGGAACCGCTGCTCTTCGGGTGAAAAGTCATGCGGATCTGCGAAGTCAATGGCAATGGCGCCCAGTGCCCGGTCGTCCACGCCCATGGGCAACAGGGCCGTGGCCACTGGGGCCCGGGCCCCGGTGCGCGATTCCAGATCGGGATAGGTGTTCAAAAGCGCGTCGCGGTGGTGGAAAAACTGTGGGGCGCGGGCCAACACCACGTCCCCGACCGGCGTGCCTGAAGCAAGTGAACCGTCCTGCCAGACCAGCCGCTCTTCCGCCTGGTGCCCGTACCTGGCGGCGATGCGCAGCGTCCCCCTGTCATCAACGAGGAAAATGGCCCCTCCCAGGCCACCCAGCGCCTGCAGGGCGGGGTTCAATATGATGTCGAAGATCGCTTCTGGCGTGCTGGTGGCCGCCAGTGCCTCGCTCACCTCCTGAAGGGTCGCTGAGAGCACGCTGACGCTGGGCTGTATGGGCACAGCAGCGACTGTACCGGATCAGGGAAGGGGGGCGAGGAACACGTCTCACCTTTGTCGCAGGACGGTAGAGGCCGACTCACCCGACCGGCCCCTGGCCGCTGTTGAGGTGAGCGACCCAGCGGGACAGGCGGGTGCCGTGTTCCCCACCCCAGCTCCAGGCCCTGACACCCTCGAGTGCGAGGGGCTCGCAGGTGACCGAAGGACAGGGCCAGGTGGTGGGCCGCCACCTTTCAGACAGACACGGGCGCGCCTCGCGCGTCCTGAGTGCAACTGAGGCGCCATCAGATGGAACGAGCGACCCAGACGAGAGAACACACCCTCGGTGAACTGGCGAACCCAGCGCATGGCGCCCCCCCCAGGGGGGGCACCAGCAGCTTGTGGATCGGCTCGGCATCGACGCCGCAGCCCAGGGCGCCCCGGTCGCCCAGCACCAGGTGGGCTTCATCCATCGTGAGAAGGCAGCGAGCCACGGTGGGATCACCGGAGTTGACCGGCACGCTGGCACAGCGCACCACGTGACCGTGATCGATGATCACGGCATGCAAGCCGAAGCCAGAGAACAGGCGGTGTGGCCCCATCCACCATGTCCCCCGGAGCCGCTGGCGGCCGTCGGCAGGCACCGAGGTCGCTTGGAGCGACCTCCGATACAGCACAAGGGCGGTGCGCTGCCCTGCACGCACACCACGTCGTTGTCCAGATGAGGCCGCCGCAGGGCGCGATCGGCCCAGAGGCGGTTCAGTGCGAATGGGAACCGCCGGTGCCGACGCCGATCGGGAAGACCCGCACACAGCGCGCTGTGGGTGCTTCGCACCCGGGCGCCCCACTGCTGGACAGACGGCCCAGCCGGCAGCTCCCCCACCAGGGCATTGGTCGCCCGTTCAGCGGATGTCCGGTTCTGGGGGGGCTCGCCGGGAAGACGGCACAGGCCGCTGCACGCAGCCGCCTTGACAGACTCATCGGTGTGGGCGCCACTCACTGTGAAAAGGTCGACGACCGGATCCTGCTGGCGCGGGCGCTCCTTGGTGGGCAGACCTGAGCTTCCGCCTTCTCGGCCTCCCTTGATCCCCTCGCCCCCGAGGTGGTCGGCAGTGCTGCGGCGGAAGCGACCCGAGCCCCAGTGCCCACCCCGGCACGGTCGAGGCGCGGTGGGCGACCTCCGGGGCCTGTGTCGAGGCACAAGGCCACCCTTCTTTGGCCGCGGCCACACTTCCAGCCTGAGACACACCGCTTGCTCGCCCCACGGATCCCGACGGACGAGCCCTTCCGGGTGAAGGCGGAAGGATCGTTGCCAGTCGACCACAGGGCCAACCCTGCCGTTCGCAGGGGGGCGGCAGGAGACCAGCGCTGCGGATGGATGCCGTCAGGTTGCGGCACCTCACCACGCCACGCGGACGTCGCCTGCATCGACACCCAGAGACCGTGGGTCACTGGGCCGGCCGACGACCGGCGCGCCCTGCTGGGCAGCCCCCCATTCGGTGAGCCTCAGACCGTGGCCGACCCACCACGGCGCCGCGATGCCCCGGGTGCCCCGCAGCGTCCCCACCCGTTTGTCACCTCCGCCTGGGCTGACGGGTGCAGCGTGCGCTGTCCACCGGGTGGGTGGTCGGCGGCTGGCCGCGCGGCCCCGACCTCGCGGATGGCCGCGCCCATGCACGACAGGATCCTCACGCCGCGGGGTCGCCTGGACGTCGGTCAGTCCTCGTGCGCCGCCCTGTCGGGCGGAAGCGGGCGCTGGTTCCGTACGGGGCGCCGCTGCGCGGGGTGACGCCGGTGCGAGCCCTTTCCAGCCACAGAAAGGCGGCTGAGTCCCTGGGTGCAGATCCTGACGGCCCCGAAGTGAACAGGCACGCCCGCCTGCGCAGGGGAGCCGCCCCAGCGGTCGGCGCCCGGCGGCCCAACCCAGGGGCACCTCCCCCCCCACCTTGAGCCGCAGCGCACTGTGAGCCATGAACTATATGCCTGACCGAAGGCTTTCAAACTTGTGGGGATGCCTCTTTTTCTCAGTCCGGTCGTCCCACTCGGTTGCTGGCATGCGGTACCACCCCCCCGGTCGGGGACTGGAGTCGGCGGGGGGTCGATGTCTCTATGAGCGCGCTGGAGGCCCGCCGCCAGCAGCGTGCGGAGCAGCAGTTGGCACTTCTGCAGACGGTGCTGGCTGCCGCCACCGACGCGGTGTTGATCACCGAGGCCGAGCCGGTGCGGGCCCCGGGGCCGCGGATCGTCTATGCCAACGCGGCGTTCACGCGCGCCACTGGGTACAGTGAAGCGGAGGTGCTGGGACGCTCGCCACGGCTGCTGCAGGGGCCGCGGTCGGATCGGCGTACCCTCGACCACATTCACGCGGCGCTGGAGCGCTGGGAGCCGGTGGTCGCCGAGCTCGTCAATTACCGCAAGGACGGCAGCGAGTTCTGGGTGGAGCTGTCGATCTCACCGGTGGCCGATGAGACCGGCTGGTATACGCACTGGGTCTCGATCCAGCGGGACGTGACCGAGCGCCGACGCGCGGCGGAACACCTGAACCAGGTGCGCGCCGAGGTGCTGGAACTGTCGGTGCGGCAACGCCCCCTTGTGGAGGTGCTCTCGCGGCTGCTCGCGGCGGCCGAGCGGCAGTTCGGGGGCCTGCCGGTGGCCCTGTGGCTGGAGGGCGCCCAGGCGTGGATTGGAACCGATGCCAGCGCCGAGCCCATCGCCCGCCCGAACTGGTGTGAGCGGCCCGACACGTGGCAGGTGCCGATTCAGGGCGCTGGAGGGCCGCCGTGGGGCACCCTGGTCGTTGCGGCGCAGCACTCGCCCACGGCCGATGAAGCGCTTCAGCTGCAGGGGGTGGGACAGCTCGCGGCCCTGTTGATCGAACGGGCCGCCGATCAGCAGGCCCTGGAGGCCGGTCACCTGGCGCTGGGGCGCGCGCTGCAACGCGCGGAAGTGCTCGCCGCGCTCTCGGATGCGCTGCAGCGCGCGAGCACAGCGGAAGAGGTGGCCGAGCGCGCCCTGGCCCGGCTGGGCCCAGCGCTGCAGGCGCAGAGCATGCTGATGATGCGGCTGGACGGCGAGGCGCTGAGTCTGCCGTCGGTCTGGGGCGAGGTGCCGGCGGCGATCGCCGCGCACATGACGCGGCCGGGGCTGCGCCTGCGCGACACGCCCGTCCTGCAACAGGTGGCCGCCTCCCGGCAAGGCACATACTTTGGCAACTACCAACATATTCCAGGCGCCCTGGACACCTTTCCTGCACTGGCTGGGGGGGTCGAGCCCATTCTCACCCCTGGGGGGCGGCTGGCCGGCTTCCTGGTGTTCTGGCAGGCGCCGCACCAGGCCGGCGAGGGGGCCGACGCACCGGGCCTGCTGCGCCACGCGGCCAACACGCTGGGCCTGGCCCTGGAGCGCGCCACGCACCTGTCTCAGCTGGAAGCCCAGTTCGCGGCCCTGCAGGCGCAGACGCGGGTGCTGGAGGCCACCACCGAAGAACTGGTGGCCTTCACCTACTCGGTCTCACATGACCTGTCGACGCCCCTGCGCCATATCACCAGCTTCACCCAGCTGGCCCGTCGGCACGCGGACGACCCCCGCAAACTCAGCCGCTACCTCGACATCGTCGAGCAGGGCGCCCAGCGGCTGGGTACCCTGATCGATGCCATGCTGCAGCTGTCGCGCACCAGCCGCCGGCCACTGCAGTCTGCCCAGCTCGATCTGGACACCCTGGTGGCGCAGGCCCGGCGCACCCTGACGGCGGAACACCAGGGGCGGGAGATCGAGTGGCAGATCAGCCCCCTCCCCCGGGTGCAGGGGGATCAGGCGGCCCTGGGGCAGGTGGTGGAGCAACTCCTCTCCAACGCGGTGAAATTCACCCGGCCCCGGCCGTCGGCGCAGATCCGGGTGTGGGCCGAGGACGCGGAGAACGGCTGGACGTTCTGGGTGCAGGACAACGGGGTGGGGTTCGATCCGACCTACAGTGGCAAGCTGTTCGGCATCTTTCAACGGCTGCACCGCCAGGAGGAGTTCGAGGGCACCGGCGTGGGCTTGGCCAACGTGCGCCGCATCGTGGCCCGTCACGGTGGCCACGTGCATGCGAGAGGGCAACTGGGCGAGGGCGCCCAATTCGGGTTCACGCTCCCCAAATCCCGCTACGGCGGCGAACACTGACCGCGCCCGGCCAGCAGCGCTGCGTCCGCAGCGCTCATGTTCGGGGTGGAGCGCGTGTGCCCGACGCCGGGTCGTCGGGCAGCTAGCCGAACACCGCACGCTGTGTCGGGCGTGACGGCACTGGACGGCATCCGGAGGGTGCGCCCACCGCGCCCCGCAGCCCGCCCGACCACCGGGTGCCCGGCCTGCCAGGTGCGCCAACGCGCTGGCCACGACGCTCAGCCCCAGCCTTGAGCGAGGCCTCACACCGACCCCCGATCCCCGGCCCCCGACGGCCCTGGACAGGTCGGGGGTCCGGTCGGGCTGCGGGGCGCGGCAGGCTACGCTGGAGCCCGTTTGGGCAATGAACAGACTGTCTGGGAAAGTTTTTTCAGCATGTGGTCAACCGGCGCAGCAAGAGGCGGCACATGGCCAGGGAGCACCACACTGCTTCCGTCTCGGGCAGGGTCTCGAAAGCCCGTGACGGTCGACGGTTCCGGCCCATCCACGCTGTGCGCTCGACCACCCAGCGTCCGGGCACCCCGTGAAAGGCCGACCCGTCCACTCCCTGGGCCTCAACCCACTGGGGCATACACCGGCTCCACGGCCGCCACGGATCACCGACCTCGAGGTTGAGGTCGAGTTCCTGACTGGCCCGGCGCCCCTCCTGACCGGCATACCCCTGATCAGCCCGTTCCTTCTCCAGGGTGGGCCACTGTCCTTTCACAGCTGCCACCAAGCGCCGGCCACCGACACGGTCGTGCAGGTTCGCCGGCGGCATCACGACCCCCGGCAGCAGGTTCAGGGGATCGACCAGGGCGTGCCGCTTGCGACCGTTCACGTTCTGATGGCCATCGAAACCGCGCGGCCCACCACTTTCCGGGGTCTTTGCGGACGGACTGTCGATGATGGCGGCGTGCGGATCGGGAGGGAGGCCCGATCCGCACGCGATCGAGCCGACGCAAGGCCTCCCAGATACCGGCCCGTCTGAGCTCACTGACGGGGGCGTACACGCTCTCCCACGGGGGGAACTCGTGCGGCAGCGCTCCTCAGGCAACGCCGCCACGCAGCACACACAGCACAGCGTTGACGGTGTCTCGGGTCGACCACGCGGCTGGTGCGCCTCGGGTGGCACGTGGGGGCCACCCCTCGCTTCGGGGCGTCCTCAGCCTCAGTGCGATCGGAACCGTACGTCTGGAACGGCATTCTCTCCGCTACCCCTGCGTCAACGCCCGACGCTGAATTCCTAAACGGGCCCTCACTTGGCGGACGACACTTCCACAATCGTGTCCTGTCCCCGGAAGACTCGGGAACTTCCGCATGCCCCGGCCCGCTGGGGCGCGTTCCAGCGGCAGGTGGTCGGCTTCGGCCCGCCGGACGCCCCTGAGGCCTGCTCTGCTCGAGCCGCGCCTCTGGATCCGGAGCGGTCAGCCCGGCGCAGTCCGTGACCGTCTGGCGGTTCGGGGGCAGAGCCGACACGGCCGGCAGACGGTTCCCCCGTTCGGGGCGCGGGCATCCGCTACCCTGTCGGGATGATCGATCAGGCCCGCATGTTCGCGTCGGTGTTCCAGCACGCTGCCCTGGGGATGGTCGTCTCGACCCTCGACGGCCGCTACCTTGCGGTCAACGCCGCCATGTGCCAGATGCTGGGCTACTCCGCCGAGGAGATCCAAGCGCTCTCCTTCCGGGGACTGACCCATCCGGATGATCTACACGACGACCTGAACCGGCTACTGGCCCTGAACAGCGGGGCACTGGAGACGATGCAGGTCAGCAAACGCTACCTGCACCGCTCCGGCCGGGTGGTGCGGGCCCAGATCACCGTGACGGTGATCACCGAGCACGGGGTGCCGGCCTATTACGTCAATCAAGTGCAGGACGTCACCGATCGGCACGACCGCGAAGAACAACTCCGGGTGCTGGAGGAACGCTGGAAGTTTGCCCTGGAGGGGAGCCGCGAGGGGGTCTGGGACTGGTTCCCGCAGTCGGGTCAGCTGTACCTCTCGGCGCGCTGGAAGGAAATCCTGGGCTACGCCGAGGACGACTTCGAGGCCACCCCGGCGGCCTGGCTGGCACAGGTTCACCCGGACGACCGCCCGGCCCTCCTCCCGCTTTACGAGCGGCATGCCGCCGGAGAGACCCACAGCTACGAGTACGAGCACCGCATGCGCCACCGCGACGGGCGCTGGCGGTGGGTGCTGCTGCGTGGCCGAATCTCGGCCCGCGACGAGCAGGGGCAGCCCCTGCGGGTAACCGGCACGCTCAAGGACATCGACGGGCGCGTCCATGCCCAGCAGGAGCTGGCGCGGGCCCGGCGCCACCTCCAGGGCATCCTCGACAACCTGCCGGCCATGGTCGGCTACTGGGACGCCCAGGGCCGCAACCGCTTCGGGAACGCCGCCTACCTGGACTGGTTCGGCCACCATCCCGACACGTTGCGCGGCAGGCACATCAGCGACATCATCGGCGCAGAGCTCTACGCCCTGAACCGGCGGCACATCGAGGGCGCTCTGGCTGGAGAGCGGCAGCACTTCGAGCGCGAGATCGTGGACGCCAGCGGCTGCCCGAGGTACACGCAGGCCACCTACGTCCCGGACATCCAGGACGGCGAGGTGCAGGGCTTCTTCGCCCTGATCTCCGACATCACCGCCCGGCGGACGGCCGAACTGGAGGTGATCGAGCAGCGCGAGTGGGCCCAGACCACGCTGAATTCCATCGGGGACGCGGTGATCACGACCGACCCCGCCGGGCAGGTCACCTTCATGAACCCGGTCGCCGAGGAGCTGACCGGCTGGAACCGCGCGCAGGCCCAGGGGCTGGCGATCGAGCGGGTCATGGATCTGCGCGACGCGGCCTGTGAGCAGCCGGCGCTGAACCCGTTGCGCCTGGCCCTGCAGGAACGCCGCGTGGTGGGCATGGAACTGGACGCCACGCTGAAAGCGGCGGGCGGGCAGAGCTACAGCATCGCGGACTCGGCCGCGCCGATTGTGGGTGCGGACGGCCGGCTGCTCGGCGCCGTGGTGGTCTTCCACAACGTCAGCGAGGCGCGGGCCATGGCGGTGCGGATGAGCCATCTGGCACAGCACGACGCGCTGACCGAGTTGCCCAACCGCGTCTTGCTGCATGACCGCACGCAGCAGGCCCTGGCCCACCACCGGCGGCACGCGACGCCGTTCGCCGTCGTCTTCATGGATCTCGACCACTTTAAACACATCAACGACACCCTGGGCCACCAGGCCGGTGACCGGCTGCTCCAGCTGGTCTCCACGCGTCTGGGCAGGTTGCTGCGCGAAACAGACACCGTGAGCCGTCAGGGCGGCGACGAGTTTGTGCTCCTGCTCGCCGAAGTGCAGGACAACCACGCGGTGCGCCGGATCATTGACCGGGTGGTCACCGCGCTGGCCGAACCCTACGACCTGGACGGGCAACTGCTCACCGTGACCTTCAGCATCGGCATCGCCCTGTGTCCCGACGACGGCCAGGACGTGGACACCCTGATGAAGCACGCCGACGCCGCGATGTACGTGGCCAAGCGCGAGGGCCGCAACCGCTCGCACTTCTTCTCGGCGGAGATCCTGCACGCCATCGAGGCGCGTCACCACCTCGAACAGCGGCTGCGCCGGGCCCTGAAGAACCAGGAGTTTCGCCTGCACTTCCAGCCCAGGATCGACGCGGAGCGCAGGAGCCTGACGGGCCTGGAGGCGCTGGTGCGCTGGCAGGTGCCCGGCGAGCCGCTGATCGCACCCGGGGCGTTCATTCCCGTGGCCGAGGAGACCGGTCTGATTGTGCCGCTGGGCGAATGGGTGCTGGAGACCGCCTGCCACCAGGCCCGCAGCTGGCTGGACGGGCTGGGCGTCGCCATACCGGTCTCCGTGAACATCGCCAGTCCACAGTTCGCGCACCCGGACTTCGTGGCACACGTCGAGCGCACCCTGAGCGCCAGCCGGCTGCCTCCCCATCTGCTGGAACTGGAAATCACCGAGAGCATGCTGATCGGCAACGCCGCACAGGCCCGCGACCGGCTCCAGACCCTCAAGGCCCTGGGGGTGCGGCTGTCCATCGACGACTTCGGCACCGGCTACTCCAGCCTGAGCTACCTCAAGCTGCTGCCGGTGGACACCCTCAAGATTGACCGCTCGTTCGTGCGCGACCTGACCACGGATCACAACGACCTCGCCATCGTCAGCGCGGTGATCGGGATCGCCGGGGCCCTGGGGCTGCAGGTCATGGCCGAGGGGGTGGAAACCGCAGAGCAGGCGCAGGCCCTGATCGGCCTGGGCTGCCGGGGGATGCAGGGCTTCTACTTCGCCCGGCCCATGCCGAGCGAGGACGTCCCGTCCTGGCTGCGCGGCTGGGCCCCGGCGATCCTGGTTCCGATGCTGGGTGCAGAGTGAGGGGCCAGTGCACCGAGACCTGACCCCGGAAAACCGGTTCTGCTTCAGCTGTGGTGCCAGACGGCAAACCCCGAGTGTGCTGCCTGAACCGGGCTTGGGGTAGGCTGACCCGAAACCGTGCCGCCACCGATTTCCGATGCCGCTCATCCACCATGCCATCTGGCTGTCCCACCGCGCTCCACTCCGCGACCGCGACGTCCAGGAATGACTCGACCAGCGCGGCATTCAGGTCAGCCACGAGACCGCGTGCGCGCATGGGCCATCTCCTTCAGCCCGCTCCTCACGGCTGGTCTTCGTCACCGGGCACGCCGGCGGGGTTCCCGCTGGTACCTGGGCGAGGTCTGCACGACGGTGAATGGCGTCCGGCACTGGTTGTGGCGGGGGGTGGACGAGCACGGCTTCGTGCTCGACATCCTGCTCCAGCGCCAGAGCGACACCGAGGCGGCGAGAGCATTTCTCGTCTGCCTGCTCGGCGAATTCAACGTTCCAGGGACGATCAGTACGGACAAGCTGGCCAGCTGCGGGGCCGCCCTCCGAGAACTCCCGGCACATCAGGGGGTTGATCATCTGCGGGTGCTCTCGACCGCTCGCTGCACTCACCTGATTGAGCAATCCCACCGTCTCACACGGCAACAAGAGCGGAGTCAACGCGGCTTCTGGAACACCAAACGGACTCAGCACTTTCTGAACCTCCACGCCCGAGTCACCAACCTGATCCACCCTCGAACCAGTGTCTCCGTCTCGGACAGACGACACCATCAGCGAAAAGCGTTCCACGCGTGGTCAACGGTCGCGGCGGGAGTGGCCTGAAGTCCAGGCCACTCCTGCTCTCCGCTTGCCGCGCAGCCCGTGAAGGCAACACAACCGTTTCGGGCGTGACGGCCCTGGACGGCACCCGGGGGGGGCGCCCACCGCGCCCCCACCTTCGACCCACAGGCGCCCTGGCTCCCGGTTGCGCCGGATCGGTGGCCACGACGCCCAGCCCCAGCCGTAAGCGAGTGGCCACACTGTCCCCGGAGCCCCGACGGTCCCGCGGGAATGTCGGGTTTCCCATCGGCCCGTGGGGGGGCGGCGGGCTACGCTGGGGCCTCATGCACCCGATCCGGCGTCGACGGTGGGGACGAAGCGCCCCGCCCCCCTCGCTGGCCGGGCGACTGGCGCTCACGTTCGCGGGCGTGGCGGCGCTCGGCACGCTGATCCTGCTGCTGGTCGTGCTGCCGGCCACGACCCGCCAGGCCGAACTCGAGCAGCGCGCGGCGCTGACCCAGCTGGCGGAGGTGGCCGCGCAGGATCTCGACGCCACCCTGGATGACCGGGCCCGCGACCTGCTGTTCGTGAGCCGTCTGGAGGAGCTGCGCTCGGGCGACCCCACGCGGCTTCGCGCGCTGCTCGAGCAGCTGCAGCGCGACCGGCCGGAGATTGCCTGGATGGGCTGGGCGGATGAGGCGGGCGTGGTGCAGGCCTCGACCGGCGGGTTGCTCGTCGGCGTCCGGGTGAGTGGGCGCCCGTGGTTCCAGCGGGCCCGCCAGGGGCCCGCCGTGGTGGACGTCCACCGCGCGACCCTGCTGGAGCCGTTACTGCCCCGGACGGCCGACGGGCAGCCACGGCGCTTCGTGGATCTCAGCGTGCCCGTGTGGGGCGAGGCGGGGGCGCGGCGGGGGGTGCTGGGGGCGCACCTCAGCTGGACGTGGGTGCAGGGCGTGGAGCGCCGCGTGCGGGCGCTGGCCGCGCCCTCCAGAACCGTGGAGGTGCTCATCCTCAACCGTGCCGGCACCGTGCTGCACGGGCCCCGGGAGCTGCTCGGCACGCTTCCAGCGCAGACGTCGGCGCTGCAGGACACCGCGCCCGGCGGCCGCGGCAGCCTGCAGGCCAGCTGGGCGGATCGCCCGTACCTGGCGGGCTACGCCGTCACGGGCCGCGCCTCCGCGCCCGGCCTGGGCTGGCGCGTGGTCGTCCGGCAGGACGCCGGTCAGGCCCTGGCCCCCGTGCAGGCGCTGCGCCGCCGGGTCGCGGTATGGGGGCTGTTCGGGGCGCTGCTCTCGGCGCTGCTGGCGTACGGCGCCGCCCGGGCGCTCAGCCGCCCGATGAGCGCCCTGACGCACGCCGCCACCGCCCTCCAGCGGCGCGAGACCCACGGCCTGCCCCACCTGCGCCAGTACGCGGAGGTCGAGCAGCTCAGCCACGCGCTCCAGGGGCTGCTGGCCCAGCGGCGCGAGGCCGAGACCCGGCAGGCGCAGGTGCTGGCCAGTCTCGAGCAGCGCGTCGAGGCGCGCACGGCGCAGCTCACCGAGGCCAACGCGGCGCTCGACGCCTTCTCGGCGTCCGTCTCGCACGACCTGCGGGCCCCCATCCGGCACGTCGCGGGCTTCGCGGGCATCCTGCGCCGGGCGGTGGCGCGGGGGGACGCGCAGAAGGTGGAGCACGCGCTGGACGTGATCGATCAGGCCACCGCGCAGATGGGCGCCCTGACGGAGGCGCTGCTGGAGTTCGCGCGCACCGCCCAGCACCCGCTGCGGCGCCAGCCTGTCGAGCTGGCGGCCCTCGTGGCGTCCGTCCAGCACGAGCTGAGCGCCGGGCTGGAGGGCCGGCCGGTGCAGTGGCAGGTCGCTGACCTGCCCGTGGTCGTGGGGGACGCGGCCCTGCTCCGGCAGGTCATGACGAACCTGCTCTCGAACGCCCTCAAGTACTCGCACGGGCGCACCCCGGCCACCATTCGCGTGGTCGCCGAGTCGGCGGCCGGGGAGTGGCGGGTCACGGTGCAGGACAACGGGGCCGGCTTCGATCCGCAGTACGAGGATCGGCTGTTCGGGCTCTTCCAGCGGCTGCACCGTCAGGAGGAGTTCGAGGGCACCGGGATCGGGCTGGCGAACGTGCGGCGGATCATCGAGCGTCACGGCGGCCGGGTGTGGGCGCACGGGGTGCCGGGAGAGGGCGCGACGTTCGGCTTCAGCCTGCCCCGCCTGGACGGCGAGCCGGCGCCGGCGTGGCGGGAGGGACACCCGGTTCCGCCGTGAGCGGCCGCCCGCGGGAATCCCGACGTCACGGAGCGCGGCCAAAGCGCTGGAGAGGGCTAAAGCGGTCGCTGGGGCCAAAGGTGTCGGTGGGGCTCTCGGCGGGTTGATCGAAACGGAATGATCGATGGACGCGATTGATTCCGGTCTGAATTCGGCATCTTGGCGGCTGGGACAGCCCTGCAACTGTTCCCTGACGCCAGCCCAGGGCAAGCACGCCTCCACCCCCAGTCGCTCCGGGTGAGCGGCCGTCCCAGCCACGGCGTAGAGCCCACTCGCGGCGGACCAGGCTCACGCCTCGGGAATGACGGGCAACCGGACGTGAAAGGTGCTGCCCTGACCGGGCGCACTCTCCGCCCACAGCCGCCCGCCGTGGCGCTCCACGATCTTCTGGCAGACGGCCAGACCCAGCCCGGTGCCCCCGTAATGGTCGCGGGTGTGCAGGCGCTGGAACATCTCGAAGACCCGCTCCGGTGAGCCGGCGCGCAGCGGGAACCCCCACCGAACCCAGGCACGTGGCGGTGCGCCGGCCCGGCGCAGGCCGATCTTCAGCCGTCACCACCACCCGGCTCACCGCCGCGTGCTGCACTGGAGCCATGACCGACGCCGACCGGCCGACGCCCCAGGACTCTGTGGATGCCCGGCTCACCCGCCTGGCAGCGCTGATCGAGGAGGGCCGCGAGGAGAAACTCACCGAGGAGGAGTATCAGCTCGCCCTGGAGGCGGGCCTGATCGAGGGCTGAGCCCGGAGAGGAGCAGACGGAGCCGTGCCTGGTGGCCACCGGGCCCCGGCGTGCTGGCCGGGCGACTGCCCCGCCGCCTGGCCCGTTCCCAGGGCATGCCATCCAGCCTGCCCGGCCCTGCTCCCTCGAGATGCCCCTGCGGCGCCCGGGACAGCCGGCAGGGGATATCCGCGCGTCGACAAGACCACCGACGCGCGGTGGTCACATGACGCCGGCGGCCAGGTCGAGCGCCGGAACCGCGTCCGGGGCCGCGCCATGACCGATCCATCTCCAGCGCTGTGGCGGGCCGCGCCGCGTGAGGACGCGACCCCGACACGGCCCGCCAACCAGCACTGCTGACGTTGTCCCCCACCCGGGCACAGGGCCTGAATCGCCAGGCCAGTGAGTTCGCCGGGCCCGTCAGGCACACTGCCCCCAACCGCAGGTGCGGCACCTCCCGAGAGCGTGCCCCTGGAGAACAACGGGGGACAGCGTGACCACCGACGCGGACGTGGTTCCTGTCCCCTGGCGGCCAGCCGCCACTGCGGAAATGCAGTCCAGAGGTCATCCTTTGAACCTTGCTGCCGACAGGCAGAAGTGGTTCGGCAATGTCCGCGGCGACGTGCTCGCCGGCGTTGTCGTGGCGCCCGCGCTGATTGCCGAGGCCATCGCCTTTTCCATCAGCGCGGGCGTCGATCCCACGGTCGGGCTGTACGCCTCCTTTTGCATCGCCCTCATCACCGCCTTCATCGGGGGCCGGCCCGGGATGCTCAGCGCCGAGACCGGCGCCATGGCCCTGCTGATGACCGACCTCGTGAAGGATCACGGCGTGGCCTCCCTCTGCGCAGCGACCATCCTCACGGGCGTGATCCAGCTCGTCTTCGCCTGGGCGAAGCTGGCGCGTTACCTGAAGTTCGTGCCGCGCAGCCTGACGGATGAACCTGGCCTGAAGTGGGAGCAGGCAGGAGACGCCTCGCCCTGGGGATGAACTTAGCGCGCGGTGTCGGTGCGTGTCCTGGGTCAGCTCCGGTTCCCATGCGCGCTGCGCGGTGGGCCCCAATCACGTCGGCAGGTGCTCCGCGCCTGCCGGTGGAAGACGGACTGCTCACTCCACCCGCGCACTGCCCTTGCCGGCCCGCTTGGCGGCGTTCATCAGCGCGTCCGCCCGTCGCAGCGCCGCCCCCGCCGTGGTCTCCGCCTGCCAGACCTCGATCACCCCCACGCTGCACGACACCGTGAGCACGGCCCCCTCGATCTCCACCGGCGCGGCCAGGGCCGCCAGCACCGCCTGCCCCAGCTCGGCGGCGTCCCTGTCCCCCACCGCCCACCGCAGCAGGGCGAACTCGTCCCCATACAGGCGGGCCAGCACGTCTGACGCCGGCAGCGTGTTCCGCAGCCGCCGGGCGACGGCCTGCAGCAGGGCGTCACCGGCCGCGTGCCCCAGGCGGTCGTTGACGCCCTTGAAGTCGTCGAGATCCACGAGGGCCACCGCGACGCGCGGCCCGCCCGCGCGCCGCTGGGCCAGCGCCCCCTCCAGCACCGCCTCGAAGCCCGCGCGGTTCGGGAGCCCGGTGAGCCCATCGTGGTGCAGGGCGCGGCGCAGCGCGCGTTTCTGCTCCACCCCCTCGCTGACGTCGGTCAGGGCCACCACGGCGGCGAAGGGTTCGTCCTCGCCCGGCTGCCACAGCGGTTCGGCAGTCACCCGCAGCCAGCGGGTCGGCGCGCGGCCCTCCAGGCTGAAGGTGAGGCGGCGCTGGGGCTGCCCGCTGGCCAGGCAACGGAGAACGGGCCGCTCGTCGGGGGGCAGCGGGGTGTCGTCGTCGCGCCGGGCGTGGGTGCCCAGGGCGAGGCAGCGCTCGGCGGTCAGCTGATCGGAAGGCACGCCGAGGAGCTCGGCGGCGCGGGGGGTGTAGGCGAGCAGCTGCCGGGTGCGGCTCAGGACGAACACGCCGTCGTACAGGCCGCCGAGCACGGTGTCCAGGGAAAGCGGTGGGCGGGCGGTCATGGATGTCACAGGGTAGCGGATGGGCCCTGTCGGCATTCTTTCACCGCACCTGGTACTGGGCACAGTCTCGGTGTCGCCCGACGAAGGCCTGGGAGCTGCCGCGCTCACGTGGGGGCAGCCCCAGCGTCGCCATCCATCGGCACGTATTGGAGGCTGTCCAGCCCACCGCAATCTGCCACTCACCCCTGACCCATACGCTCAATGAGGGCGGCACCACAGCGGCACGCCGGGCTACGCCCTAGTGAAGACTTCACCTCCCCAGACCTGCTCGCTGTCCTCCAGCACGGCGCGGTCGCTGGGATCCCGATCCTGGCAGGTGAAACTCACCAGCACGAAGGTGCGCGCGGGCATCCCTTCCAGGTGGTAGCGCCCGTGGGCCCGCGCCTGGGGGCCCTCGTCCGTCCCGGCCTCAAACCTCACCGTGACGGGGTCGCCGGGGCGCAGTCCGGTGGAACCGGGCTCCTCCACCACGCCCTGGAAGGAGCGGCCGGGCCGGTGCGCCCCCCCCACCCAGCGGCCGCGCAGGGTCAGGAGACTCATCGACTCGCCGCCGGAGGCTGGCCTTGGGGGGCAGACGGCACGCCCGTCGGCGCAACCTGGCTCTGGCAAAGTGCGTGGTGAGGATGGGGGATGGTCAGGCAGCGCATGGAAACCTCCTGGAGCGGGCTGTGGGGCTGCAGGCACGGTACGCGAGCGTGGGGCGGCGGGGACAAGGCAGGGGTAAAGGGGGCTTCATGCGGCGGTGTCTTGACGATCCCGCAGGGGAGCGCAGGCGGTCTCCCAGGGCCCGCCCTGCTCCTTGAGTCTCCCGTCAGGCTCAGGCCGCGGTCAGGGCCAGGCGGGCAGAGTGCGGCCTGAAGGGGGTGCGCCCTTCTCCACCTGCCCCCGCCCCCCTCCGGCGTCCCCCGTTCCCATGTCGACCGAAGCCCAGCTCCAGCGCTACCAGCAGCTCGTCGAGACCCTCGCCGCGCTCGCCCGCAGCAGTCACCAGGTCGACGCCGTCGTGCGCACCGTGCACCAGCAGGCCAGGCGGCTGATCCCCGCCCACGTCACCCGGCTGGCACTGCCGGAGCCGGGCGGCGACGGGCGCTGGGAACTCTTCGAGGGCGAGCAGACCTCCACCCAGCGCCTGCCGTACTCCCCCGGGGGCCTCCTGGAGGGCGTGCTGCCCGGCGAGCCCCTCACGATCCCCGACATCGACGCCTACCTGGACGCGTTTCCCCACCGTGTCCGGCGCCTGCTGGAGACCCAGGACGTGATCCTCGACATCCGCGCGGAGGACGGGCCGCCCGAGCAGGGCACGCGCTCGATGATCTGGGGTTGCCTCGGTAACGCGTACTTGAAGTTACGCCACCGCGCGGTTTCCGCGCTGTTCGAATTCTACCGGCGTCAGATATCCCAGGGTCGAGTGACGCCGCTGGCGGTTGTAGAAGATTTCCAGGTACTCAAACACCTGACTGCGCCCCTCCTGGCGCGACATAAACACCGTGTCCATCATCAGTTCCCGCTTCAGGGTCGAGAAAAACGACTCCACCACGGCGTTGTCGAAGCAATCGCCTTTCCTCCCCATACTCGACTGCATTCCGCTCCTCTGCAGGGCCGCCTGGTACAGGCGGCTCGTGTATTGCGACCCCCGGTCGGAATGGTGAATCAGGTCCGCCGGTGGTGGTCGGCGGGCCACCGCCATGTTCAGGGCCGCCAGAGGCAGGTCGGTCGTGAGCCGTTCGCCCATCGTCCAGCCCACCACCAGTCGCGAGTGCAGATCCAGGATCACGGCTAAATAGAGCCATCCCTCTTTCGTCGGGAGAAACGAGATATCGGCGGCCCATACGGTGTTCGGCGTCGGTACGTCGAAGTTCCGATGCACGAGATCCTTCGCCACGGGGTGGGTTTCGTTCCGGGTGGTGGTGCGCTTGTGCTTCCGACGATCTTTGCCCTGCAGGCCAGCCGCAGACATCAGCCGGGCCACCCGCCGCCGGGAGCACGCCATGCCGTGCTCCCGCAACTCGGCATGCACCCGGGGCACGCCATACCGCCCTTTGGTTCGGGTGTGGATCTGCTGGATCTCCGTGCTCAGGACGTCGTCCTGAGCACGTCTGGGACTCATCGGCCTTCCTCGCCAGGTCGCATAGCCGCTTCTGGTCACGTCCAGCATCCGGCACATGACGTCCAGGCGGAACAAGGAGCGGTGCGCGTCGATGAATTCAAAACGCCTCACTTTTCTTTGGCGAAGAAGGCCACGGCTTTTTTCAACACATCACGTTCCTGACGGGCAATGTCCAGCTCGCGTTGCAGGCGTTTGATCTCTGCCTGCTCGGCGCTGAGGCTGGCCTTCCCGTGACCCGGGAAAGCTGATTGACCCTGCTGCTCGAATTCCTTGGCCCAGCGGTGAAGCGACGAGTCGCTGATGCCGAGATTGATCGAGACGCCGGTGAAGGTCTGGTCGGGCTCGTGGGCGAGCCGGACGGCCTCGAGCTTGAATTCTTTGGTGTACCGCTGGCGCTGTCCCATACTTCACCTCGCTGTCATTGTCGAGGCGTTTGTTCAGGTGCGCGAAATCGAGGTATCCCCAATCTTCGTGCCGCTGGAGGTGCAGGGTGAGCGGGCCGGCGTGCTCTCGATGCAGCGCTCCGACACCCACGCCTTCGACGACACCGATCTGCAGTTCCTGGCGCTGCTCGCGCCGCACGTGTCCATCGCGCTGGGCAACGCCGCGCTGCGCGAGGCGCTGGAACGCGCCACACTGACCGACCCCCTGACGGGTCTGCCCAACCGCCGCGCCTTCAACGGGGAGGTGCGGGCGGCGCTGATTGGTCGCAGGGCCGAGTCACACAGCGGTCACATGAAAACGAGGGCAAGGGAATGTGGGATCGTCACCCCCCCAGTGAGGGCACAACCAGACCCTCGTCCGCGATTCGCTGGTCACGGGGGAGTCACACAGCCGGCCTAGAGTGCACGCACGATGCCCGAGACCACTCCCATGCGTAGCCTCACATCTTCCCCTCCATCTGCCGGAACGGTGCAGCCCGGTCGGCACTGGGGGCGGGTGCTGGCTGCCCCGGCGCTGCTTTCCAGCCTGCTGCTGGCGGCCTGCTCGGGCACGCCCGCCGTCTCGCCGCTCGCCGGGGCCCGGCTGAACCTGCAGGCCCAGGCGACCACCTCGGGGTATGCCAAGATCATCCGGGTCAAGATCGGCGCGGCCGACACCCAGGCCAGCCTCGCGGCCGCCTATCCGGGCAGCCAGTTGCTGACCTTCCACCCGGAGGAGCTGTACGCCACCCTGGCCGTGAACACCTACAAGACCTCGGCGGCGGTGCTTTCCGAGGAAGCCAACATGCGCCTCAAGCTCGGCGAGGCCAACGCGCAGGGCATCACAGCCTGGTCGGGCGGCGCGACCGCCTGGTCGGGAGGCTTCACGGTCTGGACAGGCACAGGGGCCGGTCAGGCGAACTCCTTCCCAGACAATCAGGCGGTCTGGAGCGTCATCCAGCTGTCGGGCGGTCAGACCCGGGCGCCCAGTCTGGGCCGGGGCGTCACGGTCGCGGTGATCGATACGGGCATCGACGTGAATCACCCGGCTTTCGCGGGCCGCCTGAACCTCAGCCGCGCCCGGGATTACGTGGACGGCGACACTTCCCCGGCGGAAGTCAACGGCAGCGCCACGGGTGCCTCGGCCGGATACGGTCACGGCACGGCAGTCGCCGGCATCATCACCCAGATCGCTCCGAACGCCACCATCCTGCCGCTGCGGGTGCTCGGCCCGGACGGTTCGGGCGACCTCGCCAGCGTGATTCAGGCCATCGACTACGCCGCCGGGGCCGGGGCCAGGGTCATCAACCTCTCGCTGGGCAGCGCGGCCGCCTCCAAGGCGCTGACGGCCGCCGTCGCCACAGCCGGCAAGGCCGAGGCGCTGGTGATGGCTTCGGTGGGCAACAGCGGGGACGCCAACGTCACCCACCCCGCCGCCACCGCCAGTTCGTTCAATGCCGAGATGAGCGTCGCGAGCGTGACCACCCTCAAGACCCGGTCGGCCTTTTCCGCCTTCGGCGCCGTGGAGATCTCGGCTCCGGGCGAGCAGATCCGCACCGCCTTCCCGGAGGCCCGCACCGTGCTGGCGACCGGCACGTCCTTCGCCACCCCCATCCTTGCGGGGGTCGCCGCCCTGGGGCTGTCGGCCACGACGAAGGCGGCCAGTGGCCTTCCTGGGTTGATCATGAACAGCGCGAGTCCGAACCTCTCCGCCGACCTGGGTACGGGCACCGTGAATGCCGACGCCTTCCTCGCGTTGGCGGCCAAGTAACGGGCCACGAGTCTGGTTCGGGCCGGATACGGCGGCGATTCGGGGAACCCGCCTGGACGAGGGCAGAGTGGGCGGCCGGTGTGCCACATGTGCGCCGGCGCGCCGTGAACCGGTTGATACACTGTGCCCCCATGCCCGGTCGCCTGCCCGCTTTCGCCCTGAGTCCGGGGCCGCGGCTCTGCTGGGGAGGCGTATCCGCATGAACCCGAGCGTCATGGAGCTGATCGAGCGGGGCTGGGCGGAGCGCCACCGCGATCCGGGTCAGACCCAGCGGCTGGGCACAGAGGCCCTGTCTCTGGCCGAGGCGCTGCAAGACCGGGCCGGGATCGGCTACGCCCAGCGGAATCTGGGCACCGCCGCGTTCTTCACCGGCGACCTGCGCGCCGCCCTCGATCACCTGGGCCACGCCCTGACGCTCGCCCGCGAGCTGGGCGACCTGACCCTGGAGCGCGACTGCGCCAACTTTCTGGCCGGCGTCTACAGTTCGCTCTACAACTACGACCGGGCCGCGGAGTCCTGTCTGCGGGCGCTGGAGCTGTCGCGGACGCTGAGCGATCCGGTGGGCGAGGCCAACGCCTACGCCAACCTGGGCGTCATTCACGTGGAGACCCGGCAGTACCGCGCCGCATTGCCCTATCTCCAGCAGGCTCTGGAGCGGCAGCAGCGCCTGGCCAACGCCGCTGGAGTATGCAACGCCGCACAGAACCTGACCGAGTGTCACCTGATGCTGGGGGAGGTTGCCCAGGCGCAGCACTCCGGCGAGCTGACCGTGACTGTGGCCCGACAGATCGGCTTCCGGCGCCGGGAACTCGAGACCCTCTCCAAACTGGGCAAGATCGCGGATGCCCTGGGCGAGCACGACCGGGCGGCCGAACTGCATCAGCAGGCACTGAAGGGGGTCAGCGGACTCCAGGTTCCAGAGAGTGAGATCTGGGTCGAACTGGAGGCCAGCCTCAACCAGCTGGCGCTGGGGCAGCTGGACGAGGCCGGAAGGCTGCTCGAGCAGGCCCGGCAGCGCGCCGAGGACAGTGGACTGAGCGCCCTGCTGGTCGAGTACCACCGCCGCATGGCCACCCTGGAGCGGCGGCGCGGCGAACTGGAGGCGGCCCTCGACCACCTGGAGCGCGCGCACCGACTCGAACGCTCGTTGCTCGATCAGGAAGTCCAGCAGCGCTCGAACGCGCTGATGATCCAGTACGAAGTCGAGCGCGTGAAGGCCGAGGCTGAACTCTACCGCCTGCGGACGGTGGAACTCGCCCAGGCCAATGCCCAGCTGGAACGGGCCAATCAGGAGAAGTCGGCCCTGGTGGCGGCCCTCGAGGCCCAGTCGCTGGCACTCGAGCGGCAGCTTCGTGAGGACGCCCTGACCGGGGTGTACAACCGGCGTCACATCGAGGTGGTGTTGCAGGAGGTGTTCAGGGCCCAGCAGCGCGCAGGCCGCCCCCTGACAGTGGTGATGGCGGACATCGACAATTTCAAGCGCATCAACGACACCTGCTCCCACCCGGTGGGCGACCAGGTGCTCCGGCAGGTCGCGGGGCTGCTGCGCGACGGATGTGGCCCCCATGGAACAGTGGCCCGCTACGGCGGTGAGGAGTTTCTGCTGGTGTTGCCTGACTCCACGCGTGAGCAGGGGCTGGCCCTGTGCGAACGGCTCTGCCAGCAGGTGCAGGACTTCGACTGGAGCACCCTTCACCCGCACCTTCGGGTCACCCTGTCGTTGGGGCTGAGCGCCCGCGGTGACGTCCCGAACCACGAGAAGCTGGTGGCGGCGGCCGACGAGCGGCTCTACGAGGCCAAGCGGGCCGGCCGCAACCGGGTGGCGGGCTGACCCGATGTCAGGAGCCTGGGCAATGGTGCCCCCGCCGCTCCGGAACGGCGCCCGTTCAGGGCGCGCACCTGGGCGCCGGGTCAGCAGCGGCTGAATTGAATCAGGCGAACCCTGATGGTCTGCTGGGGGCCGCTGATCCGGAGCCCGGCGGCGGCCTGACCCACCTGTAAGCTGTTCCAACTTGGCCCCGGCCAGAACGGCTGATGCAGAAGGCGTTGATTCGAGGAGGTGCAGCGCAGTTCGTTCTCCTGCCGGGCGATTCGGCTATTCGTGAAGCGACCGCTGTAGATGTCCCGGCCCACCAGGGTGAGGTGGTGGCCTCCGACCTCCAGGGCGCGGGTGAAGGTCGTGCTCGCGCGGGTACAGCCCATGAGCAGGGTGAGCCCCATCAGGGTGCTGATGGAGAGGCTCCACCCAGGAGCTGTGGGGGCGGACAGGGTTTGGACGCCACCCGCATCCAGTGGGCGGGTCGTCACCGCTTCACCACGTCGACCAGTTCGCTCCTGTACATCCCGAGCGCGCTGGGGTCGGCGGTGTGCAGCCAGGCCTGGGCGCGGTAGAGGCCGGGGGGCAGCCGCCGGCCATCGTTGGCAAAGCCTGACCAGGTGCAGGAGAAGCGCTTGACCTCTGATGGCCGGAGGGCGTACGGCGCGTCGATGGTGCGGATGGACTGACCGTGAAAGCAGTTCCAGATCGGCAGGCCCCGAGCGTTGAAGACCACGACGTCGGGTTCCAGGGGCTGGGCGAGGCGCAGTTCGGTGGGGGACAGGGCGAGGTTCCGGAGCGTGGTGGTGAAGACGATCGGAGGGGTCGTGCTTGCCATCAACTTCATCGCAACCGGCAGACTTCCCAGCCGGGCGACGGGTCTCCCCTCCCCCCCGCCAGCAGACGCCGGAGCCAGGGCCAGGGCAAAGGGTAAGAACAGGAGCAGCAAGCGGGAAAACATGGTGGGATCACGGTACTGGAGAACGAGGCAGTCACTCTACACTCCAGATATATCTGCCGATATCTGCAAGGGAACATGACATTTTCCCCTGCCCAGTTTTCCTTCACTTCAGCCCTTGCCTAAAATCATGGTGACAGAAAGCGTCAACACAAGCCGGGGAAAAAACGAGAAACCAACGGCCCGAGCCACAGCGACATACGGGGAAAGGGAGCACGGTCGAGACCGTGGCGGAGGGGAAAGAGTTCGCCCCTTACGGAATCATCAGAGTCAACACCAACGAAGCCAACAGCAACAAGACCCCCACCATCACAAGACTTATACAGACCCGGCGCAGTCGCAGGTGATGACGCCAGGCACCGACAATTCCCACCACGAGGGCCACCAGCAAACACAGCAACGCCAGCGAGGCGGTCAGATTGACCAGCAAGTAGAGGCGCATGCCGCAGCATGCCGTAAGGCACTGTGGACAGTGTCCACTGATCGACAGCCCCCCACAGGGTGGTCATGAATCCCCTGTACAGGGCGGGTCTATTGCTCCCCGCATCCATGCTGTCCACCACTCCAACTCTCTTCCCCTCACCATCCGCCTGCCAAGCCATCTGAACCCCACCAGCCACACGCTCTAGCCAACGCCCAAGACCAGCAGAGAACACAGGAAAGAGCCAGGGACTCCAAAGCCGGAAGCCACCAGCCCAGGCCGGGGCCAGAGCGGGGGTGAAGGGGGATGGAAGGGGGTGGGGGTGGGCGTGGAAAAAGCAGAGAAGACAAGCAAAAGGTGGGCTGATAGTAAACCAAATATCGAGCGGTATACATAACTGGGAATTACACTCACCCACGCCACACCCCGCTACACTGGCCACGCCCCGAGGTGGTGACCCCCATGCCCCGCACCAAACCCACCCCCCGCCCCAAGTACCACCAGACCTCCCCCGACCACCTCGCCACCGCTGAGCAGCTGAAAGCCCTCGGGCTCAAGCCTGGGACGAACGAACCCGACGCCCTCCTCGAATACACCCACGGCACCACCAGCGGCCTGTGCGCGCTCTATGACCGGGCGAAAGCGGTAAAGGTCGAGGTGGAACCCGCGTAACGAGGCAGACGAAGGAACACGCGGCTTTCCCGCCCCTCACGGCCGAGGCCCTCGCCCCCCTGCTGGACGCCGTCCGCCAGAAGGGGCAACGGGATGGGTCGGAGTTCGTGGAGGAATCCCACGAGGTCAGTCGGACGGTGGGGTTCAGCCTCGCCCAGACCTTCGTGCTTGACGATGTCCGATCTGAACTCGTGGTCAACGACCAGGCGCGGCTGCACGTGCAGGAATGCGTGCAGAGAGTTGGGGACGAATCGGCCATACTGCGGCCCGTCGCTCACCCCCGGGGTCTCCCCTTCCCCAGGGGCCTGAAGCGAGTGGACGGGGAGAGGGACGGAAGGGGCAGACGAGCACCACGCTGTCGCGGCAGGCTCGCCAGAACACCCCACGTTCAGCGATCAATTCCGGAAGGCCAGGCTGGCGAGCTGGGCCGAGTACTGCCCCGGCGCGTTCTCCCGCACCGTCAACACGCCGGTCAGCTCGTTCCTGTCCCGATCCGCAAAGCTCCACAGGCTCGTCACCGTCTTGCCCGTCACGCTGCGGTTCAGCAGCGTCCACCCCGCCGCCTTCAGCTGGATCCCGTAGGTGTCCAACAACCCCGTCAGGTCGAGCGGGGACTGCACCGACGCGAACGAGCTCCAGCTCCCCCCTCCCCCGCCCGTCCCGCTCGGCTGCACGGTGGTGCCCGCCGGGGGCCGCAGGGCCGGCAGGTTGCTCTGCGGCTCCCCGCCCATCCGCTCCCGGAATCCGAGCTGCTCACGGAGATTCCGGTCGGTCGTCACGCTGAGCGTCACGCGGGTCACCGCCCCCACCCGCCCGACCTGCGCATTCAGACTCACCAGCTGCGCCAGGCGGTAGTAGGCCAGATACTCCGGGGGCTCGGCCGCCTGGAAGCCGCCCCCTCCGAAGGGCCCCGGATTCCCCGGGAAGCGTGTCCAGCCCAGGGCAGCGAGCGCCGTGCTCAGGGCCGTGCGCACCTGTGCGGGCGCGGCCGGGCTGTCATAGAAGACGCTCTGCGAGCTGGGCGCGTCCGGGGTGCGGCTCTCCCGCAGCACGCTGCCCAGCAGGCGGCCGCCCGGCGGGACGGGCAACGGCCCGAGCGGGCGAGGCGGCAGCCGACCGACGAGCAGCTGCGCGTCGAGCGCGACCGGCCCGTAATCGCTGCTCAGCGCGCGCAGGGTCAGCTCGCGCTCGCGGGCCAGGTCAGTCGGCGTGGGCACGGGGGCGGGCTGGGCCAGGGCCGCCGACAGCGTGAGCAGGGCCAGGATGAGCGGGAGACGGGGCATGAGACCTCCGGAAAAGGAGCGGAAGGGAGACCGGTAAGGGATACCACCATGGTACCTGGGCCGGCGCCGTGGTGCAGCCTTGAGTGATGATCTTTTAAGAATTAAAAGCTTTAAAAGAATTGATTGATCATCATCAAGGAGGGCATTGGCTCGCGTGCAGGATGGTAAATTCCGCGATTTTCCCCCACAAACTACGAGGATTTCACCCACAAACTACGAGCTTTTGGCCCGATTTTCCCCCACAAACTACGAGCCTGTCCTCCACCCATTCCCCCACAAACTACGAGCTTTTCCCCCCGCAAACTACGAGTCTGACCGGGGAGCAGGACGGGGTCTAGAGTCCTCTCAGGCGTGCTTTGCCCCGCAAACTACGAGCCTTTTCGCCCTCTTTCCCCCGCAAACTACGAGCCTGCCCTGCTCGTGTCACGCTCAGCGTCTCAGACGCCCTTTTTGATCTTCTTCCCCGGCAAACTACGAGGGTTTCTACCGCCCTTTCCCCTGCAAACTACGACACCCAGTCAGGGTGTCAGTGAGGGCGTCCAGGCCCCCCGCAACAGGTCACGCACTTCCTGATACACCGCGTCCTGGGCGGGCTGGCCCTGGCTGAGCGCCTGAATGGAGCGCCGCACGAGCTGCCGGCCGTCGAGCTGGCCCTGGGTGAGCCGTTCGCCCAGCTGGCTGCGTTCGGAAGCGTCCAGGCGTCTGAGCAGCCCGGTCAGGCTGAGCTGCCGCAGCACCCAGTCCAGCAGGGCTTGGCCGCTCAGCTCCGCCACCTCACCCTCGTACTTCGCCTCCAGCTGAACGAGATCCTGCTCCGGCACGGCGGGTGCTCCAGCCGGACGGGGGGACGCCGACGAGGCCCCAGGGACGGCCCCGGCGTCCAGGCCGGCATAGTCCTCCGGCCGCGTGACCATCGCCACCATCAACCCGCCCCGGTTGCCCACCTCGGTGCGGGCGGTCTTGAGGTAGTGGTCAAAGCGCCGCGCCGCCTGGGCGATGCGGTCAGGAAAGACATTGGTCAGGCGCAGGGCCATCCCCCGCTTCACGCCCCGGGCGAGGAGCTGCTCGACCAGCTCGGGCCGCTGGGTCTGGGGCGGCTCGCCGAAGACGTACTCCAGCGCCGCCCCCATGCCCCGGCCGCGCCACACCACGTCCTGGAGGTAGTGCCGCGCCACCAGCTCGCTGTGGGCGCCCGAGAGAGCGTCGCGCACCTTGTCGGAGCGCGCCGAGAGGATGCCCAGACTGTCGGCCCAGTCGCGCAGGGCCACGCTGAAGCCCGGCGCCAGGCCGTCGCTGCGGGCCTCATCGAAGCGCCGCGCGTCCAACTGGCGGTAGAGCGCCCGCACCAGCGGCTGACTCAGGCTGGTGTAGAAGGCCACGTCCAGCGGCTTGATGTAGCCGGCCCGCAGGTTCTCCATGATCGGATCGGCCAGGCGCACGGTCAGCACGCTCGCGCCGCCCAGCTCACTCTTGGCGTTGTAGGCGAGGTAGCTCACCTGACTGAACATCTGGGTGCTCCACATCTGGGCGCCCTGCCGGTACCAGCCCTCCTTGACGGTGTACTTGGCATCGGTCAGCCGCTTGAGGGCTGTCTCCAGAATGCGGTAGTACTGCACGGTGGTCGGAAAGCCGCTGGCTTTGAGCAGCCGGTAGGCGCTGGTGCTGAACTTGCCGTCGCTGGGGAGCCCGGCCTCGAAGCACAGGCTGATCAAGCCCACCATCACGTCGTTGTCCAGGCCGTGCGGCACCGTCTGGCCCTCAGAGACAGTGCAGACGATGGAGGCGGGCCGGCCGTCCGGCAGCGTGACCGCCCGCGACCAGGTGCGCAGGGTGGCCGGCACGGTTTTCTGGGCGCTGATGAGCCCCAGGCGGCCGAGGTTGCGTTCGTCGTGACCGGTCATCCCGGCGTCCCCGGGCAGGGGAACGGGGCGCACGGCTTTGGGGGACATGGCACCATTGTACCGGGCGGGCCCGGCGAGGCTGAATCCATCTGCCTGACGGCCGGCCAGCGGTGGCCGCACACAAAGGGACGACGCTGACAAGCTCTGGGCAATGTTTGACAGTCGAAGCGGCCGCAGGCGCGCCTGCCGATCATGGTCGGTGTCCCCTCGACGCTGACCAGATCTCCTCAGTAATGACGGGACGTACGGGGTCAGAACGAGAACCGCTCGGCTGACCACAGTCATCACTGGTTTGCTGGTGATGCACACTGGGCCGCCGCGTTATGGCGAGCGTCCCAGCACCCGCGCTACCCGTACCTCCTTCCTCGCCTCCGCCTGTCACCACCCGGAAGTACGGCACAGTCGACTCTGGCCTGAGCCATAGCCAGACGATGACCGGCACACCCAGGGCGATCAGAGCGCAGGTGCGCGACCTGACCAGCAACACACCGGCATGCCTGCAACCCGGAGGGCGCCACGGACAGGCCGATGACTGTGCCGTCACGTTCCGCCTGGGCGTGGCGTTCCGGCCACCGTCATCCCCCACAAGGCTCGCTCTTGATTGCGAACCGCAGTTGGTGAAGGTCTGGGACGTGCACGGCATGATGCGGAGCTGGAAGCCGGAGACCGCGTGAATCGGCCCCACGGGAGGGGTAGGCTGGGCCGCTTCCGAGAGGCCCATGCCCACGGCCGCCCTCACCACGAGCATCAGCCGGGAACCAGACAGACCTGCGTCCCTGAAACGCCGAACAGCAACCGCTCCCGCACATGCTGTGTGCGGCTGTCGAAGAACCCAACGAAGGAACCGCGCTCGAACGTGGCCACCATGAGCTGTGCATCTCCCTGCGGCACCCACGCGAGCTGGCCTGTCAGCAGCACCAGGTCTTTGCCAAGCTTCAGGCCCGAGCCTGTGAAAGAGAGCGACAGGCCTTCCAGCACGGCGTCCGTGATCTCATCCTCAGGAATGCTCGCGTTCAGCAGTCGTGCGCCGGCTGGAATGACGGGCCGACCGTCGGGGCCAGTGCGGGAAGCCAGCGCAGCACAGACGGAGGCCTGGGGTACGGGGGTGACCTCTTTGGCTTCAAGAACCGGCAGCAGATTGGCCGTCACTCGGGACGCTACCGTGAACGATGGGGCGAAGACCGCACCTCCATCCGTTGAGATCAGCAACAGACCACTCAACAGGACTATGCGAAGATTTCCCATGCAGTCACTCTAATCCAGACTGCGTCAGACAGCAAACCTTCTGGATACACTGTGTGGAGATTGATAGACAGTGTCAGACATAACCCTGCTCATCCGGCTTGAGGAACCCACCTCATTCCGCGTACCATGTCGCCATGACCAGTGCAGTGGACACCCGACCGGCCCCCGTCGCCTTCCTGTCTGACCTCATCGCCGACATTCCCAGCGACCGTCGCCAGCGCTTCATCATCAACCTGAAGAACGCCATCCGCATCGGTGTGTTCGACGGCGCTCCTGTGAATCATCTCTTCGACATGGAGTACGTCGGACGGGGTGAACACAGCCGGCCGGCGAGGAAGACGGCCTCAGAGCGGGAGTACGCCGTGGAGAACACCGCCGAGTTTCAGGCGTGGCTGGAGCAGCAGACCTCGGCTCCCCTGCACCTGTCCCCCTTCGCCACGAAAGACGCCATCCTCAGCGGCAGCGTCAGCATGAAGGACTTGGCCGAACAGTTTCGTAGGCGCACGGGCAACCGCAAAGGCAAGCGCAAGTAAGCCTGTCGCTTCCCGCAGAGAGGCACATGGTCGGGTTGCGTGTGCCTTTCTGCTCTGGCCTGGTTCAAGCACCCGGTAGACCAGCCAGCGCGAGCACCAGCAGCAGCGGGGCAGAAGGCGGGGTGCGAGATCGGCGTTCCATCAGAGCGCGAAGGCACGGGCCCGTGCTGGGGTCTCGTGGGCCAGGATTCCTCCCGTTCTAGGCGAGCGCGGTGTCGTGGGTGTGGGGCGCCTGGGACGAGGCGACCGCATGGAACCCCTCTGAACGCTCCCCTCCAGCGGTGCTCCGGGGAGCAGAGGGGTTAGGGCAGGATAAGAGACGTCTACGATGGAACATTTCTGCATACTAGAACGAGAAATGATCGTCTACGCCTTGTTTTTTCGTCTACGATTTGTATGCTTGTGGCATGGCGAGGATTTCGGTGAGTGCTCGGGTAGAGCCGACGGTGTGTGAGGCGATCGACAAGTTGGCGTCAGCCAACGGGCTGAAGCGCTCCGCCATGGTGGAGGAGCTGCTGGTACTCGCGCTGGGGCAACAGGAGACCGAACTGGCGTCCACGTTCCTGATGCCCAGATTGGAGGGCATCCTGACGGGGTTGTTCGACCGTCACCTGCGTGATCTGCGGCTGGTGATGGTGCACGCCGCGCTGGAGAGCAGCATTGCGTCGCGGCTGACGCTGTTCAAGTACAAGGAAGACAACGGCTACGACGTGCACCAGCTGTCGAGTCTGCGTGATCAGGCCTACAAGGCGGCGACCAGGAACCTGGGGCGCAAGGGCGTCAGGGACGCAGACCTGCAGGATGAGTAACGGCCTGGGACGGGGCAAGGAGGTTCGTTCCTCGGCGCCTCGTGCCGCGCAGGTGCAGCGGATTCAGATGCGCGCGGCGCGGCGGAGGGGCGGCCTGCAAACGCGGGTGGTGATCAAGGCGAACTACGTGCGCGTGGGAGGCGCGCGTGGGCCCAGTGCCGCTGGAGCAGGGCGAGCGTTCGCCTCCGCCAACTACATGATGT
>NZ_PPPD01000006.1 GCF_002901445.1 Deinococcus koreensis
CGGCCGAGCCGTAGAGGGGGGCCGGCCCTACGCGCCGCGGCAGGTCAGGTCGGCCCGGTAGTTCCCCTGAACACCCTTAAAGGTGCCGGTAAAGCGCCCCTGACCGTTCAGCGTACCAGTCAGTAGGCCAGTGGAGCCGCGCTGGGCAGAGAGGCCGGCGGAGCGAAACCCCAGCAGCGCCGTGGCCCTGCCCTCGACGCGGCTGTCGAGGTTCAGGTTGAGGGTGTTGAAATACAGGGTCTGGCCGTCGTCGCGCACTGCGGCGGTGCCGGTGGCCTGGAACAGCGTGCCGTTGTTGGTGAAGCTGCCGCTCGCCGCGCCCGTCGAGGCCACGGTTAAGGACAGGGACGCCGCAGCGTGGGTCAGGGTGCCGGCGGTGGTGCCCTCGCACACGAGCCCCACCGTGCGGGGTGAAGAACTTTGGCCCGCCCCCTGCGCGAGGCCTCGTCCCAGGCCTTCCATGGCGGCGGGGGTGCAACTCGACAGGGTGAAGGCAAGCAGGCCGAACAGGGAAATGCGACGCATGGACACGCAGTGTGAGGTGTCCCGTCTGAACGGCGTGTCACACAAGTGATCTCAAGTGGTCGAGTGAGACTGAACCTGACCCTTTAAGGAAGCCAGTGAATCAATTGCGTCCGCAGGTGCCCGACCTGAAAGGCGGCGGCGGCCACCTCGCGACTGACCTGCACGAAGTTGGCGGGCGAGACCCATTCTTGGTGCAGCGCCCCTGTTGCTGGCCCCTGATACGAGCGGAGAATCCCGAGCAAGGTGTCGAAGCTTTCGGCGTAGTGGTAGGACGAGTGCATCAACTCGTTTCTCTTTTGAATGAGGCGCTGGCAGTCAGACAGCACCGTGGCCACCCGGGCGAGGTAAGGCTCAACGTGGGGCTCGGCATGTGCCGGAACGTACCGGCGCACCTGCTCTTCCACCGCCCGCTGCACGCGCTGCACCTGCTTGCTAAATGTAAAGTCACGCAACCGTTGAATCTCAGTGAACTGGTCATTGACATTCAAGGCGACTGCGCCGAGCTGTTGAATTTCGTGTTCGAGGGCCAGGAAGCACAGCACGAATTCGCCCAGAGCCCTGTACACAGCGTCGAGATCAGTGGTCAAAAGCGCTCCTCAAAGGCGGTGAATTGCGGCCGGTGTCCGGAACTGGTGGCAACGGCTGGTCTTGTGAACGTTGAGGATGGGCGACGCCAGGCTGCGGGAACCTTAGCTGCAGGCGCAAGTGGCCCCCGCAACGTGTACGGTGCGCCTGTGGATGAATCGCAGTACCTGACGTTGCACGGCGTGCCAACGGCGCAGCCCACGAACCCGCGGGCCACATTCTCGCATCAACCCCTGGACGGTTGGACGTGGAACGGCCCAAGTCGGGAGCAGCAGTTCGCCATTGAGAACAGCTGCTTGAGTCTGCATGACGCATTTGAGCGCGCCATCTTGGGCCGCCGGTTGGGTGAGGAGCTCAGTGACCTGCTGGTGCCGCAGTGGTTGACCAATGCTGGGCATTCAGCAGACTGTGCCATGTCTGCCGAAACGTTCGAGCGCTTGTTGAATGAGATTCCGGTCGAAGCTCGGCCAGAGGTGCACGCCCGCCTGTATCTGGAAGACTGTCGGCGGCTCATTGGAGGAGTTCAGGAGGTTTGGCTGCAAATCCACCTGCTGGTGGGCGAATTTTACCGTGTGCTCAATGCACTGGTTCCGATTCAACACAGCGGCGCGCCGCCCGGGGGTATCATTTTTCATACGGGTTCTCAAGCATCGGCTGTTTGGACTTTCGCCAATATGGTGTACGTCCGCCTGTACAGCCTGCTGGATTACAACGTCAAGTTGCTGGACGAGGTGCGGCACCTGCACACCACTTTTGACCGCTATCCACGCATGCACTCCAAGAACATCCTCTACGGGCAGTGGACTAGATTGGCGCTGACGCCGGCAGACATTCAAGGCACCCTGCTCGAGGATCACCCGCTGGTCGCCGAGGTCGCAACGGTTCGCAACCACATCATTCACAACGGGCTACTGGACGAGCATCCCCGCGTTTATATTCGTTACGAACATGGACAGATCGTCGAAAAGTTCGTGCTTATGCCCGACCTCAGAGCGGGCCGGCCGGTTCAACGCGTCAACCGCCTCTTGTTTTTTGCACACGAAGACAAGCTCAACCTGCGACTGCCTGACCTCATCGACCATTGGATGCAGCGTCAACAAGCGACGTTAAACCTGGCCCTGCGTCTGATGGCAGCACGCTGAACCTGGAAGACAGAAAGGTTTCCAACCATGAGCTGGCCTCTAGCGTGGAGAGTATGTCACGTGACATTTTCGATACGGTGCTCTACGGTCTGGACAGTCCAAGGAAGGCGTCGGTAGGATGTGTGGCCGCGCCGACGACGATCTGGGCCCTGCCGGCTGGGAAACCATGCGCTTCACCTCCGATCTGCCCCGTTGGCATCTGGGCAAGGCCCGTCCCGAAGTTCAGCCCACCGACCCGCTGAGCTTCGTCCGCAGGGAGGGCCGGGGGCCTTCCCTCGATACCGGGCGCTGGGCCTCGTGCCGCCGGGCATGGCGTTGGCGGAAGCCAGGAAATATGCGACGTTGAATGCTCGCGTAGAAACCTTGGAGAACGAGCCCCTCTTCGCCAACGCGTTCCAAGCTCAGCGCTGCGTCATTTCCCTCGCGGCCGTCTGGGAGTGGCCGGCGAGCGGGAGACAGAGGGGGAGAGTTCACATTTTCAGACGCGATGACAAACCGCTGCTGGTCGCTGGCCTGTGAAGCACCACCGACACGTCAGACGGCCTCCTGCGCTCTTGCACCCTCGTCACCCGGCCTCCCACACCAGTCTGATCGACATGCATAACCGTATGCCAGCACGGCTGCTGAGCAAGGATCTCCGGACGTAGTTTCAGGCCCCCTGGCCCAGGCCCGCACAGCGCGGTGGCCCAGTCCAGTTGGTAGCCGCGCATCCTTCAAGTGGCTCAGGCGTGAGCCGATCTACCCTGTCGCGCCGCGTGGGCGAGTACGCCGACCACCTGCGGGCCGTGCAGGAAGTGCGTGACCGCAAGTACGGTGTTCGAGGTGGCGCGCCTCGCGGCTGAGCTGCTGGGGCGGCGGCCAGCGACAACTGAAGAGGACCACGCGGCCCTGGGCGTGTACTTGCGCCAACTGGCGCTGCTGTCCCAGGAACTGCACTGGCACGGGGAGGAACGGTGACCAGATTGCCGACGCCTGACCCTCAGCAAGATGAGCCAAACGTCACCTCATTCTGTTTAAAATAATTTTTTATGTTTTTCCTGATTTAATTTGGATGTTGTTGATACAGCTGCCAGGCTTGTTCTGGCGCAGCCGGGTCAGGGCCCCTGGCCGTGGGCAACCTGTGGATCGCGGCGGCTAAACCCCTGCCAGGATGGGGTATGGCCAACCACGACCCGCGGCTCAAACTGCACGACGACCGGCCCAGCGCGAGTGGCGACGACCTCTACCACCGCCGAACCTTCGTGCGGCGCCTGACGCAGGCGGTGGCGCGCCGGACACAGACCTCACCATTCATCATCGGCATTGAGGGGGCCTGGGGCGAGGGCAAAAGCACGGTGCTGGAGTATATGGCCCAGGAACTCCACGCGAACCACCGCGACGTGGTGCTGGTGCGCTTCAATCCGTGGGCCTACGGTTCACAAGATCAGATGCTGCTTGGCCTCGTACAGCTCGTGGCCGAACGCCTGCGGGAGAACACACGCAAATCGGTGCGGAAGCTGGCCGCCGGCGTCTTGGGGCTGGTGGGCAGCGCGGCGGAACTTGCCGGGAGCGTCAGCGGTCAGGGCCACCTTGAAAAAGGTGGCGCGGCAACCAGGAAGCTCGCCGACGCCCTGGGCCAGGAGGACAGCTTCCCCAAACAGAAAGCGGCGCTGGAGGCCAAGCTCCGCACGGCGCAGACGCAAGTGGTCGTGCTCGTGGACGATCTGGATCGGTTGGATCACGAGGCGATCCGGTCGGTGTTCCGCCTGCTCAAAGCGGTCTTCGACCTGCCGTCGTTCACTTACATCCTCGCCTACGACCCAGACATCATCGCTGCCGCCCTGGAGGCGCACTTCGAGTCGCGCGGCGCGCTGTCAGGCCGGCGGTACCTGGAGAAGATCGTTCAACTGCCCCTGGCCCTTCCCAGGCTCGACCCCCTGGATCTGGAGGAGGATCTGTTCGCCAATCTGGTGGGGGCCTTCGAGGACAACGGCCTGCCGCAAAGTGCCGAGGAAATCGTGGAAATGCGGCGGCTGGCAAAAGTGCTGTCCACCCACCTGGCCACGCCGCGGGAGATCCGCCGACTGGGCAACGCCGTTCGCTTCGCCCTGCCCATCTTGCGCGGCGAAACCAACCCCGTGGACGTATGCCGGGTTGAGGCGCTGCGGGTACTCTTCCCAGAGCTGTTTGAGCAGGTGCTGCGGCATTCAGATCTGCTCACAGACACCGGATTCCTGGCGCGCCACACCTACCGCAGGATGCTTCTGCGCGACGGCGGCGCGAACCCCATCGGTGGGCCGCTGCCCGTCCCACCACCGGGGCCGCTTCATGAGGTGTTCGGAGGCTTCCCACCCGCAGCCAAGCAGCTTCTGGGCATGGCCTTCCCCAACGCCGCCCTGGCATTCGACTTGCACGAGCCGGGCCGCTATTCCGGCCCATACGCCGCCCACCAGCCGGAATACCTGAAGCGCTACCTGCAATACGCCATCGGTAGCGACGACGTGGAAGACGCACTCACGCGACAATTCATCCAGGACACGGTGCACCGGAAGGCGTCAGCGGAGGCCACTCTTGGCGCGCTCGACGCCAAGCGGCTTCCTCGGTTTCTCGGGAAGATTGCCCTGTACGCACGGCCCCTGGAATCGGAGGAACGTCTGGCCCTGACACTCGTGCTGGCTGGGCACTTCTATGAGAGCTATGTCTCGTTCGGGTCACACGCCATGCCCCTGCTGACCGTGCGGGACACCGTGGTTGAGGTGCTGGAACAGGGTGTGGGCCGCGAATCCAGCGGGGAGCGCTGGGAGGTTCTGGAGCGTCTTTTGAAAGACTTGCCAGAATGGTGGATGTCGCTCGATCTCTTCGAGGCGTGCTCGTCCCTGTTGGCGCGGGAGTCGCGCTCAGGCAGGGAAGCGGTGGCCCAGCCACTGCGGGACTGGCTGGCCGATCTTCTGCACCGGCACCAAACCCAGCTCATGCAAGAACCCCGCGCCATTCTGGTGTCTGCCCTGCGGCTGCTCGCCGAGCGCCATGGGCGGAGCCTGACGCACGCCCTTGTGCTGGACTTCGTTGGCGAACGGTCAGACCACGCGCAGCGCTGGTTGTTGGCATTGGCGAGGCAAGTGCGTGTGGAAGCCGGAGCGCTACCGTCTCGGTTCAGCATCGAGCAGTACCTGATGCTGGAAGAGGTCGTGGACATGGACGAATTGCTGGAACGTCTGGAGCCGCTGGTTCCAGAGGTCGAAGGTCTGGCCGCGACCGACGAGGTGATGGCGAGAATCATGTTCGACCGTCTGCTGGACATTCGCCCGGACGCAAAGGAGTTCCGGCAACTGGAGGCAAAGGAGCTACGGCAACGCCTGGTCGCACCCCCCATCCACAAGAGCGAACACAACATTGAATAATGTAAAAATTATTCAATGTTTTTATGATGTCGCGCCAGGTATTCTGCCAGCGCCTGCTCCACGATCAGGTATTGCTTGCGCCCCTCGTCCGCGCTGGCCTTCTTGAGCCGGCGCTTCAGGCCGCGGCTGAGGGTGCAACTGAAGGGCTCCTGGGTGGCGTCGTCCTTGCGGGGTTCAGCCGGCGGAGGGGGGATGTGGGCAGCTGGTTCCAAGGCCGGCACAGCGTCCTTCATGCCCTTGAGCATGCCAAAGCGGCCCGACTTCTTGGGTTCAGCCGACATGCGCCAGTACCTCCCGGGTCACGCTCGCGTAGTCCACGGCCACGAGGCGGGCGTAGCGGTTGCTGGTGTAGGCGTCCAACGGGATCTGTTTCTCGGCCGCGTCCCCCACAGCCGTGCTCTTGCGGACGATGGTGGTCATGACAGGCACGCCCTCGTCGGCCAGGGCCTCGCGCAGCTCGTCGCCGCGCCCACCCTCGTTGGCGACGATGAGCACGCGGTAGTTTTTGACGCCTGCCTCAATGATCGGGCGCAACGTGCGAATGAGCCCGGTGGCGGACAGGCCATCGGGCTTGGTGGGAATTACCAGCAGGTCGCTGTCCTGAGCGAGCTGCACCAAGTCGTTCCCCTGCTCGTTGCCTTTGGTATCGATGACGACGTACTGATACGGTGCCATCCCTTCTGGGGTGGCCGTCTTGAACTGCGCGGCGTCAAAGGTCCAGCCATCGAAGGTGCCCTCTCGCCAGTAGATGGCACATTGAAGCTCTTCGTCGGCGTCAAGGAGCAGCGTCTTGCCCTTGCGCCCGAGTTGCTGCGCGAGGTGGACGGCGGTGGTGGTCTTCCCCACTCCCCCCTTCATATTGCCCACACTGATAATCTTTGGCATGAAAAAATTATTGCATGGGAAAATGATTTCGGAGCACTGAGCAGCCTGAAGTCTCCATTCCAATCAGCACAGAATATTTACGCTGTGGGTTGTGAGTGGGGTTAGCGCTGGAAGCTGGTGAAGCAAGCCGGCAGATGCGGGCTGGCACCCAGAAACCTTGTTTGTAAACCTGCGATGCGCTTAGCCGAGCGCCTGAGCGAGCCCGATGAGCAGCCCCTCCGGCCCGCGGATGTAACACAGCCGGTACATGTCCTGATACTGAACCACCTCGTCAACTAGTTTGGTGCCGTGTTTCGTGAGCCGTTCCAACGTCTCGTCGAGATCGTCCACGGCGAACATGACGCGGAGGTAGCCGAGGGCGTCGACCGGCGCGGTGCGGTGATCCGCGACCACACTTGGTGCGAGAAAGCGCGACAGCTCCAGCCGGCTGTGGCCGTCTGGCGTGCGCATCATGGCGACCTCGACGTGCTGGTGGCCCAGTCCGGTAACCCATCCGACCCATTCGCCTTCGATGGTGGATCGCTTTCCAGCTCGAGGCCAAGTTCGCGAAAGAACTCAATCGCCGTGCCCAAATCCTCGACGACGATGCCGACATTATCCAGCCGCTGAACCGCCATCTGATGATCCTGAGTCAAATCGTCATCGTGTACTTGGTCAAGTCAGCGCGTGCCTTTCACGACCGGGCCGCCCCGACTACCTCTGCGGCCACGTGGCCTGCGCTTTTTGCAACTCGGCCGTAACCTCCCTGGCCTGCTGCGGCATCAGGCGAAACAGGTGCTGAACCACTCTGTAGAGTTCCCTGAAGCGCTGTGTTCGGTCGACCACCTCGCCCAGGCCGCCCACGAGCTGCCGAACCACCGCCTGCCGACGTCCAGAGAGATCCGGCTGGGCCCACAGCAGCTTCAGCAGTTCGCCCGCCATCACCGCCTGGTACTGCACGGTGATGTTGGGGTGGAGCAACAGACGTAGCAGCGCCTGAAGTCCTGGCCCCACCTGACCGGAGTCGTGGGCGATCACATGTTGCAGCAGCCCCGAGCTGAGGGGCAAGAACAGCCGGCCGGCCAGCAACAGCGGCAGAAGATGGGTCTCCAGGGCAGTTTGGTTCAGTGTGCCGGCCCGGTACACGGCAAGCAGGGCGTCCACAACGCCGAACGCGGTCAGCACCGGGCCAAGCGTACCTTCCCGGTTGCTGTGGCGCAGTCCCGCGTCTTCGGTCAGCAGGGGCAATGCCTGGGCCGCGGCCAGCGCCATGGCGCTGGCCGCCTCTTCCGGAAACAGGTGCCCCAAGGCGCCGATGGCCGGCGGGGCGACGACGACAGCCGTGTGCGTCCGAACGAAGTGCAGCGCCCGGGCCACCGGTTCCTGCTGAGGGGCCAGCATTTCAAGTTGTGCCTCGGTCTGGGTCGTCACTTGAAGGGGGATGCCAGCGAGCAACAGCAGTTCCAACTGATCCGTCATGGCGAGGCCCAACAGGGCGCTGACGTCCACCACCCACGCCGGGGCGCCGAGGGCCACCGAGGCGGCCTGGGCGTCGGCCTCTTCACCGAGAAAGCTCAGGTACGTTTCCGGGCGGCGGAACACCCCCAGCCAAAAGGCCGTGGCCGATTCGGTGGCCAGTGTGGCGTTGAGCACGTGGGCGTAGCGGTTGCGGGCGATAATCTGGCGCGCCTCGTCGCGCTGCCGGGCGGTCTTCTCGGCGGCGGCCCTGAGGTTTCGCCACTCCTCGGGCAGCCCGGTCTCGAACTCCGGGCTGGGGTCGAGCACGCGCAGCCTGACCATGCTGTTGTCTGCAGGAAACAGCTGGTGGAAATCCTGGAGGAAAGAGCGCTCCGCGTTGGCGAATTTGGTGATGATGCCCCGCACCTCAAAGGTGCCCCCCTCACCCTCCCGCAGTTTGACCGTGCTGCCCAGACGCTGGCCCAGCAGCACCTGGGCTTCCCGGCTGTCCAGGGCAAACTCCCCCCGCTCGGGGGCTGGGGCCCCGTCGCCAGTCAGAACCAGCCACCGCTGCGTGTCGTCGTTGGCCAGCAAGACGGCGCTCTCCGGCTGCACTTCGGGCAGGTTGTGCTCGTGCGGGCAGCGCAGCGCGATCTGGAAGTACCGACTGTGTACGCCTGGATCGCTGTGGGATCGGCGCCTGGCCTCGTAGGCCCACCCAAGTGCCTCCCGGCCCGGCGCGAGCTGCGAGGCGACGTCGGCCGCGTTCATGAGTTCGGCAGCGCTCACGTCTGGACGCGCCACATAGCGGCGCAGCAGGTTCAGGACTTCTTCAGGCTGATCTTGCTTGCGACGCACCACTGCGGCGTTCCACAACTCGTGCGCGTCATCGGGCCGCAACTCGAGCAGGCGAACTTGGCGCTCGGCGGCGGCGTCCCACTGCTCCAGGCTGGCGTGCAGGGCGGCGCTGAGGGCGTGCGTCTCGAAGCTGACGTCCTGCTGGGCGTCCAGCGCGTCGACGACCATCTGCGCCGCGGGAAAAGCGCCGGCTTGCAACAGCAGCGGCCCCATCCAGTGCAGGAGTTCCGCGTCCTGCGTCTGTTCCACCACGGCGGTGACGACCTCAGCCGCCTCATCGAGCTGCCCCCGGACGCGCAGGTACTGGGCGAGCTGCACGCTCAGGCCGACGACGCGCTCCCCCTGCGCCAGCGCCACCGCCCGCCGGTACGCCGCCGGCGCCGCCTGGTGGTCATCCAGGGCCTCGGCCACCTCGGCGCGGGCCAGCCAGACCAGGGCGCGGTCGTCGGCCTCTCCGTCCAGCAGCACCCGCGCCGCCGGAGCGCGGTTCTGGGCCAGCAGCACCCGCGTCGCCATGAGCAGGGCGTTGTCCCGGGCGCGCGGATCCAGGTCTTCTTGAAGGATGCCCGTGAGCAGCTCGGTGGCCTCCGGCGCCCGGCCCGTGCGCTCCGCCGCGCTGGCACCCAGCATGCGCACCTCCACGTCGCGCTCGCCTTCGGAAATTCGGGTGAACGTTTGCCAGGCGTCCTCAGGACGATCCAGCGCCATCTGGGCCAGCGCGGCGTGCCGCAGCGAGGCCACGTCGTCGGGATCGGTTTTCAGGGCCGCCTGCGCTACCTCGAGCAACTCAGGAAAGCGGTTGTGCCAGAACAAGATGGCCTGCTTGAGGTTGCTGGCCTGATTCAGCAGCGGCGGGGCCAGGCCGCCCGGTTCGGCGAGCACGCCGTCCACGAGGTTCAGCGCCTCGGCAATTTCGGGCCGGCCTTCCAGCAGCGCGGGCACCTCCGTGATGGCCCGGGGTGCGCCCCGCAACTCGAGCTCGAGCGGCTTCATCTTGACGCGGGCCAGGGCTAGGTGCAGGCGTGGATCCTGGGCGTGCTCGGTAGCCAGCAATGGGCGAAGGTCGGCGCTCGCCACATCAAACCGCTCCTGCTGCATGGCCGTCTGTGCCAGGGCCAGCGACAATTCCAGGTTCCCCGGCGCGCCCTCCTGGGCCCGCAGCGCCTCGATCTCCCCGTGCCGCCCGAGTTCGTCCAGGGCGTAGACCTTGAGGGCCAAGGTGTCGGAGCGGCGCTGCTTGCCCAGGGCGCGGTTCAGGTAACCCAGTGCCTTCTCGGGTTCCCCGTCCAGCAAGGCCGCGTAGCCCCGCAGGGTCAGGCCGCCGGGAGAGGTGCTGTCGTACTCGAAGGCCGCCACATAGCGCCGCGCCGCCTCGTCCCGGTGGCCGAGGTTGTTCTCCAGGTTGCCCCACAACCGCAGGTACTTGGCCCGGGCCGCGTCAGACATCTGGTCGACCTCGCCCTCGAGTGCTCTCAGGCGGCGTCCGGCGGCCGCGAGCGCGAAGTCCTCCAGGCTGTGGTCAATGCGCTCCAGTTTCGGGGCGTGGGGGTCGGTCGGCGACAGTGGCGTGCCGGGCAGGGGAACGCGGGCCGCAGATTCGCCACCGGGAACAAGCTGCGCGTGGAGCTGCTGAACCATCGCTGCCATGTCGCCGACGCTCCGCTGCATGTCGCGCAGCACCTCTTGGGTGACCCTGCCCTGATCCAGCAGCACCTGATGGCCCTGCCCCCTGAGGTAGAGGATCCAGTAGGCGGCCAGAAACGTTTCGGCCACCACCCTGGGCCGATCCCGGGCCTCCAGTCCGTGCTCGCGATCCTCAAACAGACCCAGCAGGGCGGGCGTGACGCCGCTGCCCTGCTTCAGACCTTCCAGCACGGCGCCGCTTCGCCACTCGGGCGAGGCCAGCCAGTCTTGCAAGGCCAGCCGGCCAGCAGCTTGCCGCCCGTCGTGCAGGGTGGTCAGCGCGGTCAGGAGCGCGTACTCCTCGTCACTGACGGAAGCCGTCGTCAGCTTCTTGTACCCCGCTTCCAGGAGCTTGCGCCCGGCGAAATTGAACGCGAGGTTGAGGGCGGTGGAGACGGGATCCATCCGGCAATGTTACCAAGTTGTGCTTCTTTCACAACAGAACCCAGGTGTGGAATACGGTCAGAGTGAATGGATGGGGTATCAACGGCCAAATGTTCAATTGTTCAGGCGCGGCGCGGCAGACCAGGAGACAGACGCTGCGTGAGGCCGTTGCGACGCGCCATGTGGAACCAGTCTCAGCATCGTCGTTCCAGCTTCCATGGAGTCCTCCTGCGAACCGGCCCTCCTGTTCGCACGCACGCGCCGCGGCGTCTGCACCTCAGGAGCCGGTTTACTCGCCTGAAGCGTCCTGCCAGTGGGCGGCGGCGGGCGACCAGGTGCCCTGGTCTCGCCCCTCCATGAGCAGGGGGCGGTAAAACGTGCGCAGCAGCGCCATGATCCCTTCGAAGGGCGGCGCGGAAAAGCGGGTGCGCGCCAGGTACTGGTTCCAGCGGCGCGTCAGCACCTCAGAGCGGCCAAAGGCCTCGTCCAGTACCAGCGGCACGGCCGCCGCCGGCGTGCCCCGGGCCGCGAAGCTGCGGCGCAGGGCCAGCGACGTGTCCCTGGCCCCCAGCGCCTCGCGCGTCAGGATCATGTGCAGGTCATACAGATCCTTCATGCGGGTGGTGGCCTCGCCGATCTCGACCAAGGCCGCGAACTTTTCGGTGACCACCGTCTCGAGCGGGTAGATGGGCACCGCCACGCCCTGCTCCAGCAGCAGGGGCGGGAAGGTCCAGACCACCGGCGCTGGCGTGATCGCGTTCCCGAACGACACGTCGATTTTCAGGTCGGCGCGCGACGCCCCTAGCCGGGCCACCACATGCGCCTTGACGCCGGGATACGCGTGACCGAGCTGATGGGGGATGACCGAGATGGTCGCGGCGTCGAACGTCAGGCCGTCACCGAAGCGCAAGCCGCAGACCTCGCCCAGCACCGCCCGCACGTCCTCTGGTGTATGCGGCAGGCCTCGCGATGCAAAGTCGAGGTCTTCGGTCGGCCGGGCGGCCTGCCCAAAACGTGCGAACAGGCTCAGGGCCCCCTTGAGTACGAAGCGCTCCGCATAGGGACTGGCGTCCAGCCGCGCCAGCAACCCCTGCTGCGCGTAGAGGAGCAGCATGGCGTTGGCGGGCAGGTTGGGGTACCGCGTGCGCCCGAGGGCGCGCAGCCGCGCGAGGATGCTCGCGGGGTTGGGCTCAGTGATCTTGGTCATGTAAGAGCACCTCCAGGTCATGCGAGAGGAGCGTCCAAACGCCCTGGGCCCGGCCCAGTTCGATCAGGGCCTGCACCTGCGCCTCAGGGCGTTTCAGGTACTTCTTCAAGCCCTCGAGGTACAGATCTCGCCCGAACTTCGGGGCGTAGCGCAGCAGGTCGGTCAGCGTTTTTTCCACGCTGTAGGTAGTCAGAATCCGCCCACGAACGTGGACGGTGACGAGGCCCTCACCGTAGGCCCGGGGGCCGAAGTAAAAGATCTCAATGGCCGGCGTGTCCACCGCGGGGGGCCGGTGTCGGGAAGGCACAGCGAACTGGAGCACCGTGGGCCGGGTCGTGGTCAGGCCGTGCAGGTGCAGGGCGCTCACGAGGCAGGGCCGGGCGTACGGCGCGCGCAATTGGACTTCCAACAGATCCTCGGCGGCCCCGTCTGCCACCGGCAAGTCCCCCACATCCACCAGGCGGTACACCCCCCGCTGGGCGCGCTCGATCAGCCCCTGGCGCAGCAGCCGGGTCAGGGTCACGCTGCGCACCCCCGCCCGCGCGGCGTCCCGGGCCGTGAGCACCCCACCCCCCTGCGTGAACAGGTCGAGCACCTCCAGGGCGCCTGTGGTCGTGATGTTCATAACTGCAGGAAGTATAAGCTTACCTTCCTACGCTTTCAAACAGTTCCATATTCACCCTTCTGGTAAGCAGTCTTACCAGAAAGTCTTTGTGTACACTGAACACCAATGACCACTTTATCCCCAGACCCGGTAGGGGAGACCCAGGGCAGCTCCACTGGCTCCCCCTCTGAATTCCCCTGCGTCATAGCCCAGGGCCCTCTTGTCACCACCCGAGTGCTGGGGGAGGTCGAGGCGATCCACCAGGTGCTGCACCGTGCTGCCCTCAAGCGCCTCGAGTCCCGCCGCTCCGCTTGGATCGAGGGTCTCGCTGTGCTCGGCTCCATCGCGACTTGCGTCGCCCTCCTCGTGTACTGGCCACAGCTTCCGCTCGAACTGGTCGTCGTACTGGCCCTCGCCGTCCTCATCGGCGCGCTGTACACCATGGTCAACGCCGCCCGCGAGTGGACGAGGCGGGACGTGGACACGATGAAGCAGCTGATCGGGGCAGCGGCGGCCGAACGCCCGCTGATCCGCGCACTTTTCCCGTTTTCCAGGGCGAGCCTCCTGCATGCGGCCGCCACAGCCCGTGCTGCAGAAAGCCGCGTGGGCTCCCGGCTCACCCTCTTCCTGGGAGCCAACCGGGCCGGTGGCTTGATGGGCGGCCTGTTGGTGCTGCTCGGAGCCCTGTCAGCCGGGAAGTACCTTCAGGACATGCAGATCATCATTCCCTGGCTGAACATGCCTGTGACGGCCACGGGCGTCATCGCGACCGTCCTCTTTGCTTACGGTGTGGTCGCCGCGCTGCTCTTCGCAGGACATAGCGTAAACGCGCTCCCTCATTACGCCGAATTGCTTGAGCGGGTAGCGAGCTTGAAGGAGAATTTGAAGGACGATGAGGAGTCCGCGTGACCCTGGAACTCTACCGGCATGACCACCTCGCGCTGTCCCGCAGCTGGGTCAGCCTCTCACCAGAGGAACGCCGGCGGCGGGCTGTTGCCGCAGTCGCTGGGCAAGATATGGGAACCCTCCTTGACCTGCTAGACGCGCACCACGTCCGCACACACGGGCACGTCAGCGGTGAGACCCTGCGTAAGTACCGACTGGGGGCGCGCATCTGGTTGACGTACGCCTCCACGCAGGCCGTGAACGTGCTGCATCCGGAGCCGGAGGACACCGACCTGTGGGTGCGATCGATGGAGGCGGCGGGCAAGGCCCCGGCCAGCGTGGGTGTCCTGCTCGCCGGAGCACGGGCGCTCTACGAGGCGCTACGCTGGGCCAAGGCTACGAAAGACACGCCGTTTACGGATGTCAGACCAAAGAAGGATCGACGGCGGCCCTGGGACAAGCGCCAACCCTACCCGGATGCAGACGTGCAAAGACTCCTAGACGTAGCCCCGGTGGAAATGCGGGTGCTGCTGAGGCTGGGAGGTATCGCGGGCTTGCGAGCGTCTGAGATCACCGGCCTGAAATGGGAGAGCGTGGATCTCGATGGCGGGGCACTTACCGTCGTGAACGGAAAGGGGGGCAAGACCCGCCGGGTGCTGCTATCTACATCATTGATCGAGGATTTGCGTCAGCTAGGAGTGAAAGACGGCAGCCTCCTCGTGATCGGCCGCACGCCGGAAGCGGCCCGGGCTCGACTACGAACGCTCTGTACCCAAAATAACGTGCCGTACTTGGGGCTGCACGCACTTCGGCATACGGCGGGCACGCGCCTCGTACGGGCCGGCTTTCAGCTCCAAGACGTCGCCGAGCACCTGGGGCATAGCGACGTGCAAACGGCAAGGACGTATGGCAAGTGGGCAGACGACCGGCTTAAAGAGCACCTGCGTGGCCTCTGAAATTGCAGGAAGGAGGCCAATCCTTGAGGGGGACAATGGCGCACTTGGGTACGCTAGGTTCAGAACGAACTTCTCGCCGACTGCGAACGACCTCGTAAGAGCACCTCAGGGAGGCTATTGGGCCTCGTTCAGAGCGAGGCGAACTTCGGGAGTTGAACCATCACAAATCGAGCCGATTCGTCGGTGACTTATTTTTTGAGGCCACCAATTTCCGGGGGCGGCCCTGTTCCAGAGCGCTGTGGAAGGGCCATGGAACGTGTTGCCAGCCAGTCAGAGAAGACAATTCTTTCGTGGCAGGCGGCCCTCGCCCCCAAAATGTGGTGCCCCTCGATAGAATTTGAGCAGCGCAGGAACCGCGCAGTGGCGTAACTCCACGTACGCGTTACCAAGGTAACCCTTCTGTGTATCAAAGAGACGGTTGAGGATTGAGTCACTAACTATGCCACAGGTTGCAGAACTACCACAAAATCTTGTCAGATATTCCAGAGCAGGGGATGTCTTTCACTACCGATGGGCTGCGCGCAGATGCCTTCGGCTGATTTATCCCAATACAACACTCCAGCAATTCTTTGTGGAAGGTTCGCGAGACCGACACAAAGCAGGCGAATACGTCATAGACATTGCGGAGTACTCACATCAGGACAATCAAGAAATTGTATCGTATTTTCAATTGAAACATTCAACAAAGCGCTTAGATCAGCCTTTCAAATTGAGTGAATTACAGGAAATGATTAAAGGCTTTGCCGCTCGATTTTGCGAGCATTGTGTTGACTCAAACAATAATCAGAGATATACATTCACGTTAATTTCCAATCGCCCGGTTTGTCAAAACGTCAAATCGAGCTTTAAAGCTCTTGTCGCTGGAAATCAGATTCCACGGCAATTTCGAAAGACTCTTGAGAAATACTCAGGTCTCGATGGAGAAACGCTCAAGGGATTCTGTGCCTCTCTCAAGTTCGTTGACAGCGAGGGTGATTATGGGGTGCAACATTACAAGCTGCGTGCCGAAATCGCTAGGATCAGCGCAGACCCGGTTGACGTGGATGAGGTGGATAAAATTATCTCGCTTGTCCAAAGCAAGGTCATGCCCGACTCCGACGGCGAGGTCAAGCGCGAAGAGGTCTTGCAGCGCTTTGGAGTCACTTCTGATCTTGACCTGTTTCCTGCGCCTGCGGAGATTCAAAATTCGCCAAATCTGTTCCGTCGAGAGCAGCACAATCAACTGCTTCAAACAATAATCGCAGCCCGCGAGCCGATCATCGTCCACGCAAGCGGCGGAGTTGGCAAATCGGTTGTGGCCCTTCAACTGTCCCAGTCGTTGCCGGACGGCTCTGTCGGCATCTTGTACGACTGTTTCGGCGCTGGACGATACAGGAGCCGGAGCGAACCACGGCATTCGCACCGGGCCGCCTGCCTTCAGATCGCCAATGAGCTGGCGACCAGGGGTTTGTGCGAGCCCTTGATTACGGGTGCGAGCAACGATATGTGGATGAGGGCGTTGCTGCAACGCCTCAAGGTGGCAGTTGCGACCTTGCGAAGAGCGCAGGCCGATGCGGTGTTGGCGGTGTTCGTTGACGCGGCTGACAACGCGGAAATGGCGGCCCAAGAGTTCAGCGAGTCCTGCTTCGTGCACGAACTGCTGAGGGAGGCTGTCCCGGAGGGCTGCCGGATCATCGCCTTGTGCCGCACCGAGCGCAGGCACCTGCTCCAACCCAAAAGCACAGTGTCACAAATCGAGTTGCGGCCCTTCAGCGAAGCGGAGTCCTTACGACATCTGAGAACCCGTTTTGACGACGCGACAGCGCCCGAGGGACAGGAGTTCCACCGCCTTTCCAGCAAAAACCCCCGAGTGCAGGCCAACGCTCTCAGCATTCGAGGAGACGAGGCCACGGTTGAGTCCGTGCTGGCCGGCCTCGGCCCGTCTCCAACCACCGTGGATCAGCAGATTGAGCAGCAACTCAAGTTTGCGGTGGCTTCGGTGCGTGACCGACTACCCGCGCAACACCAGGATCAGATTGAAGCTATCTGCCGTGGGTTGGCCAACCTGCCACCCTTCATTCCCATCGAGGTGCTGGCCAAGGCCGCAGGCGTGGAACCCGAGCTGATCTCGAGCTTCGCGAGCGACCTGGGACGACCCCTGTACCTCTCGGAGAGCAGCGTGCACTTCCGAGACGAACCGACAGAGACGTGGTTCCGTCAGCAGTTCGCGGCCTCGCCTGACGTCATCAAGCAATACACGATTCGCCTCAATCCTTTAGCGGAAGACATCCCCTATGTGGCCTCGGTTTTGCCGTCGCTGTTGCAACAGTCCGGGCAATACGACGAGCTGATCCAGTTGGCGCTTTCCGACGGGTCGCTGCCGCACAACAAGCCGATTGATGCCCGAAACATCCGCGTATATCGGCTTCAATACGCCCTCAAGGCAGCACTGCAACGGCAGCGCTATAAGGACGCGGCGAAGCTGGCTTTCCGCGCGGGCGAGGAAACGGCTGGGAAGGAGCGAGAACTCGAGCTCTTGACCGAGAACCTCGACTTGATCCCACTCTTGCAATCGTCTGAGCGGGTTCAGGAGTTAGCGTTTCGCAGGATGCTGCGAAGCGGTTGGGCCGGATCCGAGAACGTCTATTCGGCCTCGTTGCTTTCATACGTTAAGGAATTTCAAGGCGACGCGAGAAGCTTCCGACGGTCGGGGAGCGCGTGGTTGACACTGCACTTCGAGGAACGCGAGCAAAAACGCAAGAAGAAACCGCATGCTTACGAAGACGCTCTTAAAACTCGCGACATAGGCGAGATGGCGATCACCAATTTGAATCTCGACGGTTCTGAAGACGCAGTGCGCTTTACCGTAAATTGGCGGCCTCCCTCAACCATCTTCAAAACAACGACCTTTCTCGCCCGCCGCCTAATCGATGCCGGACGTTTTGAAGTCATCGAGGAGTTCGCTCGAGCGGGCCGTGACTCTCCGCTCATCGTTCTGGCCCTCTGCAATGAACTCGTCGCAGTAGGCAGGCGTCCGGAGGTCGAAGTGCTGCGCAGATGTTTGGCCGCACTGGTCGAGGAACCATCCATCATCCCGACTCCCGAGCTCGGAGGTTTGGACAACGGGCGGGACAGCTTCCAATCGGCTGTGCTTGCCTTGGCCGAATCGTGCGCAGCCTCCGGGCTAGCCAAAAAGCATGTCCTGCACATGCTCGAGACGCGCTTCGCCAAGGGAATCTCGCGCTACATCGCCAGTTGGCACTCACTCGACGAACTTTGGCTGTTTCTGAGGTTCTTGGCGATTAGAGCCGTTCTCGAACAGAATCTCAAGCCCGACCTCCAACAATGGCTTCCCGAAGAATGGCTCTCTGAAAAGCTGGGCCATGAACAACGGCAACAGAAAGAGGAGTTCGAAGAGGTGTTCGCTTGCCTATTTCCGTGGTATCTGGCGCGGGCACAGATTATCGTCGACCCCGCGAACGATCCGCAAACGCTTCTACAGCGTACCGAGGCCCATGCGAAAACAGGCTATCGAGTGGGGACAAGTTTACACCAGCAACTGCCGTTTGAAATCGCCCGCGTCCGGTTCGAATGCTGGACATTCGCCCGCCCAACGGTAGAACCTGGCGAAGGTTTCGCCCAAGGCTTACTCGAGGGGAAATTCCGCCTGAGATTGAGAGATCAGCTCTACGCCCTCAGGGCTTCACACCGTCTCGAACACCTCAAGGGCATCAGGATGCCGCTCGAGCAGTCTTGCCGTGACGCCGTGCAGCACTCCACCGAGGACACCCCGGAGGAGATGGCGAACCTCTACGTCCGATTGGCCCGGGCGGTGCTGGTCACAGACTACGGGGACGCGGCGGAGTATTTTCGTCGCGCTCTCGAAGCCGTCTCGAAATTTGGGGACGAGGTAGTGGATCGCTGGCGCGCCTTGACGGCGATGGCGGAGCGCACATGCGAAGGTGGGCAAACCTCGCCAGAGACGGCTTACCGGTATATCCGGTGCGCCGAATTGGTGGGCGATTCGGTGGTTCGCGAGAAGTACTGGGATCGGATGGAGGCAATCGAGGTCTGCTTCCGACTGAACGCGCCGTCCGGCTTCGCGGCGTTGAGCCGGTGGCGGGATCGGCAAGTTGGTTACTTCGACCGCTTGTTGCCCCGTCTATGCCAGTCGGCGGTGGACTCGGGTGCGGTCTCACCAGCGGCGGGGTGGTCGCTGTCGGCCTTCTCCTGGGAAGACGGCTACCTAGATTTTGCGCTGCTATGCATCGAGCGCGAACCCGACCGAGCGAACAAACAGTTTATCCTGGACACGGCGGTTCGGGATCTGAGGCTCCAAAATCATCTGGGGGATTGGCAGAAGCTCGGTGACGCCGCCCAGCGGTTTTCTCTGGACGCCACGGAAGTCCGCCAGGTGCTTGACTTCCAAGTAAAGCCCCTGGTAAGGGAAGGCTCAGACGGTCTTCCAAACTACCCACATCTAAGGGAAGAAGCAGAGGCAGTGGATTGGTCAACGCTGCTCGCTGGTCTCGATCTGTCGAGCAGTGTCGGCCTCAACGAGGCCATACAGCGGTTTGAGGCCACGCCATACCCTCATGTGCGCGCAGCCTTCTGGAATGAAGTTTTTTCCCGCGTTCCCGAGACGAACATCAAACGCCTGCTCGAGGAATTGCTGTTAGCTGAGAAATTGGATTCTCACGACGTAGCAGAGGGAATCCAAAGCTTGCCCTCGCAGTACAGGCAAAAGGTGAGCGTGCAACAGCACTGGCCCGACTTGGCGCGAGGGCTTGGAAAACGCTTCGCCGCCGAATGCTGCGTGCATTGGAGACGAAAGCGATTCGTTGAGGCCCTGGGGTCTGATCCAAGCTACTCAAAGCTTATATGTGACGGTGTCGTAGAAGGCATAGCGGACTCTAACGATCTCAACGGGGCAGGCACGCTATTCGGCTTCTGCGAAGTGATCGCGTCCTTCGTCACGTCAGAAGAAGCGCACGAGGTACTTGGGTTCGCCATCGGGCGCTTTGAACTGCACGTGATGGACGCCCACGCGGATGGCCCCTGGAAGACATCCATGGAGCCCCCGACAAGCATGGTCGAGACGCTGGCAGGGTTCCTGTGGTCGGCGCTCGGCTCGCCGCGCGCGGCGGAGCGGTGGCAGGCGGCGCACGGCGTGCGGCGGTTGGCCGCGACTGGCTGCATGCTGGAACTTGACGCCCTTGTCACATGGATGGCTCGGGAGGATGTCGGTGCCTTTGGCAGCCCTTCGTACCCGTTTTACATCCTCCACGCACGCCTCTACCTGATCATCGCCCTGTCTCGCGTTGCCTTGGATAGTGCCGGTCTGCTGAAAGCACACGCGGCGTTGTTTGAACACCATGCGCTCACTTGCGAACCGCACATCTTGATCCAGAAGTACGCGGCCCGAACCGCACTGTCGATCGAAGCAGCCTATCCCGGTACGTACCCGGAACAAACGATTGCGGCGTTGAGCGCCGTGGGGGTCAGTCCATTCCCGCTGCGGAAGACCAAAGGGTACTCGGACAACACGGCCCAAACCCCTTGGCATGTCCGAGGCGAGGTAGATCCTACACTTGATCTCTACCTTGGGTATGACTTCGACCGTTACTGGTTCGCGCCTCTTGATGACGTGTTCGGGGTTCAAAATGGCCAAACCCAACAGTTGGCATGCGATCTGATCTTCAACCGATGGAAGATCAAGGTCAACGACCGATCCATTGTTGACCCTAGACGCGGGCTATGGGATCAGTCACACCGAGAACGCGAAACGTGGCACAGCCATATGGACTACCCCAACGCCGACAACTACACGTTCTACCTTTCGTACCACGCGCTTCTCCAGAGTGCGGGGATGATGCTCAGCGAACTGCCTGTCGTGGACAAAGACTATGAGGACGGCGAGAACGCTTGGGCCTCATGGCTCCAGAGGCACGACCTCACCCGCGCCGACGGTCGTTGGCTCGCGGATCGGCGCGACCCAGCCCCACTCAAGCGCCCCGGTTGGCTACGGCAAGCCGCGACTGACTCTTGGCGGGACAAAGCCGGGGCCGACGAAGCCGACTTCATTGAAGGGCTACTGACGGGGCGAAATGGCCGCGCCTGGCTCTGTACCGACGGCCGCTGGGAGGATGGCGACCGCGAGCGCAACGAGACCTTTCGGGTCGCCAGCGCGCTGGTCGCCCCATCCACCGCTCAATCGCTGCTCAACGCCCTGAGTACTTGCCTTGATCCACACGACTTCAAACTCCCAGCCCTCGACGAAGACCGGCTGGAATTCAAATCACCCCCGTTTGAACTCCAAGGTTGGATCACAAGGCACCACACATCCAACAAACTGGACGACTTCGACCCGCACGCGGGGAACATTGACTATCCGCCCTATACTGTTGCCAGCGAAATCCTGGATCGATGCGGAATAGTCGCCGATCAAGAAAACCGGGTGTGGATCTCGAGCGATGGCTCCGAGGCGGTCGTCTGCGAGCTCTGGGGTGAGTACAAGAGTCAGCACGGCAGCGAGCAAGACATTCGTGAGCGCAAAGGGTCGCGCATGCTCGCTTCACTGGCGTTCCTCAAAACGCTGTGCCAGACGCTCGACCGTGTTCTGATCTTCGAAGTTCAAATTCAGCGGACGTTCCTGCGATCTTCTTACCGCCGGAGGGAGGATCACGATGGGTACAGATCACCAGCCAACAGGATTTATCTCCTTTCAGCAGACGGAACACTCCGAACGACATCAACGGGCTATCAACTTAGGGAAAGCGTTGGTGCAGGAACTTAATCTCGAGCCGGGCGTTGACACGCTCTCGCGGTGGATCGCGCACTACATCACCGAGCAAATTGCCATTGCCGAGAGTGCGACGGGCGAAGAAAAAGCCAAGGCAGAGGAACGCTGCTTCGACAGTATCATGCAGCTTTGGCAGCGTCGGTACGCGCTGCCAAACGAACGCAGTCCGTTCAAGGACTTCGCGTCGATTTTTGAAACCCTTCAGCGATTGAACCCGGAAAACCAAAAATCCTTTTACATTGGGTGGAAATACCATTGGGACAACCTAGACGATGAAAACCCGTCAGATTCGGGCGACGCGAAATCCTGGCTGCGAATGGCGCTCAGCATCGATAGAACAGCCAGGGTTTTAATCGAAACTACTTTGCGACAAGCTGCCCTGTGTGTTACGGATTCAGATGTCCAGGCTTGGCTTGAGCGCACCCCCGATCCTTCTCGAGATTTTGATGTTCAAGTCATTATGAAATTGGTTGGGAATCTTGACCTGGATGATGAACGAAGTAATCATAGTGTCGAGAATGACAGCCAAGAATCGGTTGACTCTTTTCCAGATGATTTGTCTAAAAAGGCAATCGAAAAGCGAATTCAATATCTCGAGGCATTTTTGGAGCTTGCCGCATCGTTTCGCAGCGCCTTTCAAGAAGAGTTAGGCGAAGCAACATAGCCTACTGGGACTTGGTCACCTCCCGTCAGGCTCATGGGGATGCGCCCAGCACGTATTTCCCGCAATGGAGGGCACCACATTCCGGGGGCTAGAGGTTAATGAACTGGGCAGCTTGTTGGTAGGCAGCATCCACGGCGTCCAACGACGGATGCTGGTAGATTTCCAGCGCCCGGCCTATCAAGACCCGAAGGGCGCGGTCATGGCCGACCTGGGCCTGGACGTGGCGGCGCCGACGGTGGCCGTGGCAGCGAAACCGGCATGCCCGGAGCGGCTCGCAGAGCGCGCCACGGCGGTGCGGCAGGTGCTGCTGCTCGCGGATCGGCCGCTGTCCGCTGAGCAGGTGGCAAGGTCATTTACAGGAGTGCGGGCGGCCACCGTCGATGAGGTGCTGGAGATGCTGGTCATCATGGGACAGGCCCGACAGGTCGGTGAGGATGTGGTTGCCTACGCAGCGTGATACCCGGCGCACCAGGGTACCGATCATGCTTTAGCAGAGTCAGCACTCTTTAGATGGTAAACCGCCTCCATCCAGCCGCAATCCGTAAGTTGGCGACTCAACCACGCCCCAGGTCGGGCAAGGCCAAGTTCGCGGACAGCGATCAGGGTGCGTTCCAACGCGCTCGCCAGCTGGGCGTAGGCAGGCACGCCCCGGAATTCGGCATCGGTCGCCCGCCAGAGGATTCGGTAGTAGTGGCGCTCCCAACCCTCGTCCTTGAGCAGCTTCATCAGTTCGACTGCCCCTTGCTGCACAGCCTCGCGGCGGTGTTGCGGGTGGGTGCTGACGATCCGGCTCAGGCTCCAAACCAGTTCCTGAGGGGTCGTGGTATCGGAGAACAGCGAACTGCGGGTATCTACAGTACCCAGGGATTTCTTCTGTTCTTCAGGTAACGACCAGCTTATAAGGGATGTAATTTCAAACTTATCTCCTGAAAGGAGGAATGACTCCCGCACTTTCAGAGCGGACTCCTGTCTGGCCTGCCACGCCGTGCGTCCCCGCTTGCGATCTGCTGTGAGATCCCGTGGACAGGGGGGCAGCTCGTGGGCGATGACCCGAGCGGCGAGCCCCGGCGCCGGCCGCAGCACCACAGCCACCCAGGTGCCGGCGCAGACCCGGGCTTCGGTGCGCTCCCCCGTCTCGGCGTGCAGGAACGTCGTGGTCGTCCAGGTGCCGCCCCGGTAGACCTGCCGCTCGCACTCTCGCCCCTTGGTGTCCTTCGTGGTGATCCGCGTGCGTGTGGGCAGGGCGCCAGAGCTTTTGTGGATGAGGCCCAGCTCCTGGAGCTTCCGGGTCGCCCGCTCGCACTGATCGCTGGAGAGACCCGTCACGACCGGCAGCAGGTCAAGCACCGTGAAGAAGGTGTACGTGGTGGTGTGCTGACTGCTCTGACCACGCAGCTCGATCAGGGTGTATGCCGCCTGGGTGAGCACGCGCATGACCATCAGGGCGTTGTGTCGGGCGTCCCGACGTTTGATGTGCGCCTCGATCGCAGGACGGACACGCTCTATGGCCTCCACAGCCCTCGCGGCTGGCGTGCCTGGCCTGGGATGGCGGATGCGTTCCAGCGTGGCCTCCAGGGAGGCAGGGATGACCTCTGCGGGGGCAGGGCGTACCGGAGCGGGATCAACGTCATCGGTGGGTCGCGGCACGGCCTCGAGGAGGCGGGGCTGCTCATTGCTCCTAAGAGCGGCCCGGAAGGAGGGAGCGGAGAGCTGCTGGGCATTCAGACGCTTCTGCACCAGCTGCTGCTGTGCCTGCTGTCGAAGCGCCAGCTCCAGTTCGGAAAACGATCGGGGAGGGGAGAAACTCGTCGGCGCAGTCATGCACGCTCCACTTGCAACACAGGAGGGCCCTCGGTAGACTGACCGCACTTCCGGGTGCTGGTCGCCTACAGAGTGAATTCTGAACATCCCGCCGCCAGCGGGATTTTTCAGTTCTGGAACTGGGGCTCGCGTGGGCTCTGGATGAAACCGATCAACCTCCACCCCCGGAGCGGACACATGTACTGGATGCGAGGGGGTCGCTGACCACAGTACCGTGCGCTTTTTCGTTTCCGGGAGGCGACCTGACCGTATCGAGAGCCCAGATGCTCTGTGCGCCGCGAAAGCTCATTCGACGTGCTGCACATAGCTTCCGTCCGCTGCTTCTTCTCTTGCTTCGGCAGTCAGGTGTCGGAGTAACGCTCTCACTTCGGCAGTCAGGTGTCGGCCGAAACGTCAGCGAACGGCAGTCAGGTGTCGGAATAACGCTCTCACTTCGGCAGTCAGGTGTCGCCAAACGCCCGGCGTTCGGCATCCAGGTGTCGGAAAACGCATCAGCTCTATCGGAGTGCCTTCGGCACTCAGGTGTCGGAGAAACGACGCCACACAGCTGACTTCCGCGCAAACAGTGGTTTTTACGTCCAACGTTCGGCAGTCAGGTGTCGATTCGCAGAACGTCCCGGCGCCTGCTCCGTTTTCGCCAGTTCCGCGATGGATCGCAGGAAAGGCTCTGGCACCTGCAACTCGACCAGACTCCCCAACCACGTCTCGAAGAACTCCGGCCTGCCGACCACGGCGTCCATGGCAGCAGAGCTGCGCGCTTCATACGACCAGCGCTCATGTAATCCGAGGGTGCCCAGCAGTTCGAGCGTTGCCTCGAAGCGTTCGATGGCCCGGTTCTGGTTCTTGTGCTCGCGCAGATCGAGCACGTCCTGCATCAGGCTGGCCCGTAGGAGCAGCGTCTTGACGGGAATGAAGCGGGTGGTCGTGGCGTCACTGGCGGTCTCGCGGAGCCAGTACGACAGTTCCGTCCCGATCTGTTTGGCCCAGAGGTTCGTGGCGGAGTTGGCGGGAAGTTCCACCAGACCCCGGAAGATGGGCGCGAAGGAGCGTGGGAAGTACTTCGCCCAGTCACCCAGCACGATCGTCCAGGAACTGGGCACAGACTGCCCGTCGATCTTGCGGGAGCGGCCCCGGGCCATGACGGCCAGCACGCGTTGACGCGTACCCTCGTCATCGTCCGGGCCGGCGTCGGGCAGGGTGAGCCAGAGACGCTCGAGGTGGAACAGGCTCTGCGTGCAGCGCAGCAGATCCTTGGGACGGACGCTGCCGTTCGGGTGTGGTTTCAGACCCAGGGCCTTGGCGAGTTCGCCCGGTTTGATGGTGATGGGCGTGAACAGGTCATCCTGCTCGTGTTCGAGCGCCTTAGCCGTCAGGAGGCGCCACACGTCGGAGGTGCGCGGATCCAGGGTCATCAGCTGCTGACGTAAGGCGTCCTTGCCGGCATTCTCCTCGAAGTAATTCAGGACGAGGCCTTCCTCGAAGACCTCACGGTATTGCAGGGTCGCGTCGTTCCAGCCATCGGGGCCGCGTGTCGCCCGGTCGATCAGTACGCTGGGTTTGTTCGCCAGGGTGATGAGGTAGGGGTGGGCCGCCGGCTCGGCCAGGGGTGTCGCCGCTTCCGGCGCGACCACCGCTGGGAAATGCCCGGCAGCCACGCCGGCCCGCAGCACCCACTGCCAGAGGCGGGTCGGCAGTCGATAGTGGCCATTCAGCGGCGTCACGTAGAGGATGCGTTCGCGCCACAAGCGTTTATCGAGGCTGTTCCCCGCGCGAACCTTGCTCCCGTCCAGGAGGGGGGCGATGTCATCGACGCGTTCTCCGTGCTCCTCCACCCACTTCACGGCCGCCCAGCCCTGGTACAGGGCCTTGAGCTGCTCGAAGGCTGGCCCCCGCTCTGGCAGGGGATGTGGCAGGTTGATCTCCCGGCCGAAACGGCTGGAGGACGCCTGCACGAGGAGCGCCATCTCCGCGGCGGCTGGCATTTTTTGCCGGGGCATGCCGCCATTGTACGGAGTCGAGCGTCATCAGCAGTTGCGCGCCGGCGCGCATGGGGCCAGTTCTGCCGTCCGATTTATGCACTTGGCGAGGCAGGTCATCAAAGGCGGGCAGCGTCAACACACCGAGGTGAAAGAGCTCCTGTGGCAGCGCACGGAACCTCAGCATTCCTCCTGGTCGCGGCGCGTCATGGCATCCAGCTCATCCCTAGCCAGGGCCTGCAAAAAAGGTCTGGCACTGCTTAGGGGTCAGGTCTCGGAGGCGCTGCGGCGCAAAGGTCTCCTCCAGCAAGTTCGACTTGTTCTAGCTCCTGAACCTCAAGTAGATGTTCTTCCAGCTCCCGTTCCAAGAAGCTGGGCACGACCTCTGGACAACTGTCGAAGGTAAGGCTCAGATCAAGACTTTCCACGGGGTGTACGGCTTCGTCCCTGGACTGCGGTAACACCATCATAGCGGGCCGTCCATCCGGCAGGCGGTGCAGAAATACTCCGTGTCCCATCCTTCGCAGAGCGCTGGCTCCGAGCGGGGTTAAACGATCTGACGAAGAACCGCGAGGGTGAGGCTCCCCGGCAATGGGTCGTGAAGTGGTTTCCAACACGCGGCACCTTCGAGCTGGTGCAAGCGCTTGATCCAGATGCCTTGGGCCAGGATTCGGCCGTCGGTAGTCGGCGTCAGATGCGCCGACGAACCAGCTGTGAGTGGTTATGACCCCTCGACAAGACCTGCGAGTCGCCCACTCAGATGAAAAATTCCATCAGTATCCAAGGAGATTTTTCCCGCCCAGCGCCACGTCTCTTTGCCGTAGTTGAATTCGATCTCAATGTCCATCTCGGGGAAGGCGACGAACCTAGTTCCGTTGAAAGACACTTTATCTGAGACGCCGTGAAATAGAAACGACTCCTTTTCAGGAGGAATTGACAGCAACTTCGGAGTGCCAACTTTATCCCAACGAAACTCCTGGATGTCGATGGGTTCTTCGTTCATGCAAACACGCCTCAGGACGACTACCTGAGTTCCCCTGTTGAACAGTGTTACGAAGGAGCCGTAGTGTAGGCTCTGCACCAAAAGGTCGATCCTGGGTTTCTCTGCCTCCTCTCGACCTCGTCTCTCTTCATCCCATTGTTCCTGCATGAGCCTGAGCTGCGAATCCGCGGTGATTGCCTGCATGACTGCAGCATCAGCACTGCGTTTAGCCTCCTCAGCACTTTGAACCGCTGCTCCCGCAGAGCGCGACGCCGCGAACCACCCAGCTAGGGAGGAGAGAATGGCAGCGATCGCAAGCCAGTCAGTAACAGTCATAGATCAAGTTACACGGCAAAGAACTGCGGTATAGGCGCAATTCATCTCACCTTCTGAACCGTGCTATGTCCGATCTGACTTTCCTGCACCATGGGATATGGACACAAATATACCGATCAGTACGGAGGAACCACCTTTCAGCTTCGCCACCAATGGCGTGATTTGGGCCGTCCTCAATGCCTAAGCTCGTAGTCTGCTTCGTGACAGCCCGGAGTACTGTCAGGCGTGCAGTCTCGCGGCGAACGCCAGATGGGAGGGCGCCACGTCACAGGGAGAGGCCTTGGTCATGGCCACTGAACTGGGCTTAATCCGATGTGGCAACATCACTTCAACCAGTCTTGCACTCGCACAGGATTTGATGAGCCGACTGAGCACGCCATCCGCACCGCTCTCAATCCCAGGGTGGAATCCATGTCGAAGTCTCCCGCCGACGCTTACCTCCACCACCTGTACGCCGAACTGCTGGCGTTTTACGCCCACTTCCTCGCCTCCCCTGAAGGGGAGAGTGCGCCCCGGCGTCAGGACATCGAGGTCACCCGCAACCACACCCAAGAACTCGCCGACGGCGCGCCTTGCACACCCGGGCATCAGATCTGCCTGATCGACGCCAGTCGCCACCTGCACGCCGGTATTGGCGCCGCCGAGCTCGGCTACCTGGATGAGGGCGCCGAGGTTAGTGAAGCTGTCAATACGGTGCTCAGGCACGCCGGCGCATTCCTGGCTCCCTACGCAACCCACCAGGGTTCGGTCGTGCAGCATGTCGTGACCAAGCTGCAGGGTGGTGTCGGTTCCCGCGGGCAACAGGAGGTAGCCGCTCTGATCGCTCTGCTGATGCACGGGGTGCCGGTGAAGGTCGTCAGGCCCCGCAGGAATTCCCAAATCCAGTTGCAGGCCTGAAGGGCGCCATACATCTTTCCCACCGGCTCCACCGCACAGGTAGCCTGAGCAGCAGCATGCGCACCCCCACCATCCTGCTGAGCGTGGCCCTCGTGGCCCTGGCCCTCTGGAATGTCAAGCTGACCCTGGACGTCCGCGAGGCCAGGGCCATCGCAGTGAACGCGGTGCGTAGCATGCCTGAGGCGACCGACCTCAGCGACATCGAAAGCCGGCTGGACGCTATCGAGAGTGAAATCTCCGACATGGCCGACCGACTGTTTGAGACAGAGAGCAGCGTAGTGACCTCAGGGCTGGCCTACGTCGATCTAGATAGCCTGGAGAACCGCATTCAAAGCCTGGAGTCAGGCTTTTGAGAGGGCTGAGGTCGCGCGGGGGCGTGTGAGGGTGAAGAGGGTAGGGCCGGCAAATCACTACTTGATCTGTACTCGGCCCTCCATTGGTTGTGCAACTCTTACCACTACGGCACCATCCTGTTTCACAACGATGTCGGTCAGCGCCGCTTCAAAACCCCCTTCACCATCTGGCAGCATAAAAACAGTTTGAGGATGTGCCTTCTGGTGTGTGATGCGAGGTATAGCTAACTCGTAATCTCCTTCTGGCCGCGAATACCAATCGGCAGTGGAGAAGTCACGTATGTAAGCCACAGACTCTTTCTCCTGTTTCACTGCAGCTGCGATTGATGTGAGTGCCCCACCAACGCCCAAAACAGCACCGAGCACTGGGTTCACAGCTCCCAGCACTGCACCAACTGCAGCGACGACGGCTCCCAGGAGAATGAGGTGAAAAGCGCGCATCTGCCCAAGCTACAGGTTAGCTCTGCCCCCCTGCGCGTTCTCCCATTCAAAGCTTTCGGCCCCCGGTCTCAGAGCTGGGCCGTCAGGACAGCCCACGCCCCCGCCTCAGTGTGCATTGAGTGCTTTTTGAGGTAGTCCAGCAGGTTGGCGATCGCCTCGCCCAACGGCCGTCCCTGAGTCACTGCTGCATCTGCCGCCGCGTAGGCCCAGGGCACCTGATGAGGCGGGCAGGCGAGGCCAGGTGGCGCGGGTGGTTGGTGACTGGCGTGAGGCGGGGAACCCGGAGGTCGAGGGCGCGCCGGGTGACCTCTTCAGGATCCACGGTCGCCACTGCTGGGTGGAGCGTCGATCGTCTGCAGGGCCAGCAGGCGTTGCTGCCGGCTGGCTCGCAGCTCTTGGCGGATGGTGTCTCTGGCCTCGTGGACGATCTGTACCTGACCGTTGACGGTGATGGTCTGGTCGATGCGCTGTCTTTCCCCGTACTGTTCCCGATCCCACGCGCGGGCCAGGAATTCGCCGGCCTTCACCGTAGCGTTGGCTATCTTAGGGTCGGTGCTGGTGGCGATGCGGTACATGTTGTCCTCGACGGCTGACAGCCGGATCCTGGTAAGGAACTCCGTGACCGCTTCGTCGAAGGAGGGAAAGTCGTTTCGCCAGCGCCGTACCGACGGCAGGCTGACCCCGCTGGCCGCACAGGCCGCCGTCAGCATCCCTTCGACATGCAGCGCCCGCAGGAAGGCACTCATGCGCTCGTTGCGGGTGCGCTGTGCTGGCGTCCAGTGGGCTGGTTGGACGTCCTGCTGCTCCAGCACTGTCATCAGTTCATCCTGGCCATGGCACTGCGCCAGGCCCAGTAGGCCGTGAAATCGCTGGGCGTCGCCTCCACCAGTGGGCGTGCAACCATCTGGCCGCTTCCAATCGGGACGAAGACCGTGACGTAAAGTTCAACTTCACACCTGCCCGCCGCTTCGAGTTCATCGACGGTGAAGTCCGGTCGGCGTGTCCCTGTCATCAGCCCATCAAGAACGTTGACCGGTGTTGGGAGTTCGACACGGTACATGCATACGCCGCCCAGCCTCCGGGGTTCCATCACAGCGAGCATCAGTGGGTGCTCACCTCTCTGCACGATCACAAGATCACGTGCCTCGGACTCGGAAAGCAGGTCGCCCGGCTGAATGCACCGGCCAGAGCGTGGCAGTTCGACACTTGGGTTCGTCATGTGCCCATGGTGCGGGAAAGTCTGGACGGACGTGGCACGCCTCGCACGAGGGCAAATCTGACGGTGAAAAGCGAGGGGCCTCTATAGGTATTGGAGACTGGGAGTGTGCCTAAAGGTGAACCTCTGGGGGGTCAGCAGAAGCGCAGCAGGCCCCTGAAGCCATGCCGCTGCTCGAGCTTGAGCGCCGAGGTAACTACGGCCGCCTGCTCCATCAGGTGCGAACCTGACCGGTGCGCATCCCACGCCAAAGTTCTCTGCCTTGCCACCGGACGACGAACATGGTGCGGGACTCTGTACCCAATCGTTGGCTGAGCGCATTGACGGCAAGGCTATAGGGATCCTCCCAGGCAGCTGTGACGCCCAGGTCGAACATCGACTGCCACAGCCAGCGCTGAGGGACAGGCAGGTGCGTTGGCCAGTAGGCATTCTCCAGCATCAGGTTCATACACCAGTGTGCCCAGTTCAGGCGGGCGGGATTCAAATCCTCGTCCCTATTCCCTCTTCGCTGGCGTCCCAGGAAGGCAGTCCCGGCACGCTCCAGGGTGAGGGTGGCGAAGAGGGCAAGATAAGAGCGCGCTCAATTGCCCGTCCTGGTCAGAAAGAGGCTGTCCTGGCTGGGGCGCTACATCAGCGCTGATGTTGCAGCCGCTTCCACTGGCGAATTTCGTCGGCGCTTGACCTTAGGAGCGTGATCTCGCCTTCGCAGGGCAGCGGGCGCCCAGAACAGCGGCGCGGCACTTGCTCGATCTTTCGCGACAGCCGTTGGGCGAAGAATCGGGCACGCTGAGGCTGAACCTGGGTGGTCATCCACGCTCTGGAGGAGATCGGCAAACAGATGCTAGCTGTCACCCGGCGGGCCGACCCTGACGTCGATCTCCAGCGATTCGCCTTCGTCCCAGAGGTAGGCGCGGGCCCCCAGGTAGCCGTCTTCGACTCCAGCCACGACCAGGGGGTGGCGGTCGCTGAACAGGCCGCGCCGGCCCCCCAGCCGGAGCCACAAGAGGTCGTCGCGCTGACTCGGCAGGCGGCCGTCTGGGGCGGCGATCCACGTTCCAGTCCAGTCGGCGTCGGAATGCACGCTGGAGAGGGCGTCCCCGATCCCAATGAGGTAGGGCAGGCAGATGTCCAGGGGGGATAGAGATGGGCCTGGCAGGCAGTGGGTAAGACGAGCGAGACCCGGAGTTCCGTTCCCACGTACGTGCCGAGGAGCGCCCCGCCCTGCCAGCGGCCTCGCGCTTCCGCCAAACTGCTTGGTGAGCGGGTGCAGTATGAACTTGAAATACCACTCTGGATCATATATAAGTTAAAAACTCCGCTACAAGCGGCGGTGAAAAACACATAAATAACCCTAAGCGCTAACGCTTAGGGTTTTTACATTATAGCGGAATCTACATGATGCGGAGACGATAAGCCTCAAATCATAGGGAGGTGACTTTTCATGCAAATATACAACAATAGGAATAGATTCTTGCTGTAGTAAACCAGCGTGAATACAGGATGTTTAAAAATATGACCTGTAAACTACCCATAGTTTACTATGATATCCTGTTGATAAATAGTCAACAGATGTATATGCAGTCCCTGTCAGCGCGGGATGCGCGTGCCCTCGTTTTTATCGCAGGAGGTATATGGATTAAAATAAGAAATTTCTCGATCTAGACGGCATAACCTGGTTTTCCGAACTCCCCTCCCAAATGAGGTTTTTAATTCCATGACTTCATACTTGACTCAACTACACCGCTTGAAAGCCCAGAAGTCTAAATCTTCTCGAGTGTACGCATCTTACATGTTAAATGCCCTAAAAAGTCAGAATATATCCATTCAAGATGCTATTTCGAGCTCGCATTTTGGTGAGATATTGCGGGATGACAAACTTAATGGTAGTCAAATCAGTGCAGTTAAGTACTTTTATGGTGAGTATTTCAAGTACAATATAGAAAATCTTATGCAAAATCCGATATTAGTCATTGACGAGCTATATAGAATAGCTCATAACGACGAAAACATTCCTCCTTTCGCGTCTTCAGAGTCCATATATGCCGCTTTGGGAGAGGGACGTATAACCACTCGAGACATTGAAACGTATTTCCAGTTGCCTAAAGGATGCCTGAGTAATCTCAATATTAGTCAGGGGATACAAATTGCTATTGGAGCAGACTGGTGGCCTGACGAAATTCCCGACTCGTCTCCCTACTGGCAAACAGTCAGAGAGTCAATCAGATATAAATGGGAGGGAGAAGTATTTGAACGCAGCGATTTAGATCCAAAACAATTATTTCTTTCCATCTGTGAAGATGTTATTTCAAATGATTCATATATTCTAAAAAGTGGTCGATGGAGGAAATTCTTCAATGAGGAGGGAATTTCTAAAATTTCTCTATCTGATAGTGTGTTTTACGACTTTAATCATATGTCAGAATACAAAGACGGTATTGGAGAGCAACAGCCTAGAGATGGCTGGGGGGATAGAAAAGATAGAAAGAGGAATACACTGTTGAGTTATCGTTCAATGTGTTCAGCGTACTATAAGTATCTAATTCACGAAGGCCTCATAATTGATGACAAAAATCTTAGTTTAGCTCTATTTGGCGTCCCAGCTTACCTATTGAAATATATTGATAAGAGAATTGCAATTACAGGCGGCGCAGGTCAAGGCGTTGATGGTGTACTGCGTTTCGCCTTATCTCTATGCCGCAAAGAAGTAGGATGGTTGCGCAACAGTGAATTATCCTACTCTATATTGCCAGAACACGTGAAAGATGAGATAGAATCTGTTGGGGGATGGGATAAGTATTTGGATTTATCACTGGAACGATACAGCGGTTATCTAAGAAAACAAATCAGGCGGAATAAAAGAGCTATAACCAATCATAAGGAGAAATATAGTACGATATTAAAGCTCGATAATCCTATTGAACCTGTATGGAACGCAATTGCAGTGGCTTATCAAGACATACAATCGCTTAGGAGCAATCCTATCGCTTACGCGAGGGAGCTGGAACCTATAATACTAATTGTAATACTTGCATCCTTTCCTCTGAGAAGTATAAATCTCTCACTTATGACATGCAGCCAAGCGCTCAATAGGAAGCACATCCGGGTTGATGCATCAGGTGAAATTAGTTTACATATCCCTGTTCACGAAATGAAAAACAGGCGTAACAGCAAAGCGCTTGCAGACGAGGAAGAAATAATTTTCCCACTAACATCCGATGAGAGAGCATCTTCATACAAGGACACAATCGTAGAGTATTTGAAGATCTATCGTCCTCTACTTACCAACACCGTATACGTGTTTCCAACAACCACAGGTCTCCAACCATCCACGACATATATTCAGAATTTAACCGAGGCTTGGACAAAAAAGTATTTATCATCAGATTCGATCTACCCTAGTAGGATCCCCGGCCTACCACCTATGAAGCCACACATGTTCCGTAAGCTAATTGCAACCCAATGTATTAATGACGGTAATCCAGAAGAAGCCGAAGTGAGGCTTGTCGATAGTGCATCAACCGTGCGAGATCATTATGTAAGGAACAATATTAATCTTAGAATTAGAAGGCTTATGGATAAGCGGCGAACGTCCATTAAGGCCTGAAGATCTCTTCAATACTTACTCCAATTACATCAGCAAATCTAACAACTTCATAATCAAACACAGCTCTCTTTCCCGTTTCAATTCGGGAAAGAGTCACTTTAGATAGTTTCATATGAGTCTTTGAGAAAAAATACTCACAAAACTCCCTATCGCTTAAATATCCTAATATTTCCTTCCTCAATCGGCGAATATTCTGCCCGGTGACGTTCTCTGTTGTTAGCCCAAGCCGACTTCGGGCAGAACGATTTCGCTTGGTCACTGTTCCAACTCGTTCAATTTTTGAAAGCTAGGATCCAGCAATTCAAATAGTAGTACGCCGTCTGCTTGTGCGAGCGCATCCATGACATCCAGGCCGACGCTCCGCTCGCCACGCTCTATCTGCGCAAAATAAGACCAGTCTATGTTTGCCTTCGCAGCAGCATCGTTGATGGACAAGTCCTTGCCAATCTTTACTAGGCGCGAGTTCGCGCCGAGAACCTCGCGCAGGAGCCTGGCAGGCTTCTTGGCCTTCCTAGTCGTCTGCTTCTTCCTCTGTATCGTTGTGCCTGGAGGGCTCCCCACCCCATATGGCTGGTGAGAAAACTGCCTGATATACAGTTGGGAAAAGTATTGGTAGTATTGTTTGCAATCTTGCATCCATTGATTGGATGACACTTTGTTTACAGCCACGATGGTTTCGTCAATCAACTCCGCTTCTTTCAATGCCTTGTCCCAAGCCAGCGTCGCTGATCTCCATGCTGCTGTTGCAATTGCCGTGACGAGTTTCAAGCACCCTGATAGACGACACTGGAGCTTTGCCAGGTACAAAATCTGGCGCCATGCTGAGGAATACGCCCTAACGTAAGAAGTGAGACAAGGAAAAGCCCAAACGCGTCTGCCAGAGCCGCCATGTTGTCGATGCCGATGTTCCGCTCCATCACCGTGACCCAGGTTCAGGCAATAGCGTCTCCAATATCTTCCTGGCCGTCGCTTGGCTCGCAACCGCTCCCTACGTAGCTTGTACGCCCATAGCCAAGCAAACGCAGAGTTGACGCCACACATCATCTACAACAGCTCCCTAAGAGCCACACCGACGCCCGCTGCCAGGAGATGCATGTTGTCCACCGAGATGTTGCGCCGCCCGACCTCGACCTGAGCGATGTACGACCACGTGATGCCGCTCGCCTCCGCCAGATCCTCCAGCGTCATGCCCCGCTTCTGACGCTCCTCCCGAAGGCGCCTCCCGAACGTCAAGCGCGACTCGGTGGGGTCTTTCTGCGTTTTCGCCACCCGTGTAGCGTGGCGACGCTCCCAGAGTCAGGCCATGCAATTAAAGCCATATCGATTAAAGCCATGTTATCGTGATGACCGTTCCTTCCATGCACACGCTGATGCCTCCGCCCCGTTCTCTCGTCGTGCCGCCCCACGCACCCACGGCCCTGACCCGTCTGGAGCGCCATGCCCCCAACCCCAAGTCCGCCCACCGCCTCCTCCCTCCAGCACTCCACGGAAGCACCCTGGCGTTTCCGCCCGCCCACTGCCCTGCCTTCCCTCCATGACACCGCCACCTACGCCACGTCCCTGACCCTGTTTCTACTCGCCGCCGACCGTGTCCTCCAGCAACTCCCGCCAGTTCATGGACACCACTGGCATATCGACGGGCACACCAGCGACACGCTCTTCCTGCGCCTGCCCTGCGACCCCGACCTCAGTGGCCTTCCGTACCTCGACCAGACCTTCGACTTCCAAGTCAACCCGTCCACCGTGCGGATCGGCGTCGTCACCCGTTCAGACGCCAGCTTCGCCCTCTACCACCAGTTCACCGTGCTGCTCGACCAGTGGCTGCCCAGGAGCGACCGATGACCCTTCGCCTGCTCGTCATGTGCAGCGCCCTCATCCTCACGGCTTGCAAAAGTGGGCCGGGTGCAGTGAACCTCGACGCCTCCGCCCAGTTCTTCCTCGACAACGGCGGCCTGACCGTCGTGAGCACCCAGGCACGGCCGTACACCCGCCCCTGTCTGCGGGCCCTGAACCTCGAGAACACGCTGCTGGGTGGCCTGTTCGGTGACTCCAAGACGCTGGTGGACTTTGTAGACAAGCATCGCCTCGCCCGACTTACCCGCTCGGCCACGTCATCCGGCCAGGAGAAGGTCGTCCTGACGCCTATTTCGCCATACGAGAAGAACTGGCTGGGAGAGGGGGCGCTCAAGAACTTCTGTTTCGGCACCCCGACCCTCCTCAAGGTGGAGGCCGTCCCGGACGCCCAGCCGATCACGGCTGACGCGGACGTGCCGTACATCATCCCCGGCACCCCGGCACGCGCTGCCCGCCTGACCTTCCGGATGGACGGGGTGCCGGAGGGCGGCTTCACCGACGATCTCAAGGCCAGGCCGGGGCTGCTCCTCCGCACCAGCATGCAGCCGGACGACTACGGCAAAGAGTTCACGGTGATCGCCACCCTGCCGGTCAATGTCAAGAACTACAAGACCCAGCCCTGACGCCCCTGGAGGCCCCCGATGAACCCACTGCGCCTGTCCCTGCTGCTCGTGCCCGCCCTGGCCGCCTGTGCCCCCACGACGGGCCTGCCGTCGCCTACCCGCGTTACCACCGTCGTCACCTACCGCACCGGAGTCGTGGCGGCGGGTGACGACAACCCGGTGCTCGCGGCGGTGGTGGCCACCGCGCCGACCATTCCCACCCTGCCCGGTCGAATGCCCTGGAAGGCGGAGGAGATCGAGAGAAATCAGGTCGTGCTGCGCTCACGGGCCGAGACCGTCAATACCTTCTCGTTTGGCAGCACAGTCCGCACCCTGCCGTACGAGATGCTGTTCACCGTCATCAGCTCGGCGGGCACGACGACCCTGACCGGGACGTACAGCAAATCCTACGAGGTGAGCGCGCAGGCCCTCTTGAACCAGCTCGACCGCCGCTTCCCCCGCGTCCGGTAGGCCGGGGTGTCCATGCTCTTCCGGCTGGGCCGCGCCCACCGCCGCTTCCTGGGTTTGGCCGGGGAATGGTCGCCCGACCTGGAGAACAGCGTCATGCCCATCGACGCCGTGAGACTGAGCGTGCAGGCGGCCCAGTGCCTCCACAGCCAGCTGTCTGTGCCCGGCGCCTTCCGCAGTGGGCCACTGTTCGGCCACCGGGACGACGGCATCCTGCACGTGGCCTACGCGGCCCCCGCCGGTTACCTGCGCTGGACGGATCACGATGCGACCCAGCCGTTCACGCTGGATCCGGGGTACGTCCTGGGGTGGACGGACGCCCTGCGCACCGTGCATGGGCCGTCGATCGACTGGGTGGGCACCTGGCTCAGCTTCCCGGATACCCTGGCGGCCGACCGGGCGACCCAACAGCCCCTGATCGAGCAGGCGCGCGCGGGTCTCCTGGTCGAGGACGACACGGCGCTGCTGTTCGTCGGCTGGAAGCGGCACGAGGTGGAGGTGCATGCGTACGCCGCGTTCGCTGAGGATCAAGTACGTACCTTAGCGGTGGCGTGGGCGCCTGAGACGACACCAACTAGCCACAGTCGCGAAGAAGGGACAGGTTCTTAACCGTCCGCTAGCAGGACTTTGTCACTTTTCGTCCGGCTCATGGAGATGCGCCTCGCACGGATTCCCCGCAGCGTGGACACCGACCGAGCCGAATCCCAGAAAGGATTCGGCTCGCCTCTCGTCGGGCCTGCGGCAGGGTCATGAGCCGTCCCATAGCGCTGATCGCTGCCCGGACGGTCTGCGGGAACAGCATCGTCAACATCACCAACCTCACGTGATGAGTCAAACCTCGCCATAGCCGCCCTTCGCAATGATCGAGCCCCCATTCCTCCTTGGCCTGCGCGTGCACCGTCCCGCACGACCAGCGCGACTTGATACCGCCGACGATCTGCGCTTTTGACGTGCTTGCCGGGTAGTTGGTGGCGTCGTACTTGATCTCTCCCGCTCGGCGTTTCTCCCAACCATCCACACCAGTTTGCCTGGGAGATGGCGTCCACGCGCGTCCTCGACACCGTTGGCGATGCGTGCCCGTATGACCAGCCAGCGCGACGTCTTGCCACCCTTCACGGTGTGCCAGTGGTACGGTGGCCTGGCCTCCAGCACGTCCCATCCGGGACGTGCGTGCTCGCTTTGAAAAAAGCGCTCCTGGAGGCAGGCGTCACCTTCTGGGGCTTCCATCCAAGAGCGCACGGACACAGGGATACGGCTGCTGGAGCAGGTCAAGGACATCGGGCGGGTCGCGGTGCACCTCGGGCACGAGCGTGTGGACACCACGCGCAAGGACTACGCGGCGCTGGCGGTCGATGACCTTGAGGATGACCTCGTGGGCTGGTTGGGGTTCTGTGAAGCGGTTCAACACCGGAAGGAGCCGCCACCGAACGGGTGGGCTGGACATCGTGGCGATCTATGTCCGGCGCGGCCCGTCCGGTGGAATTTCAGCGGCGTATGCGGTAGCGAATATGCGTGGCTTCGGGGGTGTCGATGACCTGAACCACCTCCAGCTCGAGGCGTGAGGGCAGCACCTCAAACAGCCGACGGCCACCGCCAAACAGCACTGGAATCTGGTGAATTTGCACCTCGTCCAGCACCCCAGCCTCAAGCGCTTTTTGTGCCGTGTACGCGCCATGCACCATCACGTTCCGAGAACCGGCGGCAGCTTTCGCCTGTGCCATCGCACTCTCGATGCCGTCCAGGACATACGTTACCAGCGGGTACTGTGCGACGGATGGGCCGGGAGGCCGGTGGCTGGGAACGAAGATCGGGACACCGTGGTGGTCGCCGCTCCAATGATCCACCTGTTCCGCGGTGCGACGACCCACCAGCACTGCACCCGTGGCGTTGGTCTCTTCCATGAACTGCTTGCCGAGAGTGGAATGCGCGGTCGGCATCCGCGTGGTCGGTACAGGCGATCCGTCCCAGCGCATCTCGTACCAATCGTGCAGCCGCATGAAGCCGTCGCCGCCGGGGTTGCCCGGTGCGTCGTTGGATCCGGAGATGTAGCCGTCGAGCGACATGGACATGTAGAGCACAGATGTGGACATCTTGACCTCCTGTGGATGTGAGCCGGCCGGAACGCGAAAACGTGTGGGTGCATGGCCGGACGCTCGGGGAATTTCATGTGCGGCCCTTCGCGGCTGCGGCGAAGCGCTTCCAGGACAGGCGTGGGCGTCAGGGTTCCAGACCCTGCGGGCATTACCGCCCGCGGCGATACGTCAGCCCGAGGAGGCCCGAAGGAAACGCCTCGGATCCGGCGAGCTGGAGGTTCTGTCGATCCATCTCCGGCGCGGCCAGGTCGGTGCCCCGGCCCAGCACCATGGGGCTCACGGTCAGGCGGTACTCGTCGATGAGGTCGCGGCGCATCAACAGGTGCGCAACACTCGGACTACCCACCACCGTGATGTCGCCGCCCTCCTCTTGTTTGAGTTTCAATACTTCTTCTGGAACGTCACGCGCGACAAAGCGTGTGTTGCTCCAGTCGCTGCGGTCTGTAGTGGTGGACACCACAACCTTCTCGGTTGCGTCCAGCCAGGCAGCGTGTTGGCGCTCGTAATCGGAACTACCGGGATTGGCCGCGACCTTCGGCCAGTGGTTCAGCATGCCTTCGTACGTCACACGGCCCCAGATCACCGTGCTGGTATCGGCAAGCGTCTGCGACGCAAAGTGCTCGAGGTCGGGCCCGTAACGGATCCAGCCGAGATCCCACGGTGCGGGGCCCTGCACCTTGCCATCCAGCGACGCGTGTACGAATAAGACGACTTTTCTCATGGGTCTTCCTTTATTGAATGGGCTGATGGTCCGGTTGCGGCGAGCACCACCCGTGGAGCTTCAAGTGGGGCGGCCGGGCATAGGCATGGGTGCGGACTGTCGCTCGCGCTCACGTAGAGGGGGCCTGAAACTCATCGACAAAGCGTTCCAGGCGCTCCAGAGTCTGCTGGGCACCTTCGGCCGCGCCGTGGCGATCCACCGCCGCGTCGCGCTCTGCCGTGCTGCGAAAAACGGTACGCAGGGTGAGTTCGGTCTGCTCCCCCCGGTCTACGAACCGGACAGTTACGTCGAACGCGGCCTGGTCGTGCGCGTGGGCGCCGTGCCGGAATGCGATCCGCTGCACTGGCACGATCTCCCGCCATTCGATGTGGTTGGGGTAGACCGTGCCGTCCGGCCCGCGCATGTCGAAGGCCCAGACGCCGCCAACGCGAAACTCGAGCGCGTGCGTGGTGGTCGTAAACCCGCGCGGCCCGAACCAACGGTCGAGGTGGCGCGCCTCGGTCCATGCCCGGAAGACCAGGGATCTCGGGCCACGGATCAGGCGGGTGGTCTCGATCTGGCGGCTTTGCTCGGGTTCTGCGGCGTCAGTCGGTTGCATGGTCGTCCTCCAGGTGTCCAAGTTCCTCCACGTACGCTTCGAGCCGATCGAAATTCTCGCTCCAGAACTGCTCGAAGCCCCCCGTCCAGGCGTGCACCTCCCGCAGCGGCTGCGCGTTGAGCGTGTAGTGGCGGTGGCGCCCATCCTCCCGCACGCTCACCAGGCCCACCTGGCGCAAGACCCGCAGGTGCTTGGAGGTGGGCGACGGCGCGAGCGCGAGCGCGTCGGCGATCTCGGAGGCCGCCTTCTGCCCGGTGCGCAGCAGCGCGAGGATGCGCCGCCGCTGGGGCTCCGCTACCGCGTTGTACACGTCCGAGGTTGTTGTTGCGCGTGCCACAGCCTTAAACTATTTCCTATATAGGAAATAGTCAAGGCCCTGTGTGGTTCGGCGGGGTTCCAGGTTGTTGGCCCGCTTCCTGCCGGGCTTTGCCTCTGGCCTTGAAGTCAGGCGTTGACCCATGGGATGCCGGCCAGGCGGTTCTCGTACACGTGGTGGCCCATGACGCGTCGGCGGTGGCCCCTACCCCCCGGCCGAATTGCTCTTCCAGCCCAAGACGCCCCGCTTGACCAGGGGCCGCCTGCCGTCCCAGTACCCCTCCCAGGCCCACAGGACATGCAGCGTCGCGAACCAGGCCGCGCCGGCCCACGTTGGCGGCGCTTCGCCCACCAACGGCACGTATATGAACGGCCACAAGGCGAGCGCGAGCATGAGGGCCGCCCCCTGCGGCGACGTGCGCAGCCAGGGCCAGTCCACGCCGAGGCCCCGCCAGTTCAGGGCGTACAGGAAGGCAGCAAGCAGATGCAGCCCCAGAAGCCCGCCGAGCGGCACCGGCGACGTGCTCAGGGCGCCGACAAGCACCCAGGACACGTCAAGGAACCCCACGAGGACGAACACGAGCATTGCCTGAGCCCGGGTCAGACGCAAGAGCAACCGCATCCCCCGTGACCCCCCCGGCACCGGGGCCAGGGACCGCGGCGCGGCGCGCTGGATGGCGATGGCCGCCGGCACGAACCCCAGCGCCCGGATGACCTTGCTCCATTGGCCTGGCGTCTCCTCGACGGCGTCCAGCCACTCGGCCTCCCGCCGCGACGCCCGCGCCGGAAGGTTCCGGGCCAGCCGGCGAACGATCCAGGCAGCGACCCGGGGCAGCCACCCCCCAAGTTCCACGGCGACCATACCAAGCACCCAGGCGATCAGGAGTTCCGGCCAATTGACCTCACGCACGGCGCACCTCGGCCCCACCTGGAAACAGCACGTGGCGCTCCTCCTCATAGCGGCGCATCCCGGCGGCCGTGAGGTGGTAGTACCACCGGGGCCGGCGCCCCTCCCCTTCCAGCGCCTCCAGCTGCGCCCCGATCAGCCCCCAGGTCTCAAGTTTGTCCAAGATCGGATACAGGGTGCCGTTACCCATCTCCAGCGCGCGGCCAATACTCAGGCCGTAGTGCTGCCCGGCGGTGCCGTGGTATAGCAGCGCCATCACCCGGATGGCGTTGCGGTTGAGCTGGGCCGTCGGCGGCATAGTCGTATTTTCGACTTTTGGCACCGAGGTGTCAAGCGCGGGTGCGGGCGGCTCTTGGCAGGCCGCAGCGGGCGGTTCACCACTGGAGGCCTCAGGGGTTCGGCGGCCCTACCATACCCCTTCAAATAGTGTGCCTTGCCGGTTCTCGTGAACGCCGGTCAAGAGCTCAGGAAAGAGGTACGGCATGCCCTGCCGCTCGCGGCGCAGCCGGTGTTCCAGGTGCGCGTGCAGCCGCTGGCTCGGCAACACCAGCAGGTTGGCCGCCACGTTGTTGGTGCTGTCGCCGTCGCGGTGGTGTACCACTTCACCGGGCAGTAGGGGTCGGCCGAGCATCGCGGCCGCCACTACGCGGTGAGCAAGTTGCACCCGTCCGGTGGCGCGGTCTCTCACTCTTACGTACTTCTTCATGGACGCTTTCCGCACCTTCATCTGATGAATTCAGTCTTTCATATAAACATGAAAACATCAAATAATTTTTTCAGCCTAAATGTTTTAAGAGTGTTTCCTGGTGACGTCTTTGGTGCCCGCAGGACACCTGTGCTGGTGGTTGTGAACCCGGATTGGGTGGGTCGAGGGTCAGCCATGTTCCACGGGGCGCTCTGCGCCGCCCTGATGTGGTCGGCCGCCTCGTATTCCGCCCTTGACCAGCGTCTGCTCTGGTAGGGTGGATTGACGTTGCTACGGCTCCTTGCGTCTGATATGCACAGGAGGCGAACAGCACTGAACGCTGATCTCTGCGTCTGTGGCGGCCTTAAAGGAGAACATGAGATACAATCTCAAAATTGTTTTGATTGATTTGGTTATTCTTTCAAGTTTAGGTGAGGCAAGTGCGGCCTGTGAAAGAGTGACTGTATCTCTTGGACAAGATTTGAAAGACTCCGGCATACTTATAGATGAAGACTTAGATGGTTTAGATTTTTCAAAACGCGTGATTAATCTCGATAGGAGTTTCAACATCTCTGCATGCAACTTGAACATCCTGTTTGATGGAAACGCAATCAAAATTAAGGGCAATAAAATCATTGATGTTATGAAAGCTGTACTTGGCAATAGGAAATATATTGAAATACCCATGATTTCAAGAAAGTTTTCCGAAGACGGTGTAGATTTAAACGCGAAAATTCAACTATCTTACAGCATATATGATAATGCGTTTGAGGATCTGCTTTACCCATTTAAAGACAAGGCTCTAGAGTTGTTTTCAGATGATGCTATAGGTTACCGTATAAATGATGAGACAAAGTATCACGCCTACTTTTACAAAGAAGAGTACCATCCTTTTACTCTGCCGACAAAAACCAATTACATTGAATTTGTTGCATTTACGAAAAATGAAGGAGGGTTCAAAAAAGTCAGCTTCGATTTTCTTGAAAACTCAGTGACTATTTATAAAAATATAAAATAGTTTAAGCAACTATCTTGTGCTCGCTCTCGTACCGGGGCATCAGGCACCTGCGGTCTGGAAGACCAGACCCCTGGCCTAAACTCACACCCGTGCCCCGTCTCCTTGTTCAGAGCCTGCTGCTGTCCCCGTCCGCCCTCGCCGCCCCGGTGGCCCACGTCAAGCTCTACAGCAACGGCACGGAGATCGTGCAGTGGACAGACACGAACGGGCGGCTCAGCGGCACCTACCAGGTCGTGTTAGCTGGCGAAACCCTTCAAAAGATTGCCAGCCGCAACGCGACGTTCAGTGGCACGCGGCAGGGCTCCACGGTTACCCTGTGGTTTTCCACCACGGTGTTCGGCAGCACCGACACAGCCGTGTGGACGGGCACCCTGGCGGGGTCGAACCTCACGCTCAACCGCCCGCTGAGCACCGGCATAGAGCGCGTTACCCTGACCAAGAGCACTGTCGAGGCGTACAACGCGGCGGTGGCGGAGCTCCAGGCCCAGGTGGACGCCCAGACCAGCGCCGTTCGGGAGATCAACGCGGCCGCCGCCGAGTTGCTCCGGCGCGCCCAGACGGTGTGGCGGGAGCTGACCCAGCGGGCCGTGCGCGACCTGCAGTCGGCGGCGGCCCTTTTCGAACAAGACTTGGCCGCCCTGTACATAGACCACCAGACCCTACTCAAGAACGCCGCCGAGGCCGAGGACTGCTACGACGTGCAGTCCGTGCAGGGCTATGACCTGTCCCAACTCACCGGCTACGACCTGAGCCAGGTCACCGGCTTTGACACGGCCGCGCTGGAACGGGCGATGGCCGATACAGGGGGGCCCTGGCCAGCGTTGAGTTCTGGAGTGCGGACTGGCGCACCACTGCCCAGGACGCCTTCCGACTCCAGAAGCTCACGCCGCTGTCCTCCGAACGGTGGTCGGTGGATGCTCCCGCACTGGAAGCCGCAGAGCGTGACCTGCGCTCAGCCGCCGCGCAGCTTCGAGTCCAGCAGGCCCAGGCCGTGGCCACCCGGCAGCGCACGCTGGCTCAGGCCCAGGTCTGGATCGACGACGCGGCAGCTGAGCGCAGGGCGCTTGGTGTGCC